>NZ_DATMYK010000041.1:0-22800 GCF_035560995.1 Humidesulfovibrio sp. | reverse complement strand
GTGAAGATCACCGCCAGTTCCTGGGAGGTCATGGAGACCGCCAGCCTCGCGCCCATCGAAAAAAAGGTCAGCCACATCAACTGGGACGTGCAGGCCGCCGAGAAGGGCGGGTACAAGCACTTCATGTTGAAGGAGATCTTCGAGCAGCCCAAGGTCATCCGCGACTGCCTCTTGGGCCGCATCGACCAGCAGAGCTGCCAGGTGCGCCTGCCGGAGCTGGACCAGCTGCCCGTGCCGGAACGCCTGCACATCGTGGCCTGCGGCACCAGCTACCATGCCGGCTTGTGGGGCATGTACCTGCTGGAGAAATACGCGGGCATTCCCGTGCAGGTGGAGATCGCCTCCGAGTTCCGCTACCGCGACCCCATCCTGCCCAAGAACGGCGTGGTGCTGGCCATCAGCCAAAGCGGCGAGACCATGGACACCATGGCCGGCATCAAGCTGGCCAAAAGCCGCGGCCTGCCGGTCATCGGCCTGTGCAACGTGGTGGGCTCCAGCATCTCGCGCGAGGCCGACTACGTGGTGTACAGCCAGGCCGGACCGGAAATCAGCGTGGCCTCCACCAAGGCCATGTGCAGCCAGCTGGCCGCCCTGCTGCTTTTGACCCTGTACTGGGGCCGCCGCTCCGGCCGCATGGGCGAGGACGCCTGCGCCCAGATGCTGCGCGAACTGCAAGCCATGCCCCAGGTGCTGGAGACGGCCCTGCCTGGGCTTCGCACCACGGCCCAGCGCCTTTCGCGCCACTACGCGGAGGCCACGAGCTTCCTGTACCTGGGCAGGGGCCCCAGCTTCCCCCTGGCTCTGGAAGGCGCGCTCAAACTGAAGGAAATAAGCTACATCCACGCCGAGGGCTACGCCGCAGGCGAGATGAAGCACGGCCCCATCGCCCTCATCGACCCGCACTTCCCCACCTTCGCCATCGCTTTGGACGACGAGTTCTTCCCCAAGGTGAAGTCCAATCTGGTGGAGGTGCAGGCCCGCGCGGGCGAGATCGTGGCCCTGACCAACGAGGGCCTGGAGCTCGACGTGGAGCAGCCCTGGGTGCTGCCCAGGGCCACAGGGCCGCTCTCGGCCTTTGTGATTCTGCCCGCGTTGCAGCTTTTCGCCTATGAAATGGCCGACTATCTTGGCAAGGACGTGGACCAGCCGCGCAACCTGGCCAAGAGCGTCACAGTGGAATAACAACGCCGCCGGAGGGGGCCGCCGCGCACAGACGGCCCCCCTCCGGGACAGGCGGATGAGCGGGATCCCCCATGTCGCGAATCGCCCTGCCCCGCAAACGCCCGGTCCTGCTGCTTGTAACGCTGTTCCTGGTGCTCGGCTTCCTGGGCACCACCATCGTCAGCTATCAGGTCTCGCGCAAAGCCATCCGCGACTCCATCCTGACCCAGGAGCTGCCGCTGACCTCGGACAACGTGTACTCCGAGATCCTGAAGGACCTGGTGCGCCCGGTGTTCGTGGCCTCCATGATGGCCAACGACACCTTCCTGCGCGACTGGACCCTGAACGGCGAACGCGACACCACCCAGCTCACGCGCTACCTGCGCGAGGTCATGGGCAAGTACAGCGCGTTCACCAGCTTTTTCATCTCTGAAAAAACGCGCAACTACTACCACCCCTCAGGCGTGCTCAAGCAGGTGAGCGAGCTGGAGAACCGCGACGCCTGGTACTACCGCGTGCGCGCCATGCACGAGCCCTACGAGATCAACGTGGACCCGGACATGGCCAACCGCGACCTCCTGACCATCTTCATCAATTACAAGGTGCAGGACTTCCACGGCAACTTCATCGGCGCGGCCGGGGTGGGCCTCACGGTGGAGGCCGTGCGTTCGGCCATCACCCACTACCAGGAGCGTTTCGACCGGCGCATCTCCTTCGTGGACATGCAGGGACGCATCCTGCTCGCGGGCGACCGCACGCGTCAGAAGGAAACCAACATCCACTTCATCGAAGGTCTGCGCGACATCGCCCCGAACATCCTGAGCGTCAAGACCGGCTCCTACGAGTATGAGCAGGACGGCAGAACACACCTGCTGAACGTGCGCTACATCCCGGAGCTCAAGTGGTTCCTGTTCGTGGAAAAGCCGGAAGACGGCGCGCTGGCGGGCATCCGCCGCACCTTGTACGTGAACATCGCCGTGTGTCTGGCCGTCACCATGCTCGTGGTGTTCATCACCGGCATGTCGCTTTCGCGCTACCAGCGCCGCGTGGAGGAAATGGCCACCACGGACAAGCTGACCGGGCTCTTGAACCGCCAGACTCTGGACGTGCTGTTCCAGCAGGCCATCAGCCTGGCCCGGCGCGCCAACGAGCCCCTGGCCGTGGTGCTGACGGACCTGGACCACTTCAAGGCCGTGAACGACCACTTCGGCCACCTGGCGGGCGATGCGGTGCTGCGCTGCACCGCCGCCACCCTGCGCAAGCACCTGCGCGCCTCGGACACGGTGTGCCGCTGGGGCGGCGAGGAATTCCTGATGATCCTCAAGAACTGCGACGCCGAGGCGGGCGCGTCCCTGGCCGAAAAGCTGCGCGCGGCCCTGATCGCGGACCCGGAGCTTGCGGCCCAGGTGCCGGGAGGCATCACGGCCAGCTTCGGCGTGTCGCAATACGTGGAGGGCGAATCCGTGGAGAGTCTTGTGGGCCGCGCGGACAGGGCGCTCTATGCGGCCAAGCTGGGCGGCCGCAACCAGGTGCAGACGGCCTAAGGCGGCCTAGCCTCCGGGCGTGCCCGCGACGGGCGCAAGCTCGCAGCGCATCCACCAGCGCACGGCGTTCACCAGCCATACGCGCCTGGCCCGCAGCACATCGGCGGGCAGAATCACCCGTTCGCACACGATCCCCCGCTCAAGAAGACACTGACGGAACACGCCGGGCAGAAGCCCGCTGGAAAGCGGCGGCGTCACCAGCTCCCCGTCCAGCTCAAGCACCAGCGAAGCCCGCGTGGACTCCGTCACCTCGCCGCGTTCGTTCACCAAGAGCGCGTCGTCGCAGCCGGGGCAGGCGGCCAGGGCGGCCTCGTACACGGCCCGGCGCGTGGTCTTGTGGGCCAGCAGTTCGCCCGACACGCCCAGTGGCGCGTTTACGGGCGCGGGCGCAAAGCCCAGGCGCACCCGCATGCGCCCCCGGGCGATGGGCGCGGCCTCGGCCCGCAGGCCGCCATCGCGCGCAAGCAGCAGCCGGACCTTATGGCGGCCTTCGGGATTGTTCCGGGCCAGTTGCTCCAGGGCCTGCAACACCGCCACCCCGTCCGCGGGGAAGCCGAAATGCTCCGCCGAGCGCCCCAGCCTGTCCAGATGCCCGTCCAGCAGCGGGAGCCGCCCGTTCAGCAGCAGCATGGATTCAAGCAGCTCGAAGTCTTCCTCCGGCGGGATGAGAAAGCGCATCTTGGCCTGGATTTCCGCGTACTCCGAGGCCAGGGTGGAATCAAAGGTCACGCCCCCGCCAACGCCGAAGCGCGCCAGGGCCGTGTCCGTGTCCAGGCAAACGGTGCGGATGGGCACGCTGAAGGCGGCGCGCAGAGCAGCGCCGGAAGAGGGCTCCAACAGGCCGATGGCCCCGCAGTAGAGCCCGCGCGGGTGCGGCTCCAGCTCTTGGATGAGTCGCATGGTGCGCACCTTGGGCGCGCCGGTGACGGACCCGCAGGGAAACAACGCGGCCAGCGTCTCCAGGAGTGAAACGCCGGGCCGCAGCTCGGCGCGCACGTCCGAGGTCATCTGGTACACCGTGGGGTAGGCCTCCACGTGGAAGAGCCGTGGCACGCGCACGCTGCCCGCCTTGGCCACGCGGCCCAGGTCGCTGCGCAGCAGGTCCACGATCATGACGTTCTCGGCCCGGTTCTTGGGGCAGGCGGCGAGTTCCGCGCGCCGGGCGCGGTCGTCCTGCGGCGCGGCCCCGCGCGCGGCGGTGCCTTTCATGGGCCGCGCCAGCACGCCGCCCTGGCCGTCCAGGCGGAAGAACAGCTCCGGCGAGAAGGACAAGGCCCGGTGCCGCCCCAGGTCGAGAAAGGCGCAGAACCCGGCGCTCTGCTCACGCGCCAGCCGCGCGAACCAGGCCTCGGCATCTGCGTTGAAATCGCACTCGAAGGGAATGGTGTAGTTAGCTTGATAGGTCTCGCCCTCGGCCAGCCATTCGTGCAGGCGGGCAAAACGCCGGGCGTAGTCAGCCGGGGGCACCAGGGCCCGCCAGGGTCCGGGGGCGCTGCACTGGGATGGCGCAGGCTCCGATGATTCCGGGAGGGGCAATTCGGGCAAGGGCGCGGCGTGGCTGGCGGTAAAGGCCAGGGGCAGGCCCAGCTGGGGCGCATGCGCGGCCAGGGCGTCGTCAAAGGCGGGCGCGGCCTCAAAAGCCAGGGCCAGCACCACCCAGCGTCCGGCGCGGGCCTGGGCTTCGGCCCAGGCGACCACGGCCGCGACTTCCCCCATGCTCCAGGCCTGGCGGGTTTCCGAGGCTTCGCCAAAGGCCAGGCTGCGGCCCCAGCCGCTTCCGTCCGGGCTGGCGTCGAGGAATCGGGCGCTCACAACCATGGCTGGCGGCTACCTGTCCTGCAGGATGCGCACGACCTGCGCCGCCGCCTGCTCAACAACATCAAGGCAGCGCGCCTTGCCTCCGCCGGGGCCGAAGTTCTTGCGCCCCTCGTCCGTGCCCAGGTGGAAGCCGCACACTTTGGTGCAGGCAAGGGACCCGAAGCGCCCAAGAAAAAACTCCTGATACTCCTGCACGGGCACGTAGGTCTCGTCCAGATCGTCGGCCCCACTCTCCCGTCCCAGGGCCAGGCCCAGAGCCATGACGCCCCCGCTGAAGGCCCCGCAGGCGCCATCGGTGCGGGAAAGCCCGCTGCAAAAGCCCGTGGCCACGCGGGGGATGAGCGGCGAGGCCACGCCCAGGCCCTCGGCCACGGCCAGCAGCACGGACTCCGCGCAGAGCAGCGCGGGCTGCGCGCCGAAGCACTCCCTGGCGCGCGCGCCCACGGCCAGCGGGTCCGCGTCCGCCGGGCGGATGGCGAGCACCGGCTTCCTGCCGCTGGCGGCGAAGATGGAGATGTCCGCCTTGTCGCCGCCGTCGCAGGAGCCTGACTGTGACGTGGCGCAGCAGCGCTCACCGCAGCAGTCCACGCGCACGCGCTGCAAACCGGCCGCGGCCAGCCAGCCGGCAACGTCATCGCGCCGGAAGCCGGGCCAGCGGTCGTGGTGCTCCACCAGAAGAAAGTCATGGGCGTGCAGGTCCAGGTCGGTGAGGACCAGCCGCCCGCCGGGCCGCAGGATGCGCGTCATCTCGGCAATGGCTTTGGCCGGGTCGTCCACGTGGTGCAGGAACATGTTGGCGAAGACGTAGTCCACCGAGGCGTCCGGCAGGGGCAGGCGTTCGGCCTGGCCCTCCAGTGCGGTGAGCCGCCCGGCCGCGGCCTGGGACGCGAACGCGGTGCGCAGCTCGGCCAGCATGGCTGCGGACTGGTCCACGGCAAAGACCGCGAGCCCGGCCTGAAGCAGGGCCCGGGTGACGAAGCCCGTGCCTGCGCCCAGGTCGGCGGCGGTTTTGCCCTGGCCTGCCGCGCCTATTCCGGCGATCTCCAGAGCCTTCTCGCGCACGGCATCCGGGAAGAACCCGGCGCGCAGCTCGTCCCACTGTCCGGCCACCATGGCGAAATAATCCTTGCTCGACATGCGCCCTCCCGGCGTCTCAACGGCCGGGAGCATCCGGGCCGCGCGGAGCGAATGTGCCAAAAGCCCGCCCGGCAGTCCAATGGGAATGCCTGAAGCGGGCGTTCAACTTTGCTGATGAGTGGGCGGAAAGCGGCCATCCAGGACAGGGCGCGCCGACGCTCCGGGTGGGCGATGGCGAGCGGCTCCGAAAGGGCTGGCCTTGACGGGCGGGCCGAAAAAAGGGCACGAAAAAAGCCCCGGCAAGCCGGGGCTCTCTCGTCAAGCTAGGACCGAGGCGGTATTAGGCCGCGATCACGGGGCGCACGGCGGGCTTCACCACCGAGCCGCTGCGGATGCAACGGGTGCAGGCGCGGACGTATTTGACTTCGCCAGAGGGAAGAACGGTCTTGGTGCGCTGCAGGTTGGGCAGGAAACGGCGCCGGGTACGGTTGTTGGCGTGGCTCACGTTGTTGCCGGAGCTGGGGTGCTTGCCGCAAATATCGCACGTCTTGGACATATTGGAATCCTCCTGAAACATTCTCTGTGCTCGTATGCGGCCAGCGCCGCTGAAAGCTGAAACCGGGCTCCCGGCCTCAAGGAAGAGGACTTTTAGCCCCGGACCGGGAAAAACGCAAGTGCTTTTTTCTTGACAAACAAAAAGCCGCCCGTATAGGTATGCGGCCTGCGAGGCAGCATGACCGAACTCTGGATTTCCCTGCAAGACATCCCGGCAGAAGGCCGGGAGTTTCATTTCACGGACCAGTCCCTGTGGACCGGCCCCATGGATGAGTTCCGCGTGCCCGCCAAGGTGGGCCGGGAGTTCGAGGCCAGGATGCTCATCGTGCCCCAGGACGACGGCTTCCTGATCAGCGGCGAATTCTCCGGCTCCGTGCGCGTGCCCTGCGGCCGCTGCATCGAGGACTTCGAACTGCCCGTGGAGGGCGACTTCGACAACTTTGAGGAGCCGGCCCGTGAGGGCGAGGAGCTGGAGGACGAAAGCCGCCTGCGCATGAACGCGGGCCAGCCCGAGTTCGACGCCGCGGGTTTCTTGTGGGAGCAATTCCTGCTGGCCCTGCCGGAAGCCCCCTTGTGTTCCGAGGACTGCAAGGGCCTGTGCCCCAAGTGCGGCATCAACAGGAATCAGGGCTCCTGCGCCTGCGTCCCCGATGAGGGCGATCCAAGGCTTGCGGTCCTGCGCAACTTGAAGTTATCATAACCAGAACGCGCCCCCGGTCCCCCGGATCGCGTCCTAATAAGAAGAAGGAGTGCCATCATGGCCTTACCCAAGAAAAAGACTTCCAAGTCCCGCAAGAACATGCGCCGCTCCCACGACCACGTGGACACCCCCAATGTCGTGCTGTGCAAGTGCGGCGAGCCCGTGCTTTCCCACCGCGCCTGCTCCGCGTGCGGCAACTACAAGGACCGCCAGGCCCTGACGCCCGCGAATGCTTGAGAAAGCGCCCCGCATAGCCGTTGACGCCATGGGGGGCGACATTGGCCCCCGTGTCAACGTCCCTGCCGCCGTGCAGGCCGCCCGCGAAGGCATCCACATCACCCTGGTGGGCGATGAGGAAGCGCTTCGCGGCGAGCTTGCGCGCATTGAAGGCGCAGACCAGCTGCCCATAACCGTCCACCACGCCTCCCAGGTGGTGGGCATGGACGAGAAGCCCTCGGACGCGCTCAGGCGCAAGAAGGATTCCTCCATCCAGGTGGCCTGCCAGCTGGTGAAGGACGGCCAGGCCGACGGCGTGGTCAGCGCGGGCAATTCCGGGGCCTCCGTGGCCTGCGGCATGTTCGTGCTCGGCCGCATCAAAGGCGTGGAGCGCCCGGCGCTGGCCAGCATCATGCCGACGGAGAAGGAACCCGTGGTGCTCATCGACGTGGGCGCCAACGTGGATTCCAAGCCCTCGCACCTGGCCCAGTTCGGCATCATGGGCGATGTCCTCGCCCGCGACGTGCTGGGCGTGGACCATCCGCGCGTGGGCCTTCTGTCCATCGGCGAGGAAGAGGGCAAGGGCAATCTCGTGGTGAAGGAGGCCTTCGACCTTCTGAAGCAGACCTCGCTGAACTTCGTGGGCAACGTGGAAGGCCGCGACATCTTCACCGGCGACCTCGACGTGGCCGTATGCGACGGCTTTGTGGGCAACATCTGCCTCAAGCTTTCCGAGGGCCTGGCCAGAAGCTTCGGCCGCGTGCTCAAGCGCGAGCTCAAGCGCCACATGCTCTCGCGCATGGGCGCGGCGCTTTCCATGCGCTCCCTCAAGAACTTCGCCCAGATGATGGACTACGCCGAATACGGCGGCGCGCCGCTTCTGGGGCTCAAGAGCATCCTCATCGTCTGCCACGGGGCCAGCAACGTGAAGGCCGTGACCAACGCCACGCGCATGGCCGCCACCTTTGTGGAAAAGAAGTCCCACGAACACCTGGCCGCGGAGCTCACCGCCCACGCGGAGCTGGGCCAGTTCAGCAGGCACAAGGCCTGACCCGAGTCCGGCTGGTCCCTTCCGGCCGGGTCCATACGCAAACCACGCCGACACTATCGGCACTAGCCCCATACAGAGCATGCCTATGAACACCTCCTGCATCATCCGCGGCATGGGTCATTGTGTGCCGGACAGCGTGCTCACCAACGCCGATTTCGAGCGCATGGTGGAGACCAACGACGAGTGGATCGTCTCCCGCACGGGCATCCGCGAGCGCCACGTGGCCCTGAACGGCGAGACCTGCGTGGACCTGTGCCACGGCGCCTCGGTGGCCGCCCTGGAAAAGGCGGGCATGACCGCGGAGGAGCTGACCCACGTCATCGTGGCCACCTTCTCCCCCGATGCCGTCATTCCTTCCGCCGCCTGCATGCTCTCGCACCGGCTGGGCATTTCCGGGCGCATGTCCATGGACGTCTCCGCCGCCTGCTCCGGCTTTCTGTACGCGCTGGAGACTGCGCGGGCGCTCATCGCCCTGCACCCGCAGGCCAGGGTGCTCGTGGCCGCCTGCGACATCGTCTCCTCCCGCGTGGACTACACCGACCGCGGCACCTGCATCCTTTTCGGCGACGGCGCGGGCGCGGTGGTGCTCACGGCCGATGCGCCGGGCCTCTCCGGTGGCCGCGTGCTCGATGTGCTGGTGGCCTCCGACGGAGCCGTGGGCGACCTTTTGACCGTCAAGGGCGGCGGCTCGGGCACGCCCTACAAGCTGGGCGACACGATCCGCCGCGATTTCTTCGTGGAGATGAACGGCCGCGAGGTGTACAAGCACGCCGTGCGCGCCATGAGCTCCGTTTGCGAGGAACTTCTGACCAGGCACGGGCTGACCAAGGACGACGTGGACGTGCTCATTCCGCACCAGGCCAACCTGCGTATCGTGGAAGCCGTGGGAAAAAGGCTCGACATCCCGGAATCCAAGGTCTTCACCAACCTGCAGAAGTACGGCAACACCTCCGCCGCTTCCGTGCCGCTGGCCCTTTCCGAGGCCGTGGCCGAGGGCTTTGTGAAGCCCGGACACCTGGTGCTTCTGGGCACCTTCGGCGGCGGCTTCACCTGGGGCTCCGCCCTGGTGAAGTTCTAGGACCCCGAAGAGCGGGTTTGCAGTCCGGCTGAAATTCGGGTACTGAAAGAGAAGCACACCGGCCGTGAACCCGGCCGGAAGAGGGGAAGAACATGAGCGACATGCCCAAGGTTGCACTGGTGACCGGCGGTTCGCGCGGCATTGGCCGCGCCTGCGCCGAACGCCTCGCCAAGGACGGCTTCGAGGTCTACCTGACCTATGTGAGCAGGCCCGAAGAGGCCGAGAAGACCGTGGCCGCCATAGCTGAGGCCGGGGGCGAGGCCAAGGCCTTCCGCCTCGACGCCAGCAATCGGCAAGCCGTGTGCGCCTTCTTCACCGAGGAGATCAAGGACAAAGTGAGCCTGGAGGTGCTGGTCAATAACGCCGGCATCACCAAAGACGGCCTCTTGATCCGCATGAAGGACGAGGACTGGGACAAGGTCATCCAGGTGAACCTGACCGGTGCCTTCGCCTGCCTGCGCGAGGCCGCCAAACTCATGGCCAAGCAGCGCTCCGGCCGCATCATCAACATCTCCTCCGTGGTGGGGCAGATGGGCAACGCGGGCCAGGCCAACTACGTGGCCGCCAAGGCGGGCCTCATCGGGCTCACCAAAAGCGCCGCGCGCGAGCTTTCGGGCCGCGGCGTCACCGTCAACGCAGTCACTCCCGGCTTCATCCAGACCGACATGACCTCGGTGCTGCCTGAAGCCATCGTCGCAAAGATGCTTGAGAGCATTCCCCTTGGCCGCCTGGGCGCGCCCGAGGACATCGCCGCCGCCGTCTCGTTCCTTGCGGGACCGGGAGCGGGCTATGTCACCGGACAGGTTCTGGCCGTCAACGGCGGAATGTACATGTAACTGTAACGTCACGTTAAAAACACCTTTTGGAGGGAATATGTCCGTAGCCGAAAAAGTCAAAGGCATTGTGGTCGAGCAGCTGGGCGTGTCCGCCGACGAAGTGAAGCCCGAAGCCTCCTTCGTTGAAGACCTGGGCGCCGACTCCCTGGACCTGACCGAGCTGATCATGGCCATGGAAGAGGCCTTTGACATCGAGATCGACGACGAAGAGGCCCAGAAGATCCTCAAGGTCAAGGACGCCATCGACTACATCGAGAAGCACAAGTAAGACGGCCCTACGGCCTTCCCGCCTTAATTTCCGGAGCGCCCTGCCTGCGTTGGGCTGCGGGGCGCTCCGGCCATTTTCCCCGCACGGGCTGCCCCCGCAAAACGGATACGTCTGCATGAACAGGGTTGTCGTCACGGCTTTGGCCGCCATCACCCCCCTTGGAAACGACCTCGAGTCCAGCTGGGAGAACCTGCTTGCCGGAAAGTCCGGCATCGCAAAAGTCACCACCTTCGACGCGACCGGCCACGACACGCAAATCGCGGGCGAGGTCAAGGGCTTTGATCCGACCAAATACATCAACGCCAAGGCCGCGCGCAGAATGGAGAAGTTCACCCAGTACGCGGTGAGCGCCTCCAAGATGCTCATGGAGCAGGCGGGCTGGACCATTCCGCCCGAGGAAGCACACCGCGCCGGCGTCATCATCGGCGTGGGCCTGGGCGGGCTGGAGGGCATAGAAACCCAGCACCAGAAGCTCATGGAAGCCGGCCCCGGCCGCATCAACCCGTTCTTCATTCCCACCATCATCGCCAACATGGCGGCGGGCATGGTCTCCATCGAGCACGGGGCGCGCGGCGCGAACATCTGCACCACCACGGCCTGCGCCTCCGGCACCCACGCCATCGGCAACGCCTTCTCGGAAATCAAGCTGGGCAGAAACGACGTCATGATCTGCGGCGGCTCGGAGTCCACCATCACGCCCCTGGCCTTTGCCGGGTTCAACGCCATGAAGGCGCTTTCCACCCGCAACGACGACCCCGAACACGCCTCCCGCCCGTTCGACAAGGACCGCGACGGCTTCGTCATCGGCGAGGGCTGCGGGCTCATGCTGCTGGAGAGCCTGGACCACGCGCGCAAGCGCGGCGCCAAGATCCTGGCCGAGGTCGTGGGCGCGGGCGCCAGCGGCGACGCCTACCACATGGCCGCCCCGCCCGAGGACGGTTCCGGCGCGGCCATCGCCATGCGCAAAGCCATCGAGGAAGCGGGCATCGACCCCTCGCAGGTGGACCACATCAACGCGCACGCCACCTCCACCCACCTGGGCGACCTGGGCGAGACGCGGGCCATCAAGACGGTGTTCGGCGCGCATGCCAAAAACATCGCCATCTGCGGGAACAAGGGTCAGATCGGCCACCTGCTGGGCGCTGCCGGCGGCGTTGAGGGCGTGTTCAGCGTCATGGCGCTTGCAACCGGCATCATCCCCGGCACCGTGAATCAGATCATTCCGGACCCGGAGTGCGACCTGGACTACGGCGCGGCTGGCGCAAGGAAGAAGCAGGCCGAATACGCCCTGTCCAACTCCTTCGGCTTCGGCGGCACCAACGGCTGCATGCTTTTCAAGCGTTTCACGGAATAGCCCGCGCGCCAGCGCTCGGCCCCCCGGCATCACTCAAGCCACACGAGGACGCACATGGAAGAACTCTTCATCCAAGACCCGGAAATCGCCGCCGCCATTGCGGGGGAAATCGACCGCCAGGTGGGCGGACTTGAGCTCATCGCCTCGGAGAACTTCGTCTCCACCGCCGTGCGCCAGGCCGCGGGCTGCGTGATGACCAACAAGTACGCCGAGGGCTATCCGGGCAAGCGTTACTACGGCGGCTGCGAGTTCGTGGACCAGGCCGAAGAGCTGGCCATCGACCGCGCCAAGCAGATCTTCGGCGCGGGCTACGCCAACGTGCAGCCCCACTCCGGCTCCCAGGCCAACATGGCCGTGTACTTCGCCGCCTGCAAACCCGGCGATACCGTCCTCGGCATGAACCTCTCCCACGGCGGCCACCTGACCCACGGCAGCCCGGTGAACTTCTCCGGAAAGCTGTTCAACATCGCCTCCTACGGCGTGTCCGAGGACACCCAGACCATCGACTACGATGCCCTGGAAAAGACCGCCAAGGAATGCAAGCCCAAAATGATCGTGGCGGGCGCCAGCGCCTATCCGCGCATCATCGACTTCGCGCGCTTCCGCAAGATCGCCGACGAAGTGGGCGCCACGCTCATGGTCGACATGGCCCACATCGCGGGCCTGGTCGCCGCCGAGCTGCACCCCTCGCCCATCGGCCATGCGCACTACACCACCACCACCACGCACAAGACCCTGCGCGGCCCGCGCGGCGGCATGATCCTGGCGGGCGAGGAAATGGGCAAGACCCTGAACTCGCAGATCTTCCCCGGCATCCAGGGCGGACCGCTGATGCACATCATCGCTGCCAAGGCCGTGGCCTTCGGCGAAGCGCTGCAGCCCGGTTTCAAGCAGTACCAGGAGCAGGTGGTGAAAAACGCCGGCGCCCTGGCGGGCTTCCTGAAGGACGCCGGGTTCGACCTGGTTTCCGGCGGCACGGACAACCACCTCATGCTGGTGGACCTGCGCAGCAAGAAGATCACCGGCAAGGACGCCCAGGCCGCGCTGGAGAAGGCGGGCATCACCGTGAACAAGAACGGCATCCCGTTCGACACCACGCCGCCCACCGTCACTTCCGGCATCCGCATCGGCACCCCGGCCCTCACCACCCGCGGCATGATCGAAGAAGACATGCTGGCCGTGGCCGAGGCCATCACCGCCGCGCTGGAGAACATGGACAACGACTCCGTGCTGGATGAGATCCGCCTTGAGGTGGAGGACTTCGCCCGCGAGTTCCCGCTCTACGCCTGGTAAATCCGCAAGAATGCCGCCCGGACCGAAAGCGTGAAGCCCGGTCCGGGCGGTTTTTTCCCCAAGGCTTCGGGAGGCCCTGCACATGAGCGACCGCGTCCCCTGGCCCATCTACTTCATGCGCATCGCCCACCTGGTGGCGGAACGCTCCACCTGCCTGCGCAGGCGCGTGGGGGCAGTTGCCGTGCGCGACAAGCGCATGATCGCCACCGGCTACAACGGCACGCCCACGGGCGTGGCCCACTGCCGCGAGGTCGGCTGCATCCGCGAACGCATGGGCATCCCCTCGGGCCAGCGGCACGAGCTGTGCCGGGGCCTGCACGCGGAGCAGAACATCATCATCCAGTGCGCGCTGCACGGGCTTTCCCTGGCCGGAGCAGAAATATACTGCACCACCGAGCCCTGCCTCATCTGCACCAAGATGCTCATCAACTGCCAGGTCAAGGCCATCTATTTCGCCGAGTCCTACCCGGACGAACTGGCCAACGCCATGCTCATAGAAGCGGGAGTGGAACATGCCCACATGCCTGGAGACTACTGGGCCTCTTGAGGCCTTCATGCGCCGCGCGGCCGAGCTGGCCCTGCGCGGGCGCGGCGCCACGGCCCCGAACCCCTGCGTGGGCGCGGTGCTGGTCCAAAACGGCCAGGTGGTGGCCGAGGGCTGGCATAAGGCCCACGGCGGCCCCCACGCCGAGGTGAACTGCCTGGCCGACGCGGCCGAGAAAGGCGTGAACCCGGCGGACTGCACCCTGTTCGTGACCCTGGAGCCCTGCAACCACCAGGGCAAGACCCCGCCCTGCACCCAGGCGGTGCTGAAGGCGGGCATCAAACGCGTGGTCGTCGGCTGCGGCGACCCCAACCAGGACGTGACCGGCGGCGGCGTGGAAGCCCTGCGCGCGGCCGGGGTCGAGGTCACCGTCGGCGTCGAGGAAGCCCTCTGCCGCGACCTCATCGACGAGTTCGTGACCTGGAAGACCACGGCCCGCACCTATAACATCCTCAAGATGGCCAGCACCCTGGATGGCAAGATCGCCGCGCGCGGCGGCAGGCCCCAGGCGGTTTCCGGCCCGCAGTCCCAGGCCGACGTGCACCTCCTGCGCTCCCAGGTGCAGGCCGTCATCGTGGGCGGCAACACCTTCTACGGCGACAATCCGCAGCTTACCTGCCGCCTGGAGGAGACGGGCCAGTCCACCCTGCCCGAGGGCTTCTGCCAGCCCCTGGCGGTCATCGTGACCAGCAAGCTGCCCAAGGCCTACTCAAACTATTCCATTTTGCGCCAGCGGCCGCAGCAGGCCGTGTTCTGGACCAGCGAGTACTCGGCCAAGACCCCCCTGGCGGACGAGCTGCGCGAGCGCGGCACGCACATTTGGGGCCTGCCGGAACTGCCGGGAAGCGAAGGGCGCGGACTTGATTTCGCCCCGGCCTTCACGCGGCTGCGCCAGGAGCTCGGCTGCCACCTCACCCTGTGCGAGGGCGGCGGGCACCTGGCCTTAAGCCTGTGCCGCCAGGACCTGGTGGACGAGTTCGTGCTCTACCTGGCCCCGCGCGTGCTGGGCGACGCCGAGGGCAAGAGCCTGTTCGCGGGCGAGGCCGTGCAGACCATGGAGCAGGCCCTGCCCTTCCGCCTGGCGCACTCGTCCTCCTGCGGGGAGGATGTGAAACTCACCTACAAGCCCCGTAGAAAATAGGAGAGCGAGCGATGTTCACCGGACTGGTGCAGGGCATGGGCCGCGTGGAGGCCGTGGAGGCGCGCGGCGCGGAGACGCGGCTGCGCATCCGCGCCCTGTTCGACTTGAAGAATATCGTGCTGGGCGAATCCATCGCGGTGAACGGCGCCTGCCTGACCGTTGAGACGGCGGGCGAAAACTGGTTCACGGCCTACGCCAGCGCGGAAACCCTGCGCCACACCAGCCTGGGCGGCCTCAAGAGCGGCAGCGTGGCCAACCTGGAACGGGCCCTGGCCCTGGGCGACCGCCTGGGCGGGCACCTGGTGAGCGGGCACGTGGACTGCGTGGCGGTGGTCACGGGCGTCGAGCCCGCGGGCGAGAGCCGCGTGTACACCCTGAGCTTCCCGGCGGAGCACGGCGCGTACGTCATCCAGAAGGGCTCGGTGACCCTCGACGGCATCAGCCTGACGGTGAACGCCTGCGGCCCGGACAGCCTCTCCGTGAACATCATCCCCAGCACCCAGCGCGAGACGACCATCTCCGGCTGGACGGCGGGCACGCGCGTGAACATGGAGACCGACCTCATCGGCAAATACGTGCGCAACATGCTGGGCGCGTGGATGGGCTCCGGCAACGCGGAGGCCAAGCCCGCGTCCAAGCTCAGTATGGACTTCCTGCGGGAGAACGGCTTCTAGCCGCCCGCCCAATACGACGCGAAAGGCGCGGCGGAGACATGCTCTCCCCCGCGCCTTTTTCGTCTCGCAGGCGTGGCCGCGGCCTAGGCCGCGCTCTCCGCGCAGGGGCCGGCCGCCTCCCAGCCCTCCATGCAGGCGTCCATGCGCGCCAGGGCCGTGGCGTCGGCCTCGAAGGCCAGCACCTCCAGCACGTCATACAGCTTGCGCACCTGGCGGATCATCTGCTCCAGGCGGTCGTCGCGCTTGACCACCAGCCAGATGCGGCTCGTGGTGCCGTCCTCCTGGGGAGTACACAGAATGCCCTCCACGTTGAAGGCCCGCCGCGCGAAAAGCCCGCACACGTGGGTCATCACGCCGGGGTGGTTGTTCACGGTAAGGCGCAGGGCCATGAGGTTCTGTTCGGTCTTAGGCATGGGTCCGTCCTCCTTTGCTCTCGGTCTTCGGCGCGCAGGACGCCTGTGCGCATGCTGCGGGCGCATCCTCGCAGATCATGTCGGTGTTGGCCGCGCCCGGAGGCACCATGGGGTACACGTTCTCCTGCGCCTGCACGGGCACGCGCACCAGGCAGGGGCCCTCGCACTTCAGGGCGCGCTCCAGGGCCGCCAGGGGATCGCGGCACTCGGAGAGGTCCACGGCGCGCACGCCGAAGCCCTCGGCGATCTTGATGAAGTCCACGTGGTGCCGGTAGCTGGAGGCGAAGATGCGCCGTGCGTAGAACAGGTCCTGCTGCTGCTGCACCAGGCCCAGGCCGCCGTTGTCCGCCAACACGATGGTCACGTTGGCCCCGGTCTCCGCCGCCGTGGCCAGCTCCTGGATGTTCATCTGAAGGCTGCCGTCGCCGCTGAAGCAGACCACGCGACGGCCGGGGTTGGCCAGCGCCGCGCCGATGGCCGTGGGCAGTCCGAAGCCCATGGTGCCGAGCCCCCCTGAGGTCAGCCAGGCGCGGGGCTTCAAGTCCGGGTAGGCCTGGGCCGCGCGCATCTGGTGCTGGCCCACGTCCGTGGCCACGATGGCCCCCTCGCCCCCCCCGGCGTTCAGGATATCGCCGGTGCAGCGCACCAGGCCGTAGGGCGTCAGCGGGCTGCCCAGGCCGGGCAGCTCCTGCGGGTTCTCGGCCTTGCAGGCGGCCACGCGGACAAGCCACTGCGCGCGCGCCGTGCGGGCGGCCTCGGCGTCCACCAGGGGCAAAAGCGCCGCCAGGGCCGCGCCCACGTCAGCCCGGATGCCCAGGTGCGTGGCCTTGAGCTTGTCCAGCTCGCTCTGGTCTATGTCCAGATGAATGAGTTTTGCGCCGGGGCAGAACTGCTCCAGGCGGCCCGTGGCGCGGTCGTCCAGGCGCGCGCCCGCCACCACGAGCAGGTCACACTCGTGCATCAGAATGTTGGCCGCGCGGGTGCCGTGCATGCCCAGCATGCCCAGGTTCAGGCGGTGGGCGTCGGGCAATATCCCTAAGCCCAAGAGCGACATGGTCACGGGCAGGCTGGCGGCCTCGGCAAAGGCGCGCGCGGCCGGGGAAGCGCCGGAGGCGGCCACGCCCCCGCCCAGCATCAGGATGGGTTTGCGGCTTTCGGCCAGCATGCGCGCGGCCTGGAGCAGCGCGTCCTGGTCCGGGGATTCCACCGGGTCCGGACCGCCCGGCTCCGGCCATTGATTCACTGTGATGCGCGCGGTCTGCACGTCCTTGGGGATGTCCACCAGCACGGGCCCTGGCCGCCCGGAAGACGCGATGCGGAAGGCCTCCGGGATCACCCGCAGCAAATCCTCCACGCTGCGCACCAGGAAGTTGTGCTTGGTCACCGGGATGGACATGCCGTAGATGTCCACCTCCTGGAAGGCGTCGGTGCCGATCATGGAGCTTGGCACCTGGCCGGTGATGCAGATGATGGGCACGGAGTCGAGTTTGGCGTCGGCGATGGCTGTGAGGGTGTTGGTGGCGCCGGGGCCGGAGGTGGCGAAGAACACGGCCGGGCTGCCCGTGGTGCGGGCCATGCCCTGGGCCATGAAGCCCGCGCCCTGCTCGTGCCGGGCCAGCACGTGGCGGATGACCGTGCTTTTGGACAGCGCGTCGTACAGCGGCAGGTTGGCCCCGCCGGGAATGCCGGGAATGATGTCCACGCCCTGCCGTTCCAGCAGGCGGATGGTGAGCTCCGCGCCGTTCATGGTCTGGGGCATGGTCATGGGCTGCGTTTTTGGCTTGGCCTGCATGAGACACCTCCTCTCAAGGTGCCCTGCTGGCGCGGTCGGCTGGTGTGCTTGGTTTCCCCCCTGTGCTGGGCCTGCTGGCCCGGGAGAAAAAGAAACCCCCGCCGACTCGCGCCGGCGGGGGTTTGGGTTTGCCTAAGGAAAAACCTGCCCGCTACGACGCGCTGTCGCCTACGATGCCTACTACGACGAGGACGCGAGCGTCTTCGCGCAGGGCCGGGGCGGCTAGGGCCAGGGCGATGGCGGAGGCGGTGCGGTTCATGTCGTTTTGGCTCGCAGGTTGCGGGGTTGTTGACTGTTTTGATGCCTACGCCAAAAACGCGAAAAAGGTCAAGCCCCCCAGGCGCACGGCCTGACGCGAAAAATCTATTTCGCCCGGCGCGCCAGGATCATGTCGCGCACCTGGTTGGTCAGGCCGCCGAACTCCGGCTTGGTGATCTGGGCGTCGGCTCCCACGCTCTCGCCCTTGTGCAGCAGGCCCTTGGAGATGAGCGAGGAGAACAGGATCACCGGCAGCTTGGCCAGTTCCTTGTCGCTCTTGATGTTCTTGGTCAAGGTGTAGCCGTCCATGCGCGGCATTTCCACGTCGGAGACCACGGCATCCAGCAGGCTGGTGATGGGCGCGCCGGTTTTCGCAGCCTCGGCCTTGAGGGCCAGCAAGTGGTTCCAGGCGTCCTCGCCGTTGTTCTTCACATCCACGGTGAATCCCGCGCCCTCGAAATTGCGGCGCAGAAGAAAACGCACCGAGGTGGAGTCATCCACCAGCAGCACATGCAGGGGCGTGTCCATATCCGGCGCAGGGGTGTGCTCCGGCTCCTTGGTGTCCAGGGCGTTCAGCTCCACCAGGGCGCGCTCAAGGTCGAGCAGCAGGGCGAAGTGTTCGCCCAGGCGCACCGTGCCGGTGATGCAGTTGCCGGGCATGTCGGAAAGATATCTGCTGGGCGGCTCCACGTCGCTCCAGCTCACGCGGTGGATCATGGTCACGCCGGAGACGAGGAAGCCCGTGCGCACGCCGTTGAACTCCGTCACCAGGATGGGTTCGTGGCGGTTGGGCACGCGGTCCATGTTCAGCCAGATGGCAAGATCCACCACGGGCAGCACCATGTCGCGCAGGGGAATGACGCCCAGATAGCTCGGATGCTCCGCCGAGGTGGCGGGCTCAAGGGTCGGGGGCGACTCGATGATCTCCAGCACCTTGGCCACGTTGACGCCGAAATAGGCGGGTTCGCCGCCGGCTCCGGTCCCTGTGCCCTCGGTGATGTAGAGCTCGATGATCTCCAGCTCGTTGGTGCCCGTTTCAAGCAGAATGTTGGTCTGGTTCATCTAGGACCCGTCCCTGGTCTGTCTTTTCCCGACGCCTGGGGGCCGCCGCCCGTCGTTCCACGGCCCGCGCGGACCGTGAGTGCTATTTGGAGAGGGAGGCCGCGCTGGCCTGCCGTCCCGCCAGGGCAAGATACTCCCACTGGAGCGGCTCTTCAAGCTTTACGCTGCGCACAAGGGCCGCGCCCAGCACTTCGTCCCAGTGCACCGGGGAAATGCCGTCCAGCGGGCTCCTCGTGGTCAGGTCGGCCGCGGTCAACACGTGCCCGGCGGGCAGATCGCGTGAGAAGACCATGCACTTGCGCAGCTTCTTGGCCGCGGCCTGCTCCTCGGGGAAGACTTTCTTGCCCTTGAGGATCATGCAGGCCTCCACCTCGCGGATCATGCGCACCAGGGTGGCGAGTTCCGCGGGTTCAAGGGAGGCCTTGTGGTCCGTGCCCACCTGGTTCTTGTCGAGCGTGAAGTGGCGTTCCACCACGCAGGCGCCCAGGGCCACGGAAGCCACGCTGGGGGCCAGGCCGCGCTCGTGCCCGGAGTAGCCCACGGGAAGGTTGTAGCGCTCCCGCAGGGAATCCATGACCGGCAGGCCGATCTGTTCCTCCTGGCAGGGGTAGGAGCTATTGCAGTGCAGAAGCACAAGGTTGTCGTGCCGGGCGCGGATGATGTTCACCGCCGTGTCCACTTCCTCCAGGCTGCTCATGCCGGTGGAGAGGATGACGGGCAGGCCGCTTTCGGCCACCTTGCGCACCAGGGGCACGTTGACCACGTCGGCCGAACAGATCTTGATGACCTGCATGCCGAGGCTGAGCATCTCCGTCAGGCTCACCTCGTCCCAGGCGGAGGCGAAGAACACCAGCCCCAGGGACTCGCTCAGCTCCTTCAGCTCGGCCATCTGCTCGACGGAGAGCTCCAGGGCGTTTCTGTGCGCGCCGTAGGTGGGGCCGAAGCTGTTGGCCCCGGTGTAGGGGGCCTCGCGCCCGGCGCGGGTCAAAAGCGATTCCATGTGCCGCTTCTGGAACTTCACGGCCTGGACGCCCGCCTTGGCGGCTTCCTGAACCATCAGCCGGGCCTGGGCCATGTCGCCCTGGTGGTTGTTGCCCACCTCGGCCACGATGAAGCAGGGCTGTCCCTGGCCGATTTTCAGGCCGCCGGGCAGCGTAATGGAGGTGACGTGCGCCATGCTCACAACCTCACGATCTCGAGCCCTCTCTTGGCGGAGACGGGCTGCAGTTGCTGGTGTATTTCGTCCTGGCGGCCGAAGGACGTGATGACCACGGCCTGGCAGTCCACATGCTCTAGCACCAGGGGCGAAGAAATGACGTAGCCGTGGAACAGCGCGCCATGCTTTTCCACATCGTTGTCCACCACGGCCACCACCTGGAAGGCTGTGTCCCGCAGGGCGGAGAGGACCACCTCGCAGGTTTCGGAGGCGCCGAAAAGCGCTATCTTCTTGCGGCCGCGCAGCGCCAGGCTGCTCAGCTTGGAGATGATGAAGTCCTTGATGTTGGTGTACAGGCGGATGGTCTCGCTCGAGTAGTCGCTGAACATCTGCCTGCGGCTTCTCTCGCCGCCGCTCGTCAGCACGTAGCGGTAGCTTTTGCCGTTCACCGGCCGGTACTCGATGAGGTTCTGCTCCTGCAGGAGCTTCAGGTACTGGTTGACCATGGCTCCACTGAGCTTGAGCCGCCGGCCCAGCTCGTACTGGGACAGGGCGGAGTCCTGCGACAGGGAGTCCAGGATGGCCAGCACCCGGGTCTCCTTGCTGGGCTTGATGTATTTTCCTTCTGAAAGCAGCATGTTCATTCACTCTGTGGTTGATGCGTCCGGGAAAATCGCTGCCTGCCAGGGCTCTGGGCGGGCGGAAGGGTCTGCCGCGCCGTGGCCTGATCAAAGCTCATGCAACTTTCGGGCAAGAAACCAGCAAATCATTCACTTGTTCAATAATTTTTTTTAAAAACATGGCCCTTCATTCTTGCTCCACTAGCCCAACAATCAAGGGCCTGTCAAGGTCTGGAGGCGATTGGCCCACCGCCTGCTTCGAAATGCGACACAGGCGGAAAATGGACGAATCGTTCATGGACGCAATGAACCGATCCGTCAAAAAGCCGACCTCCGGCCAAGGATGCTCCCCCTCGCGATGTACCATTCATTTCCCCTTGCCACCTTCATTACGCGCAACTATAGTCCGTCGGCGCTTTTATGCTCCACGATTCTCCACGAGGTTGGACCATGCCCGAGATTGACCGCCCCTGGCTGACGCATTACGACCAAAATGTTCCGAATTCCCCGCAGCTTGCCGTGAAGCCGGTGTTCGAGCTGCTGGATGACGCAGCCAAGCGCTGGCCGGACCGTCCGGCCATCGTGTTTCAGAACACGAGCATCAGCTACTCGAAGCTGCGCAAACTCTCCTCCCTTGTGGCGGCCAACCTGCGCAAGCACGGGCTCAAGCGCGGCGAACGCGTGGCCATCATGCTGCCCAACACCCCGCAGACGGTCATCGCCTACTGGGGCGTGCTGCGCGCGGGAGGCACCGTCGTCTTCACCAACCCGCTGTACATGGAGACGGAGATCGTCCACCAGTTCGCGGATTCCGGCGCGCGCTTCCTCATCACCCTGGACCTCTTGTGGAGCAAGATCGAAGCCCTGCGTCCGCAGCTCAAGATCGAGAAGTATTTCGTCACCTCCATCGCCGATGCCCTGCGCTTCCCGTTGAGCATGCTCTACAAGCTGCGCGCCTGGCGCGAGGGGCAGAACCGCAAGGTGCCCTTTGACGGCAACCAGGTGCACACCTGGTCCTCCCTTCTGGGCGGCATGGCCACCTACACGGCCGATGGGCTCATCCCGGAAAAGGACCTGGCGCTTCTGCAATACACCGGTGGCACCACGGGTCTGGCCAAGGGCTGCATGATCACCCATGCCAACCTGTGCGCCAACGCCATGCAGTGCACGGCCATGCTGCCCGGCATGGGCGAAAACCAGGAGCTCTTCCTCGGCGTATTGCCCTACTTCCACATCTACGGCCTCACCGTGTGCCTGAACCTGTGCACGGCCCTTGGCGCCACGCAGATTCCCTTCCCGCGCTATGTCCCGGGCGACGTCTTGAAGACCATCCACAAGGAACGCCCCACGGTGTTCCCCGGCGCGCCCTCGGTGTACATCTCCCTTTTGCAGCAAAAGAACGTGGGCACCTACGACCTGTCCTCCATCCGCTACTGCGTGTCCGGCTCGGCTCCCATGCCGGTGGAATGGTTCGAACAGTTCAAGAACGCCACGGGCGCGCGCATCTGCGAAGGCTACGGCCTGTCCGAGGCCAGCCCGGTGACGCACATCAACCCGCTGCACGGCGTGGCCAAGCACGGCTCCATCGGCCTGCCCGTGCCCGGCACCGACGCAAAGATTGTGGATATGGACCTGGGCGGCCCGGCCCTGCCGCCGGGCAAGCTGGGCGAACTGGCCGTGCGCGGTCCGCAGGTCATGGCCGGGTACTACAACAAGCCCGACGAGACCGCCGACGTGCTGCGCAACGGCTGGCTCTACACCGGCGACATCGCCTACATGGACGAGGACGGCTACTTCTTCATCGTGGACCGCAAGAAGGACCTCATCATCAGCGCGGGCTACAACATCTACCCGCGCGAGATCGACGAAATCCTGCACCAGCATCCCAAGGTGCAGGAGGCCGTGGCCGTGGGCATTCCCTGCGATGCGCGCGGCGAGGTGGTCAAGGTCTTCGTGGTGCCCAAGGCGGGCGAAAAGCCCACCAAGGCCGAGATCATCGCCTTCTGCCGCCAGAAGCTGGCGGGCTACAAGGTGCCGCGCCACGTGGAGTTCCGCGAAAGCCTGCCCAAGACCATGGTGGGCAAGGTGCTGCGCCGCGCCCTGCGCGCCGAGGAAGCCGAACGGACCAAGGCCTGCGGCGTGGCCCACGTGGTGGACAACACCAGCGCCGAGTCCTAGCCTCTCCCCCC
>NZ_DATMYK010000040.1:0-2137 GCF_035560995.1 Humidesulfovibrio sp. | reverse complement strand
GCGTGAGACCTGCCGGACCATGATGTTCGTGTAACCTTGGCGTGACTGCTATGACTTGGAGCCCTATGGATTTTCAATCAAAAAATTATCCGGACACGCCTGGCGTGTACCTGATGAAAGACGCTGGCGGGCGCATCATCTATGTGGGCAAGGCCATCAGCCTGCGCAAGCGCTTGAGCTCCTATTTCCGTGCCAGCGCGGATCATGGCCCGAAGACGCGGGCCCTGGTCGCCAAGATCGCGCACATCGATTTCCTGCTCGTCTCCACTGAAAAGGAAGCTTTGCTGCTGGAGGAGAGTCTCATCAAGCAGCACCGACCGCGTTACAACATCGTGCTGCGCGACGACAAACGCTCGCTTTTGTTCCGCCTGGACAAGGCCTCGGACTTTCCCCGCCTGACCATGACGCGCAACGTGGTGCGCGACGGCTCCGTGTATTTCGGTCCCTTTGCCTCGGCCTCTGCCGCGCGGGCCACCCAGAAGCTCGTGGGACTCATCTTTCGCCTGCGAAAGTGCTCCGACAAAATGTTCAAGAACCGCGTGCGCCCCTGTCTGTACTACCAACTGGGCCAGTGCCTGGCCCCCTGCGTGCTGCCCGTGGACCGCGCCCAGTACCATGACCTCGTGTCGCAGGTCGAACAGTTCCTGTCCGGGCGCTCACGTTCCCTGGTGCGCGAACTTGGGCGCCAAATGGACGTGGCCGCCCACGACCTGCGCTACGAGCAGGCCGCCTTGCTGCGCGACCAGATCAAGGCCATCGAGGCCACGCTGGAGACCCAGGCCTCGGTGCTGCGCGACTCGCTCGATCGCGATGTCGTCAGCGTGGCGCAACTGGCTGAGGAAGGGCTGGGCGTGGGCGTGTTGTTCGTGCGCGGAGGCAAGCTGCTGGAGCAGAAGACCTACCACTGGCCGGGGCTCGGCGTTGCCGAGGCGGGCGATGCGCTGGAAAGCTTCCTGGCGCAATTCTATGGCTCGCAGCGTTACATTCCCGGCCGGGTGGTGCTCTCGCATCCGCCGGAAACGGAATCCCTGGCCGAAGTGCTGGCCGAGCGCCGGGGCGGCCCCTGCCGCCTGGGCCCTCCCCGCGGGCCGGACGAGCGACGCCTTATGGACATGGCGGCCAACCTGGCGCGCACTGCCCACCGTAAGGACGGCGCGCAGGACGTGTCCACCGTGCTGGAGCAGGCGTTGAATCTGCCCGGCCCGCCGCTGCGCGTGGAGTGCGTGGACATTTCCCACCTGGGCGGCAGCGGCGTGCGCGCCGGGCTGGTGGTGTTCGAGAACGGGCAGGAGCGCAAGGAGGACTACCGCGCCTACTCCCTGCCAGCGGCGGAGGGCACGGGCGACGACTACGCGGCCCTGGCCCAGTGGGCGGAGCGCCGGGCCGGGTCCGGTCCGCCCTGGCCGGATCTTCTACTCATCGACGGCGGGCGCGGCCAGCTTGCAGCGGTGGTTGCGGCGCTGGGCCAAGCCTTGCCGGACATGCCCATCGAGTGCGCGTCCATCGCCAAGGGCCCCAGTCGCCGCGCGGGCGAGCTGGAGGACCGCGTGTTCCGCCCCGGCAGGCGCAATCCCGTGGCGCTTAAGTCCGGCAGCCCGGCCCTGCTGTTTCTGCAACGCGTGCGCGACGCGGCCCACCGCTTCGTCATCGGGCGGGGCAGGGCGGCCACGCGCAAGCGCTCCCTCACGGGCGAGCTGGTCAGCCTGCCGGGCGTTGGGCCAAAGACCGTGCGTCTGCTCTTTGACCACTTCGGCAGCATTGCGGCCATCAAGGCCGCGGATGCGCAAGCCCTGGCCCAGGCGCCGGGCCTGGGCGCAAAGCGCGCGGAAAAGCTGCGCCAGGCCCTGGACGCCCTGGCGGCGGGCGGCGCGGAATCATAGCCCACGGGCTGCCGCCCCGGCTCCCTATATAATAAGGATATGACGAGGACATTTGGAGGGGTCAACTCGCCGGCTGGGATTGCCATCGCGCAGCCGTACAGGCTGTTCCTATATAATAAGGTAGTCTCGCCCGGCAGCGCGGGTGGCCAAAAGGAATCGGCAGCGAGCCGCCAGCGGCCTGCGCAGCCCGGGGCGGATGGGGCCTGGGCCGCGTTAGTCCACGTCCACTGTGGCGCCGGGCTCGATCTGCACCAGCC
>NZ_DATMYK010000039.1:0-4287 GCF_035560995.1 Humidesulfovibrio sp. | reverse complement strand
GGCCCAGGCCGTGGAAAAGGACTTTCTGGAGCGGGCCCAGGCCAGTGAAGCCCTGGAGCGCCTGCAAGCCGACCTGCCGGGCATGGAGCGACAGGAGCGCACGGCGGAGCGCGCCTTCAAGGCCCTGGAGCACGCGGACCTGGAGGCGGCCATCGGCCAGGGCGAGGCCGAGGGCAGGGAGCGCGAGGCCGCGCTGCGCCAGCTCGGCGCGGACATCGAAGGCCTCTCCGGGCGGCGCGAGGCGGCGCAGTCCGCGTTGGAGCTGGCCCGGGCCGAGCGCGAGAAGACCCCGGAGCGCGCGGCCGAGCAGGAACGCCTGGGCGCACAGCTGAAGCTCTTGCAGGAGCGCGACGCCGCGCGGAAGCACGTCGAGCTGGCGCAGACGCGCGAGGCCACGGCCCGCGCGGGCGCGCAGCAGGCGGCGGCCCTCGCCGCCCAGGCGGACGAACGGCTGGCGGCCCTGGGCGCGGAGATCGAAACCCTGTCCCTGCAGGCCGGGGACGCCGCGCGCCTGGAGCAGGACATTGCACGCCTGGGCAATCTAGCGGAGCAGCGCAAACGGCTGGACGCGCTGCAAGGCCAGCACGCCGCCGCGCAAACGGCCCTGGCCAAGGCCCAGAAGGATGAAGCGGACCGCAAAGACAGGCTGCTCCAAGCCCAGCATCAGCGCCAGCACGCCCAGCAAGCCCTGCTGGACGGACAGGCCGCCCTGCTGGCCGCAAACCTGGCCGAGGGCCAGCCCTGTCCGGTGTGCGGCGCCACGGACCATCCCAGCCCGGCCTCGCACCAGGCGGACCAATTTGCCGAGAAGGCCCTGGCCGGGGCCGAAAGTCTGGTAGAGCAGGCCGAGCAGGACCTCGACCGCGCCCGCACCGCAGCAACCAATGCTCGGGAGGCCCTGGCCCGGCTGGACAGCGGCTTGAGCCATTGCCGAGAGGCCCTGGGCGATGCCGTCGAGATCCCCGCCGCCGAGCTGGCCCGGCAGCTCCAGCAGGCCCGAAGCGCCAAGGCCGACGCAGCGCAGCGGGCCGCGCGCCTGACAAAGGCCCGCACGGAGCGCGACGCCCTGGCCGCCTCGCGGCAGGAGCTGAACGCCCGGCAAACGGCGGCGGAGCAGGAGCTGAACGCCGCCGCCGCCGCCCTGGCCAGCGCCACGGCCCTGCTGGAACGCGCCCAGGCAGGCGCGGGCGGGGCCGACGCGGCCCAGGTGCGGCAGCGGCTGGCCGAGCTGGCCCGGCTCATCCCTGCGGCGGAGCAGACCTTCCTGGCCGCGCAAAAGGCCCTGGACCAGCTGGACGCCGCACTGCGCACGCGCCAGGGCGAACAGACGGCCCTGCGCCAGGCGGCCCAGGACGGGAGCGCCAAGCTCTTCGAACAGCGCGCGACCTTTGAACGCAGGCTGCTCACCGACGGCTTCCCGACCATCCAGGAATACCACGAGGCCAAGCTGCCTCGGTCCAGGGCCGAGGCCCTGCGCCAGGAGGCGGCGAAATTCCGCGAGGCCCTGGCCGCGGGCGCGGACCGTCACGCCCGTGCCGAAACCGCCTGCGCGGACAAGACCCGGCCGGACATGGCCGGGCTGGACGCGGCGCTGGCCCAGGCCGCGGGCGTGGTGGACCGCCTGAACCGCGAATTGGGCGAGCTGGCCACCCAGCGCGAGGGCATCCTTGAGGCCTTGAGGGCCATCGGCGAAAAGGCCGGGCGCGCGCGGGAGCTGGAGGCCCAGTACCGCGTGGCCGGACGTCTGGCCGCCCTGGCGGGCGGGGATAATCCCAAGCGCATGACCCTGCAGCGCTACGTGCTGGCGGCCCTGTTCGAGGAAGTGGCCCGCGCGGCCAGCGAGCGCCTCTCGCGCATGAGCCGGAACCGCTACCACCTGGTGCGCGCCGACGTGGCCCGCGACGGCAGAAGCACCGGCGGCCTGGACCTGGATGTCACCGACGCCCACACCGGGGAAACGCGGCCCGCCTCCACCCTGTCCGGCGGCGAGTCCTTCCTGGCGTCCCTCGCCCTGGCCCTCGGCCTGTCCGATGTGGTCATGGCCCAGCAGGGCGGCAGGCGGCTGGACTGCATCTTCATCGACGAGGGCTTCGGCAGCCTCGACGGCGAGACCCTGGAGTACGCGCTGAACACCCTCATGGAGCTGCACAGCGCGGGCAGGCTCATCGGCATCATCTCCCACGTGGCCGAACTCAAGGAACGCATCGACGCGCGCATCGACGTGCTGCCCGGAAAGAGCGGCAGCAGCATCAAGCAGGTGAACTGCTAGGCCCCCGCCCCCCCAAGGAGACCTCTCATGCGAAAACACGCCGCTCCCCTGCCCTGGAACGCCTTCCGGCCCATGCTGGCCCCTGTCCTAGCCCTTGTTCTGGCGCTCCTCCTGGCCGCCTGCGCCGCCCCGCGCCAGCCGCTTAATCCCTCCAGCCCCTTCAGGCTGACCATCGCCCATGTGAACGACACGCACTCCGCCCTGGAGCCCGCCGAGGAGAACCTGACCCTTGATGTGGACGGCCAGCGGCAGATCGTGCGCGCCAGGCTGGGCGGCATGCCGCGCCTCAAGACCGGGCTCGACGCCCTGCGCGCGACTGGCGGCAACCTGCTGGTGCTCCACGCGGGCGACGCCGTGCAAGGCACCCTCTACTTCAACGTGTTCGCGGGCCAGGCCGAGTTCGACTTCCTGAACCGCCTGGGCCTGGACGCCATGTGCCTGGGCAACCACGAATTCGACAGGGGGCCGGAGCACCTGGGCCGCATGCTGGCCCTGGCGCGCTTCCCGGTGCTCGCCTCCAACGTGGACGCCTCGGCCGAGCCCGCACTCTCCGGGCGCATCGGATCGTACGTCATCCGCGAATACGCCACGCCGGGCGGCGTTGAACGCGTCGGCGTCATCGGCTCCAGCACCACGGCCACGCCGCTTATGACCATGAGCGTGGGCCGCGTGCGCTTCCTCGATCCCGCCCCGGCCATCCGCGCCGCCGTGGCCGAGCTTGCGGCCCAAGGCGTGAACAAGATCGTGCTGCTTTCCCACAACGGCTACGATGTGGACCAGCACTTGGCCAAGAACGTGCCCGGGCTCGACGTCATCGTGGGCGGGCACACCCACAGCCTGCTGGGCGACCGCGCGGCCCTGGCCGGCCTGGGCCTCAAGCCCGCCGGGCCCTATCCCACGGAGGTCAAGGGGCCGGACGGCCGGGCCGTGCTGGTGGTCCAGGCCTGGAAATGGGGCGAGGTGCTGGGCGCGCTGTCCGTGGAGTTTGACGCCAGGGGGCGCATCGCGGGCCACAGCGCCGCGCCGAAACTGCTGGTATCCGAGCCCTTCCGCATGGGACCTTTCACTGTGGACCCCGCCTCACAGGACGGCCGGGCGATCCGCGCCGCGGTGGAGGCCTCGGGCGCGGCCAGCGTCGCTCAAGGCGACCCGGAGTTCCTGGCCCTGCTCGCGCCCTATGCGGAGAAGATCGCCGCCTTCCAGAGCGCGCCCATTGGCGGAACAGGTGGCGGGCCAGGCGGCGAAACAGGCCGCGGGGCAACGCTGCGCGTGGACCTGCTGCGCGGCACGAAGACCGATCCCGGTCCCCTGGTGGCCGACTCCTACCTGGCCAAGGTCCCCGGCGCGCAGATCGCCTTTGTCGGCGCGGGCGGCATTCGCCGCGACCTGCTGGCCGGGCCGGTCACTCTGGGGCAGGTCATGGGCGTGCTGCCCTTTGGCAACACCCTGGTGGCCATGGACGCCACAGGCACGCAGATCAAAGACGTGCTGGAAGACGCCGTGGAGTTCCGCATCGCCACCCGGCCGCCGGAAAACGGCGACCTGCGCCGCATCGCCGTCATCCACACCGCGGGCCTCACCTACGTCATCCACCCCGAACGCCCAAAGGGCAGCCGCATCGACGGCCTGACCCTGCGCCTGCCGAACGGCACAACCGCACCCCTGGACCCCGCCGCCACCTACCGCCTGGTGACCAACAGCTTCCTGGCAGGCGGCGGAGACGGCCTGGCCAGCCTGAAGAACCTCTCCCAGAACCGCGTGGACACGGGCTTTCTGGAGCACGACGCCCTGGCCGAGCATTTGGCTGCGCTGGGAGCCAAGGGTGAGATAGCCCCCCCGGCAGGGCCACGCGTGGTCATCGAGCTGCCCCAGAGCAGGAAGGGCCTGGGTCAGCGCTCGTCGCTGGAAGCCTGGAAGCGGTGGGAATGGGCGGCGGCAGCGTGAGAAGAGGGAAGGGAAAGGGAAGAGAGGGGAAGGGAGATGGGATTTTTTCCAGGGGGCATGCACCCCCTGGACCC
>NZ_DATMYK010000038.1:0-14470 GCF_035560995.1 Humidesulfovibrio sp. | reverse complement strand
ACGTGCCCATCGTGGCCATCTTCTCCGAGGGCGGCAGCGGCGGCGCCGAAGCCATCGCGCTTGCCGACAAACGGCTCATGTTCTCCCACGGCTATTATTCGGTCATCTCGCCCGAGGGCGCCGCGGCCATCGAATGCAAGTTCCACGGCCTGGAGCGCGCCACCCCGGACCTCATCGAAAAGTGCGCCAAGCACCAGCAGATCACCGCCCAGGACAACCTGCGCAACGGCTATGTGGACGGCGTGCTGCAGGAACCGCCCCTGGGCGCCCGCAACGAGCACTTCGACTTCTTCAAGATGTTGCGCGCCTCGGTCATCCGCGCCACGGACGAAGTGGTGGTGGGCGTGCAGAGCGTGAGCATGCTGCGGCGCTTGGCCATGCGCGGCTCCAAGCGCAAGCAGGTGGGCGAGGACGTCATCGTGCGCTGGGAGCTGGCCCCGGCCGACCGCGAACTGCTGGTGTGGAAGCGCTACCAGAAGTACCGCAAGATGTCGCGCCAGGCCTTCATCGACAAGCGCGGCATTTTCGAGCGCCTGGCGGCCAAGTACATGGAGTACCTCTTCTCCATCTACTCCACCGTGCGCTTTGAAATCCTCAAGCATTACCAGAAAAAAATCAGCCGCATGGCCACGGACGTCACCGACGAGATCCACGTGGTGACGAGCAAGATGGACCGCATGACCTGCCAGGCCATGGAGATGCTGGGCATTCCCCAGTGGGGCGGCAGCGGCGACGAATCCGCCCTGACCTGCCTTTCCGAGCCCGCGCGCGACCTGGGCAAGTCCGGCGGTCAAAGCTACGTGAGCCCCAAGTCCCTGGACGACCGCGAGGTCTCCTGCCCGCACTCCGCCACGCGCGGCTGCCTGGACATCTGGGCGCGCGACCTGTTCGGCGAATTTGCGGGCGTGTGCCCCAACTGCGGCTACCACTTCCCCATGGAATACCAGTGGTACATGGCCAACGTGTTCGACCGCGGCAGCGTGCGCGAGTTCAACCAGTCCATCGCCGCGGGCAACCCCACGAACTTCCCCAAGTTCGACGAGCGCGTGCAGAAGGCCAAGGAGACCACGCACCTCCAGTCCTCCTGCGTCACCTTCAACGCCAGCATCATGGGCATCCGCCTTACCTGCGGCATGCTTGTGGCCAACTTCCGCGGCGGCACCGTGGGCAGCGCCGAGGGCGAGAAGCTCATCCGCGCCCTGGACCTGGCGAGAAAGCGCCACCAGCCCTTCCTGGCGTACATCCACGGCACGGCCGGCATCCGCATCCAGGAGGGCGTCAACGGGCTCATCCAGATGCCCCGCGTGACCATGGCCGTGCGCCGCTACATCGAAGAGGGCGGCCTGTACATCGTGCTCTACGACACCAACTCCTACGCGGGTCCCGTGGCCAGCTTCCTGGGCTGCTCGCCCTACCAGTACGCGGTGCGCAGCTCGCGCCTGGGCTTCGCCGGTCCCGGCGTCATCCGCGAGACCACAGGCATGGACATTCCGCCCGACTATCATAGCGCCTACAAGGCCCTCTCGCGCGGGCACATCCAGGACATCTGGAACCGCACGGAGGTGCGCGCCAACCTGCACCAGGCCTTCCTGACCATGGGTGGCCGCAACCTCTACTACCGCTAGCCGCCACAAGCCAAACGCAAAGGCCCGGAAGCATTCGCATGCTCCCGGGCCTTTTTTCGTGCGCCGTGGGGTAATCATCACCTGCGCGTCACGCCCCCGTCACACTCCCCTGCCCTGTTTCGCCTAATTAGCTGGACCGGCACCCACCACACGCCGTTTTGAAAGCGAGGTCCGGCAATGCTGAAAACCGTGCTCAAGCGCCTGCGTTCCAACACCCTGCACAGCGCCTTCCAGTTCCCCCAGGAGCCCCCAGCTCCGCCACCGAACCGCCTGCGCGAACTCTTGCGCGGCGGCCAGGACTTCGACATCCTGCTCATCAACGTGCGCGACTTCGCCCTTCTGCGCGAGTTGTACGGCCGCGAACTCTCGCAGGAGATCGAGACCCAGCTGACCACGGTGCTGCGCCGCGCGGTTTCCGAGCGCGTCCACACCGCGCCCGCCTGCATGCCGCTGGAGCCCGGCGAATATCTGCTGTGCTGGCCCACGCGCGGCGGCGATCCGCGCTCGCAGCACGACACAGCCTACGAAATCAAGCTCATCGCCCAGCGTGAGGCCAACGCCCACCTGCTGCGCTGGGCCGGGCGCGAACTGGACCTGGGCTTCGGCTGCGCGCGGCACGAGGGCTCGCGCGAGAATGGCGGCGGCAACAGGGAGGCCAGACTGTTCCAGGCCGTGGGCGAAGCGCGCCTGCGCGCCAAGATGCGCCTGGACTTGAGCCAGCTCTCGCTTTCTTCAGAGTTCAACGCCATCCTGCATGAGAAAAAGGTCCAGGCTCTGTTCCAACCCATAGCCGACTTCGCCAGCGGCACTATCCTGGCCTGGGAGGCGCTGACGCGCGGGCCCGAAGGCAGCGCCTTCCAGTCGCCCACGGTGCTCTTCGACTTCGCCGAACAGAGCGGCAAGCTCTTCGCCCTGGAACGCCTGTGCCGCGAAAAGGCCTTGCGCTCCCTGGGTGGCATCGGCCAAGGACAAAAACTCTTCCTGAACATCCACCCCAAGACCATGGCCGACCCGGAGTTCACCCACGGTAAGACCCTGGAGCTGCTTGAGGAGGTCGGCCTCGCGCCGGAAAACATCGTCTTCGAGATCACCGAACGCCACAGCATCAACGAATTCGCCCTGTTCCACCGCACACTCGACCACTACCGCAGCCAGGGCTACCTGGTGGCGGTGGACGACGCCGGGGCGGGCTATTCCGGCCTCACCTCCGTGGCACAGATCCGCCCGGAGTTCATCAAGATCGACATGAGCCTCATCCAGGGCATCGACAAGGACCCGGTGAAGCGCGCACTCATCGAAACCTTCGTCACCTTCGCCGACAAAATCGGCTCCAAGATCATCGCCGAGGGCATCGAATCCCAGGCTCAGGCCGCCTGCCTCATCGACATCGGCGTACACTACGGCCAGGGCTACTACCTGGCCCGCCCCGCCGCCCCAAAGCCCGCCCTTTCCCTTGATACCGCCTACCTGCGCAAACCCCAGGAGCCCACGCGGCTCATCACCAGCTGCCTCATGCCCATCGGCAATCTGGTGGAGGCCGCGCAGATGCGCCGCCAGGGCACCCTGGTGCCCGATGCCCAGCACTGCTTCGAGATCAGCCGCCAGCAGGCCAGCATCGTGGTGGTGGACCAGGAGCAGGAAGCCCCCATCGGGCTGATAATGGAATACCAGCTGAACCGCCAGCTTTCCGGCCAGTTCGGCGCGGCGCTCTATTCCAAGCGCCCCATCGATGCCATCATGGACCGTCATCCGCTCATTGTGGACGAGACCACCCCTGTGGAGCAGACGGCCAAATCGGCCATGCAGCGCGAGAAGATCAAGGCCTACGACGACATCATCGTGACGCGCCAGGGCAAGGTGCTGGGCATCGTCACGGTGCAGCGCCTGCTGAACACCCTGGCCCATGTGCAGGTGGAGATGGCCAAGGGCACCAACCCCCTCACCGGCCTGCCGGGCAACGTGACCCTGGAGCGCGAGGTCGAGGCGGGCATCGGCTCGGGCAAGCGCTTCTCCATAGCCTACGCCGATCTGGACAACTTCAAGGTCTACAACGACACCTACGGCTTCAAGAACGGCGACCGGGTCATCAAACTTGCGGCGGACATCCTGGACCACTCCGTGCGGCGCTTCGGCGAGGCTTCGGACAAGCTCTTCCACATCGGGGGCGACGACTTCGTGCTGCTCACCCGGCCGGAGAACGTGGAACGCATCTGCCTTGCCGCCACGCGCATCTTCAAGCGGCTCATCCGCACCTGCTATTGCCTGCAGGACCGCCAGCGGGGCGAAGTGCTGGCAACGGGACGCGACGGCGTGGAGCGCACCTACCCTCTCGTGTCGCTGTCCATCGGCATCCTCGAAATCGGCGGCCCCTGCACTTTGCTTGAAATCGGCGAGCGCGCCGCCCACGTGAAGAAATATGCCAAGTCCATGCCCGGCAACGTCTACGCCTGGGACCGCCGCCCGCCGCTCGGTTCCGTGCTAACGAGCCAGGCCTTCGCCCCCGCCTGCCCCATGGCGGAAGCGGAAGCCTAGGCGCAAAAAAAGGGGCGCCGAAGCGCCCCGTGCATGTGCCGTCAGAGAATAAGTCTACCCGTAGGAGGCCAGCACCCCGCGCAAGGCCTCCAGGTCCGGCTTGCGCAACGCCAGGGGGCCCTTCTCCAGCGTGGGCAGGCCCGCGCCGAACACCGGCCGGTCATTGCGGGAAAGCACGCCGATGGGGATGCGCTCCCCGAACTCCCGCGCCAGGGCCAGGGCCTGCTTCGGGTCGGACGGGTCGTGCTCCGGCCCTATCTTGTAACAGCGCTGCTTGTACCAGGCGAAGGTGTTCACCTTGTTGAACGAGACGCAGGGCTGGAACACGTCCACCAGGGAAAAACCCTTGTGCGTCACCGCCTGCTGGATGAGCCCGGAGAGGTGCTCCGGCTCTCCGGTGAAGCCGCGCGCCACAAAAGCCGCACCCATGGTCACGGCCAGGGCAACGGGGTTCACCGGCTCCGAGGGCTGGCCGAAGGGCTGGGCCTTGGTCACCTGGCCCTTGGCCGTGGTGGGGCTGGCCTGGCCCTTGGTCAGACCGTAGATGCCGTTGTCGTGCACGATGAGGGTCATGTCCAGATTGCGGCGCAAGGCCGCCAGGAAGTGGTTGCCGCCTTCGCCGTAGTTGCAGCCGTCACCGCTCTCGGCGATGACCGTGATCTCCGGGTTGGCCAGCTTGGCCCCGGTGGCCGTGGGAAGGGAGCGGCCGTGCAGTCCGGTGATCATGTTGCAGTTCATGTACAGGGGCGTTTTGGCGGCCTGGCCGATGCCCGTGACTACCAGCACCTTGTGCGGGGGCAGGCCCAGCCCGGCCAGGGCCGACTTCAGGGCCGCCAGCAGGGAATGGTCGCCGCAGCCGGGGCACCAGGCGGTCTCGAAGGTTCCGTAATCGTCCACAGTGACCATGCGACTCGCTCCTTTGGCTAGAGGATGCTTTCCAGCCCGCGCAGGATGAAGGCGGCGCTGATGGGCAGGCCGTCAAAGCGCAGCACCAGGTCCGTGAAGCGGAACCCCGTCTCCTGGCGGATGAGCCGGGCCAGTTGCCCGGTGGCGTTGCCCTCCACGCAGACTGCGCGTCCGGCGGCCTCGAGCCTCGGCAGGAACTGGTCCCCGTTCAGGGGCCACACCTGCGAGAAGTGCAGCACCGCCACGCTTCTGCCCGCCTCCTCCAGCAGTTCCCTGGCCTCCATGGCCGCGTGCAGGGTGGAGCCCCAGCAGACCAGCAGCAGCTCCGCGTCGTCCTCGCCGTAGAATCCCGGCGGCACGGCGTCCTCGGCCAAGCCCACGCCCTTGGCCAGGCGCTTGGTCACCATCTTGACGCGCACGTCCAGATCCTCGGTGAGCTTGCCGTCCTCGGTGTGCTCGTCGCTGTCCGAGACGACCAGAGCCTCGCTGAAGCCGGGAATGGCGCGGGGCGAAACCCCGTCTTCCGTCAGGGCGAAGCGCTTGTAGGTCTTGGGATCATCCGGCGCCAGCAGCGGGGCGGGCAGCTCCGGCAGGGAGGCGAGGTCAAAGGGCTCCACGTTCTGGAAGGAGTCGGCCAGATACTGGTCGGTGAGCACGAACACCGGGGACTGGTATTTCTCGGCCATCTCAAAGGCCCGGTGTGCGAGGTAGAAGCACTCGTCTACGCTGCCCGGGGTGAAGACCGCGCGCGGAAACTCCCCGTGCCCGGCATAGAGCACCAGGTTGAGGTCCGCCTGCTCCGTGCGCGTGGGCAGGCCCGTGGCCGGGCCCGGACGCATGGCCACCAGGAACACCACCGGCGTTTCCAGCATGCCCGCCAGGCTCACGGCCTCCACCATCAGAGCAAAGCCGCCGCCGGAGGTGGGCACGATGGCCCTGGCCCCGGCGCAGGCCGCGCCAACGGCCATGTTCGCCGCCGCGATCTCGTCCTCGGCCTGCTCCACCACGGTGCCCATGTCCTTGGCATGCTCCGCCAGGGAGAGGGCCACGGAGGAGCCGGGCGTCATGGGGTAGAACGAACAGAAGTTGCACCCCGCGGCCAGGGCGCCCAAGGCCACGGCCTCGTTTCCCGTGAGCATGAGGCGCTGGCCGGGATTCTCCGGCGGGGGCGGCATGCAGGCGAAGCCGTACTCCTGGGTGCGCACCCAGGCATAGGCGGCGCGCAAAACGGCGAGGTTCTGCTCCACCACCTCCTGGCCCTTTTTGCCGAAGGTCTCGCGCAGCAGATCCTCCAGGTGCCCAAGGTCCTTGCACAGGGCCGAGGCCACGACGCCCAGGGCCACCACATTCTCGTACACGGCCTTTGGCGCCAGCTTCTTGAAGGGGATGCGCAGGGCGTTCAGCCCCGTGGTGTCCAGGGCCTCATCCGCCAGGACGATGCCGCCCGGCGTGAGTTGATGTTTGTGCAGGGCAAGGGTTTCGGCGTTCAGGGCCACCAGGATGTCCACCTTCTCGCTGGGGGCGTGAAAGGCGTCCAGGCCGGTGCGGATGACGAAGGTGTTGTGCCCGCCGCGGATGCGCGACTGGTAGTCCTGGACGACGCAGACCTCGTAGCCTGCGCGCACCAGGGCTTTGGCCATGAGCTGGCCGATGGTGACCAAGCCTTGCCCGGCTTCGCCTCCCACAAGGATGACGATGCTGTTGTCCGGCATATGCGAACCCTCCGGGGTTAGAGGGACGAAGAAAACGGGGGGCGCAAGCCCCCCGGATGAAGAGCGCGGAGCGGAACTAGGCGATGGTGGGCTGCACGAACACGCGCGTGGCCAGCTCGCGGTCGAGCATGAACAGCCCGCCGCCGTCGCCCACGAGCTTCAGCTTGTTCACGGTGTCGCCGAAGTTGGCTTCTTCCTCCACCTGCTCGGACACGAACCACTGCAGGAAGATGGCGGAGGCGTGGTCGTTCTCCTTCTGGGCCAGGGTCATCAGGTCGTTGATGCGCTTGGTGACGGCGTATTCGTGGTTCAGGGCGAACTCGAAGGCGGCCAGGGGCGACTTCCAGGCGTTCTGGGGCGCGTCGATGGCCTGCAGGGCCACGCGGGCGCCCTTCTCGTTCACGTAGTCGAACATCCTGCGGGCGTGGAACTGCTCTTCCTGGAACTGCACGTCCATCCAGTTGGCGAAGCCCGGCAGGCCGAGGTTGCTGAAGTAGGCGGACAGGGACAGGTACAGGTAGGCGGAAAAATACTCCCACTTGATCTGGTCGTTGAAAGCCTTTTCCATCTTCTTGCTCAGCATGATGTCTCTCCTTTTGAATGCGGATAGGTATCAATTCTAGTGGTGCATTCTGGAAACATACGCGCTCCCGGCGCGCTTGTGAAGGGCGGGAGAGGGGGAAAAAAGCGGTCAGCCCAGCAGATTGCCGGAGAAGATGTGGCGGATGCGGTGCTTCAGGTGCGTCATGCGCTGGCCGGAGGTGGTGTTCGAAAGGCCCGTGGCCAGGGCTTTTTCCGAGCCGATGAACACGGCCAGCCTGCGGGCGCGGGTAAGGGCCGTGTACAGCAGATTACGCATCAAGAGCACGTAATGCTGCGTCACCACCGGCACCACGATGGCCGGGTACTCGCAACCCTGGGACTTGTGCACGGAAACGGCATAGGCCAGCGTCAGGTCTTCCAGCTCGGTGGCGTCGAAGCCCACCAGGTTGCCGTCAAAGTCCACCATGAGCGACCCCTCTTCCGAGTCCACCTCATGCACCCAGCCCAGGTCGCCGTTGAACACTTCCTTGTCGTAGTTGTTGCGCAGCTGCAGCACGCGGTCGCCGGGGCGGAAGGTGGCGTAGCCGCGCTTGAGCTCCGCGCCGCGCCGGGGGTTCAGGCGCTCCTGCAACAGCTGGTTCAGCGCGCTTGTGCCCACCTCGCCCTTGTGCATGGGCGTCAGCACCTGCACGTCGCGGCTGGGGTTCAGGCCATAGCGCTCCGGAATGCGCGCGGTCACCATCTCCAGGATCATCTCCTGCACCTTCTGCGGGTTGTCCTGCGGAATCCAGAAGAAGTCGGCCTCGGGCGGTTCCTTTTCGCTCGGTATGGGGAACTTGCCCGCGTTGAAGCGGTGCGCGTTGACCACGATGGAGCTTTCCTGGGCCTGGCGGAAAATGTGCGTCAGCACGGCCTTGGGCACACGGCCGCTGTCGATGAGGTCGGCCAGGACGTTGCCCGCGCCCACGCTCGGCAGCTGGTTCACGTCGCCCACCAGCACCAGCCGGCAGGTGACAGGCAGCGCGCGCAAAAGCGCCAGAAAGAGCCCGGCGTCCAGCATGGACACCTCGTCCACCAGCAGCACCTCGGCCGAGAGCTTCTGATCCTCGCAATGGTAGAAGCCGTGCTCCGGCGAATAGAGCAGCAGGCGGTGCAGGGTCTGGGCCTGCTCGCCCGTGGCCTCGGAAAGGCGCTTGGCGGCGCGGCCCGTGGGCGCGGCCAGCTTCACCTTCAGCTTCAGCTGGGTAAGGGCGGCCACGATGGCCCGGGTGATGGTGGTCTTGCCCGTGCCCGGTCCGCCGGTGATGATGAAAACCTTGTTCACGCAGGCCTCGAACACGGCCTCGCGCTGCTCGCGCGAGAGGTCGAAGCCGAGCGCCGCCTCGATCCTGGGCAGGGCGCGGTTGACCTCGGCCCGGGAAACCGGCGCGGGGTGGCTGACCAGCCCGAAGAGCCGCTGGGAGATCTCCCGTTCGGCCCGGTAGTTGCTCATCAAAAACACGGCGCGTTCCACGCCCTGTTCCGGCAGGTCCTCTATGTGCACGCGCTTCTTGCGCTCAAGGGAGGCCAAGCCTTCCTCGAGTAAAGCCAGCTCGTCGATGCCCAGCATGCGCGAGCACTCCTTGAAGAGCTGCTCCTCCGGGCAGAACATGTGCCCGCCCCGGTCCCCCTGGGAGATGAGCACGTAGCCCAGGGCGGCCTCGATGCGCTGCGGCGCGTCCTCGGCAAAGCCCAGCTTCAAGGCCATGACGTCGGCCGTCTTGAAGCCGATGCCGCGGATGAGATAGGCCAGCTCGTAGGGATTCTCGCGCAGCTTTTCCTCGCTCTGCGCGCCGTAGAGCTTGAAGATGCGCGAGGCGTAGGTGGGCGGCACCTCGTGGCTGTGCAGGAACACGATGAGGCTTTTGACCTCGCGCTGGCCGCGCCAGGATTCCAGCATGCCTTCCAGCCGGTTCTTGGTGATGCCCTTGACCTTGCGCAGGCGCTCCGGGTCGGAGTCCAGGATGTCCAGCACGGCCACGCCGAATTCCTTGACCAAAGCCTCGGCGGTCTTTTCGCCCACGCCCTTCAAGGAGCTTTTGAGGAAGCGCACCACCCCGTGCTCCGTGGCCGGGTAGGTCTGCTTGAAACTGCTGACCTCCAGCTGCCGGCCGAACTTGGGGTGGTTCTTCCACTCCCCTTCCAGCTCCAGGAACTCGCCGGGCTGCAGCTGCCCCAGGCAGCCCACCACGGTGATGACGCCGGGCTCGTCCTTGGCGCGCACGCGGGCCACCGCATACCCGTTGTCCGGGTTGTGGTAGACCACGGAATGCACCTCGGCCTTGATTGTGGCGGGCATTACGCTCCTTGGCCGGACGTCGTCACACGGCCTGGCGGTGCATGAGGGACTGGCGCAGGGTCTCGCGGTCCATGAACTTCACCTCGGCCCCCATGGGAATGCCCTGGGCCAGACGGGAGACGCCCACGCCGGGGTAGCCCTGCGTCGCCAGATTCTTGATGTGCGAGGCCGTGTTCTCGGCATCCAGGGTGGAGCCAAGCGCCAGGATCAGCTCGCGCACCTGGCCCGAGTCGAGCCTCTTGCGCAGCAGGTCGAATTCCAAGGCCGAAGGCCCGACGCCGTCGAGCGGCGACAAAAGCCCGCCCAGCACCAAGTACAGGCCGCGGTACAGGCCCATTTCCTCCAGCGCCAGCAGCGAGTCCCACTCCGAGACCACGCAGAGCTGCTCGCGGTTGCGGGTGGCGTCGGCGCAGATGGGGCAGGGGTCGCTCTCGGCCAGGCTGGCGCAGGTGCCGCACAGGCACAGGCGCTCGCGCAGGGTCAGGATGGAGCGCCCCACGCCCTCGGCCTGCTCGCGCGGGAACTTGAGCAGGGCCAGCGCCGCGCGCAGGGCCGACTTCGGTCCCAGGCCCGGCAGCTTGGCAAGGTGCTCGGCCACCTCCCGCAGAGGGCCGGGCAGCCGGTCCAGCGACATTTAGAACATGCCGGGGATCTTGAAGCCCCCGGTGACCTTGCCCATCTCTTCCTCCATCATGCCCTTGGCCTTCTTGAGGGCGTCGGTGACGGCGGCCAGGACGAGGTCCTGCAGCATCTCCACGTCGCCCGCCTCGACCACGCTCTTGTCGATGGTCACGGACACGATCTGCTGCCCGCCAGTGGCGCGCACAGTGATCATGCCGCCGCCGGCGGTGCCTTCCACCTCGCGGGTCTTGAGCTCTTCCTGAACGCTGGCCATCTTTTTCTGCATCATCTGGGCCTGGCGCAGCATATCCTGCATTCCGCGCATGATTTCCTCCGGGTCGTTACGTGTGTTGTGTGGATACGGCGCGAAAGGCGCGCCGGGAAATGTGGTCTAGCGGCCCCTGGGGTACACGAGGGCCGGGTCGCGGCACTCGAAGGCCTCGCGCACCAACTGTACGGCCGGGTGCTCCTGCATCTCGCGTGAGATGGTGCCGTCGGTCTTCACTGGTTCGCGGTCCACGCAGGTGAAGGCCACCGAGGATTCGGGCCCGAAATACTCCATCACCAGCCGCTGCAGGCGCAGGAAGTTGTCGCCCTTGTCCATCATGCCGCTGTGGGTCTCATTGTGGCAGGTGAGGGTGAGCACGCCGCCGCAGAACTCGCCCCTGGCCTGGGAAAGGCCGGTGACGAAGCCGTTGCCGTTCTTGCCCGCCACGAACTCCAGGAAGCCCTCCCAGCTGCGCGGCCCGGAAGCGGGGGCGGCATACGCGGCCGGAGCCTCGGCCATGCTCGACGCGGACTGGGGCTCGGACTGGGGCGCGGGCGCGGCGGGCCTTTCAGGGGCCTGTGTCGCGGGCGCTACGCGCTGCTCCGCCACCGGGGCGACAGGCGCTTGGGGGACGGGCGGCTGGGGAGCAGCAGCGGGGCCGGCGGAATGTGATGCAGCCTGCGGGGCAGATTGCGAGACGGGCTGCGAGACGGGCGGCGTGCGCGGCGCGCCGTCAGCCGCAGCCGGGGATGCTCCGCCCTGCGGTCCTCTCTGGGGCGCAGCGCCACCCTGCGGCCGCGAGGCCGAGCCGCCGCCAAGGGCGGCCAGGGGCAGCAGGTCCGGCAGGCAGGCCAGGTTCAAAAGCAGAAGCTCCAGCGCCTGGGCGGGCTCCAGGCTCTTGATGACGCGTTGCTGGCCGTCCAGGGTCATCTGCCAGCAGGCGTGGATGTGCGCGGGCGTGAAGCGTCCGGCCCATTCGGCCCACTGGGCGGCCTCTTCGGCGGGCAGGCCCAGCTCAGGCACGATGGCCTCCCCGGCCTGGCGCAGCAAAAACATGTTGCGCCAGCAGCCGGAAAGCTCGCGCAGGAAGAAGCCCAGGTCCAGGCCCTGGTCCAGCACCCCGCGCAGGGTGCGCGACAGAAGCGGCAGGTCGCGCCCGGCGATGGCCTCCATGAGGGCGAAGAACACTTCCTGGCCTGCCAATCCCAGGCAGGCGCGGACCTCGCTCTCCACCAGTGCACCGGCGCTGTAGGCCAGGGCCTGGCCCAAAAGCGAGATGCTGTCGCGCACGCTGCCCGCGCCGCGCCGGGCGATGATGCGCACCGCGCCGGGCTCGTACTCCAGCCCTTCGGCTTGCAGGATCTTTTCCAGGTGCGCGCCAAGCTCGGCCTGGGGCAGCATCTTGAACACGTAGTGCTGGCAGCGCGAAAGAATGGTGGCCGGAAATTTGTGCGCCTCGGTCGAGGCCAGGATGAAGGTGACGCGCGCGGGCGGCTCCTCCAACGTTTTCAGCAGGGCGTTGAAGGCCGCAGTGGAGAGCATGTGCGCTTCGTCGATGATGAAGACCTTGAAGCGGCCCTCAAGGGGGGCGTAGCCCACGTCCTCCTTCAGGGCGCGCACGTCGCCCACGCCGCCGTGGCTGGCCGCGTCGATCTCGATGATGTCCACGGCGTTGCCCGCGTTGGCCTGCCTGCACAGGCGGCACTCGTTGCAGGGCTCGGCTGCGGGGGCCTTCTCGCAATTGAGGGCCTTGGCGAAGATGCGCGCAATGGTGGTTTTGCCCACGCCGCGCGTGCCGCTGAACATGTAGGCCGGGGCGATCTTGCCCGTGGCCGAGGCACGGCTGAGGATGGCCTTCACCGCATCCTGGCCGGCGACTTCGGCGAAGCGGCGGGGCCGGTACTTTGCGGTAAGGCTGGACATGGCGTGACTCCTGCGGGCTTGTGGGAATATGGACGGGGCCTGCGGTCGCGATGGCCGCAAGCCCCGTCCGGGGCGTCGTCTAGAAGCTGTATTCCTGCAGCCAGGAGGCGTAGTCGGCGTTTTCGCCCTTCACGATGCGGAAGTACTCCTTCTGCAACTGCTGGGTGATGGGACCGGCCTGACCGGCGCCGATGACACGGCGGTCCACTTCGCGGATGGGGGTGATCTCCGCAGCGGTGCCGCTGAAGAAGGCCTCGTCGGCCACGTAGAGTTCATCGCGGGTGAAGAGCTGCTCCTGCACCTCGTAGCCGAGCTTTTTGGCCAGGACCATGATGCTGTCGCGGGTGATGCCGGGCAGCACGCTGGTCAGCGGCGTGGTCTTGATGACCTTGTTCTTGATGATGAAGATGTTCTCGCCCGAGGCTTCCGAAACATAGCCCTGCGTGTCGAGCATCAGAGCCTCGTGGTAGCCGTCGGCCACGGCCTCGGTCTTGGCCAGCACGGAGTTCACGTAGTTGCCGCAGGCCTTGGCCTTGGTCATCATGGCGTTCACGTGGTGGCGGCAGAAGCTGCTGGTCTTGATGGAGATGCCTTTGATGAGCGCGTCGTCGCCCAGGTAGGCGCCCCAGGGCCAGGTGGCGATGGCCACGCGGATGGGGTTGGTGCCCGGGTGCACGCCCATGACGCCGTCGCCGATGAACACGAGGGGGCGGATGTACCCGGCCTTCATCTTGTTCACCACCAGGGTGTCCAGCACGGCCTTGACCAGCTCATCGCGGCTGAAGGGAATCTTCATGCTCAGGATGTGCGCGGAGTCGATCAGGCGCTGCATGTGCTCCGTCAGGCGGTAAACGGCGCTGCGTCCATCGGTGCACTCATAGGCGCGGATGCCCTCGAACACGCCGCAGCCATAGTGCAGGGTGTGGGTGAGGATGTGCACGTTGGCCTCATCCCAGTTGACCAACTTGCCGTCCATCCAGATCTTTTCCGCTTTCTGAACCATTTCCGTGTCTCCCTTCTGCGCGATTATGGGGGGAGCCCCCGCGCCGACGCCAAAAGGCCGGGCCGAGGACTCACGAAGTCATGCACGCTAAAAAAATCAGGCCCAGAGGTCAAGGGCGGCGGCAAGCCGAAGCGGACCCGCGCCGCTTGCCCAGGAGCGTTTCCGCGCCTATACCGGCCCATGCCGCACGCAAACCGCCCCGCACTGCTCCTGGCCACCGACATCTTCGGCCATAGTCCGGAAGCGCAGGCCCTGGCCCACGAGTTCGGGCCGGCTGTGCGCATCGTCTCGCCCTATGCCGGAGAGCGCCCGCGCTTCGGCAGCGAGATGGAGGCCTACGCGGCCTTCTCGGCCCGCACAAGCATCGAGAAATATGCGGAGGAACTGGCCGCGCAATTGCGCGCGCGCCCCTTCGACCTCGCCCTGGGCTTCAGCGTTGGGGCCAGCGCCCTGTGGCTCTGCCTGGCCGAGGCAAGCCTCGCCTACAGCCTGCCCAGGCGCGCCATCCTCTATTATGGCTCGCGCATCCGCCAATATTCGCGCCTGAAGCCCGCCTGCTCCACGCGCCTTGTCTTCGCCGAGCGCGAGGCCGCCTTCGACCCGTCTGAGCTGGCGGCGCGCCTGCGTGCGCAGGGGAATGACGCGTCCGTGATTCCCGGCAGCGCCCACGGCTTCATGAATCCCCTCTCCCCCGGCTACGACGCGCGGCTGGCGGGGCGGGAGATCGCCGCCATCAAGGCCCTGCTCAGCTAAGCCCTTGGTCCAAAACAAACCGGGGAAGACGGCCGACAGCCGCCCTCCCCGGTGCGCTGAAACGATTGAATCGCTACGGATGCGCGTTCTTGGCGGCCTTGGCCGGAGCCTTCTCGGCCGCCTTTTCCGGCGCCGGAGCAAGCAGTTCGCCCTGGCCCTCGGACTTGGCGCCGGGCTTGGCCACAGGCTCGGCGGCCTGCTTCCCGGCGGGCTTGGCGCCGTGCGTGGCTTCGGGCGCGGCGGCAC
>NZ_DATMYK010000037.1:0-2645 GCF_035560995.1 Humidesulfovibrio sp. | reverse complement strand
GTTCTATTCCTTGAGCCTGGGCGGGCGGCTGCTGGCTCCGGTGCTGCGCAGGCCAGGGGCCTGGCGTGTGCTGGATGTTCTGGTGGGGCTGACCATGTGGGCCCTGGCCGCGGGCATCGGCCGCGAGGCCGTGGGTTTGTTCGCCGCCTAGAAGGAGAGCCTCGGTCCGCAGTCCAGGGCCGTGCGGTTTTTGCCGCTGCGCTTGGCCTGGTACATCATGGTGTCGGCGCGGGAGGAGAGGGCGGTCAGGGTATCGCCCGGTCGGGCCAGCGCGCCGCCGACGGAAACCGTGACGGACAGGCTGCCGCCGGGCACGGGAATGGGCGAGACCTCGACAAAGCGGCGCATGCGCTCCGCAATGGCGCGGAAGGCCTCTTCGTCCACCTTGGGCACCACGGCCACGAATTCCTCGCCACCCCAGCGGCACACGGTGTCCATGCCGCGCAGGGCGCTTTTGAGCGTCTTGGCGACCATGGCCAGCACGCGGTCGCCCGTATCGTGGCCGTAGGTGTCGTTGACGGTCTTGAAATTATCCACATCGGCGAAGAGCAGGCCAAAGGGGATGCCATAGCGTTGCAACTCGCCCAGCCTACGCTTGAACTCCAGCCCGGCGCAGCGGCGGTTGCCGAGTCCGGTGAGCGCGTCGGCCAGGGTCTGGCTCTTGAGCTCGTTCAGTTCGTTCAGCAGGCGCGCATGGGAGGTGGCGTCGCTGAACACCTCCACCGCCCCAACGATGGCTTCGGCCTCGTCCCGCAGGGGGGATATGTGCACGGACACCGGCAGGCGGTGCCCGCTTTTGTGGTGCAGGTATACCTCGGCCTGGCGCTGTTGGCCGTCGGCCAGGGTTTGGGCCAGCGGGCAGCAGTTCAGGCACAGCTCGTCTCCGTTGGGGGAGATGTGCATGAGGATGTTGTCGGCGCAGCTGCGTCCCAGAACTTCGTCCGAAGCGTAGCCGGAGATGCGTTCCGCGCCGCGATTCCAGTAGGTTATGCGGCGTGCGTGGTCGACGAAATAGACCCCGTCGAAGAGGTTGTCGAGAATGCTCTTGTAGAAATCCGGTTTCATGGGGGGCTCCCGGCTGGCGACTTTTTTGTCGCTGATACGCTGCCAGGATACGTATCGAAGACCTGAGGGGCAAGGGGTAAGCGGACTTTTCGGCATGAAAAAAGGCGCCCCGGCTTTGACCGGAACGCCTTCATGGCTTCACTTCGCTCCAGAGGCTAGAAACAGACCGCCACCAAGTTGAAGGGCGTGTAGTTGTTGTCCGGGTTCTCGGCGTAGCGGCAGCCCATGCGGCCATCATCGCGCTTGTTGATGATGTCCTTGTTGGAGCCCTTGTAGTAGTCGCATTCGTTGTTGAAGCAGACCACGATGACTCCCCAGCCGCTGTCGGGCGGGGCCAGCCAGGCTTCCATGGGTTTGTTGCAATGTGGGCACACGCGGTCTTCCAGTTCAGTGATGATGCCTGCATATTCGTGAATCACGGAGGGCTCCTTGCGTATCGTGTGGGGTGCGCCTGCGGCGCTGTTCCGGCCCAACAACTAAGTCTTGAACGGCGCGCGTCAAGGGCGCACTCGTCCACGGCGGGCTAGAAGCTGGTCTTCAGGGGCGCGTCGTGCCCGTCTTGCTCGTCGTCGTCCTGCTCGTATCCGGGCTCGTCCCCGGGCTCGTCGCCTTCGTTGTCTTCCGCCTCGCCCTGGCTGAGGGCCCCGCCGGCGCGCAGTTCGCGCAGCAGGCGGAACAGGGTGCGGCTGGAGCGCGGCGGCTTGTTCTTGGCGGCCTCGGCCTTGGCGTTGCGCACCAGCATGCGGATGCGGCTTCTTACTTCGGCCTGGTCGGACTCCGGCGCGAGAGCCACCAGATCCTCCAGCCCGGACTCATCGCCGGAGAGCAGGGCGGTACGCAGGGCCTCCACGATGTGGAACTCCCGCGCCTGGCTGCGGTTGCCCGCTTCCATGTCGGCCACGGCGTGGGCCAGGGGGTCGGTGTCGGTCTCGCGCATCAGCGCGCCGATGAATTGCAGCTGGCGGCGTTTGGCCTCATGCTTGCTGAGCTTCTTGTACTCGCGGATGGCTTCTTCCAGCCGGGGCGGCAGGGCCAGGCGCTTCAGGGCCGAGTCGGGCAGTTCGGCCAGCTTGCCGCCAAGCACTTGCAGGGCGGAGCTGTCGCGCTTCTTCTGCGAGCGGCTGGGCGGCCGGGGATCGGAATAATCATAGGGCTTGGGCTTGCGCATGGAATCCTCGTGCTGATGTCTGGGCGCGATGGCGCGCGGAAGCGGCACTCTTGCCGCTTTTCACGTCCCTGGCAAGCCCGAAAAGGCCTCCCCCCCGACGGGGCGGCGATCCAACGCCAGCGGCGCAGGGCCTTAGCGCAGGGTGAAGTCCACCCGGCCGCCGGCGGGCGCGCCCTTGGGGGCTTCCGCGCCCACGCGCGGGGCCAGCAGGAACACGCGGGCCTGATCGATGCCGCCCTTTTCCACCAGCCAGGCCTGCACGGCGATGCCGCGATCCTGGGCCAGGCGCTCCATGGCGCCGGGGTCCAGGGTGGTGTTGGCGATGATCAGTTCCTCCATCTGCTCCACGGGCAGCGTCTTGGCCAGCCCCACCAGATTGCGCGGCTTCTTGAAGTCCCCGGCCTTGTACACC
>NZ_DATMYK010000036.1:0-6823 GCF_035560995.1 Humidesulfovibrio sp. | reverse complement strand
GTTTCTGAGCGCGGTGTCGGCCTCGATGAACGCGGCCAGCCGGTCGCACATCTTGAGCAGAGGTCCGTCCTTGGGGTCCAGCTCGTCCAGATTCTTGGGCCCGCGCAGGTCGCTCTCGGTGACGTTGTGCACTTCCACGATGCCGTCCGGGCCGGGCTCGCGCACGGTGGCGATGAACTCCGAGCCCACATCGAGCCCCAGCAGATAGCCCAGGCGCTCGGCCAGATCCTCGCAGCCGCCCTTTTTCAGCGGGCCGATGATCTTGCGCTCCAACTCCTGGTTCTCATACTGCTTGATGAGTTCGCCGATGGAGGCGTCGGCGCTTTTCACGGGCGAGATGATGTCGCGGGTCAGAAGTTCCGGCAGGTCGTGGAACAGGCCGGTGAAGAAGTTGTTCTGCCGCCGGGCCTGGCAGGCGCCCGCCTCCACGCTGAAGAACCAGGAATAGGTGGCCACCAGGAACATGTGCCCCAGCACGGTGGTTTCCGGCACGCGGGGCGTTTGCGACCAGCGCTTCTGGAAGCGCAGCTGGCCCGCGCGCGCGGCGAAGCGGCCGAACTCGTTGCCGCCGGAGAGCAGATCGGCCACGCCGGGGATGTCCGTCAAGGCGGCCAGACGCTTCTGGAAGCTCTCCTCGATCTCCGGCATCTCCTCGTCCTGCGGATTGAGCGGCTTCAATACCCGGAACTCGGAGTAGGAGGCGTACAGGTGCGCGGCCATGAGGATGCGCCGGGCGAGGGTCTTCTCCTCCGGCTCCATCAGGGCCACGGTCATGCGCTCCCAGAAGTCCTGGCCCAGGGGGGCCAGCCGGGGCTTGAGCTGCGGCAGCACCCACTGGGTGAGCTTCTGGTAGTCCTCGCGGTTGGCCTTGATCTTGTAGAACACCGGCGGTTTGATGTCGGTGATGACCAGGCGGTAGAAGTAGTCGAAGATGCCGCCCTCAATGGTCTCCTCCACAAGCTCCAGGCGCTCGGCCAGGGGCATGCCCGCGGTGACGCGGGTGAGCAGCATCCAGGCCACGATCATCTTGTGGGCCTGCTTGTCCACCTCCATGAGCTCCATGGGGCGCAGGCGGTCGTTCCAGCGCTTCATGAACGCGCCGGAGAACACCAGCTGCAAGAGGCTCTTGCGGATCACGGTCGACATCGGCTTCCTCCGGGGGGATGAACACGTTGCAGCAGCCTACCCCGCTTGCCCGCCACTCGGCAAGTAGAGGTGGCAGGTGGAGCCGGGCCGCCGCGGCTATTTGGGCGTGAACAGGGCCAGGCACTCGGCATGGGCCGTGTGCGGGAACAAGTCCACGGCGCGCACGGCCGCAAGCTCGAAGCCGCCCTCCTCGCCCGCCAGAAGTCCGGCGTCGCGCGCAAGGGTGGCCGGATTGCACGACACGTACACCAGCCGCGAAGGCCTGGTGCGGTTCAGCCAGCCGATGAGCCCTGCGTCCAGGCCCTCGCGCGGGGGGTCGGCCACCACGGCGTCGGCCTTGGTGTAGCCTTCGGGCAGGCGTTCCGGCACGGCGCTCTCGCCGGTCAGGTCCGCGCGGATGAAGCGGCAGTTCTCGGCCTTGTTCAGCCGGGCGTTGGCCTCGGCGTCGGCCACGGCGGAAGGATTGGCCTCCAGCCCCAGCACCTTGCCCGCGTGGCCCGCCAGGAAGAGCGCGATGCCCCCGCCGCCGCAGTACAGGTCGTACACCACGTCCGTGGGGGCCAGGTCCGCCAGCTCGCGCAGGCCCGCGTACAGGCCCAGGGCGCCGCCGGTGCAGGTCTGGAAGAAGGCGTCGGCGCTGATGGAATAGCGCACGTCCTCCAAAGTCTCGACGAGAGCGCTCTCGCCCAGGGCCAGCACCGTGCGCTCGGACTGGGCCAGGCCGTCGGCGCGGGCGCGCTCGGAGTGGACGAAGCCCGCCAGCTTGGGGAAGCGGCGCAGAAGTTCCTCGCCCAGGGCCAGCAGAGCCAGCGCGGGGGCGCTGTCCGCCGGGACGGGCGCGGTGATGAGCTGGGCCAGGTACTTGTCCTGATGCACGCTGTGGCGCAGCACCAGGTGGCGCAAAAGGCCCTGGCCGGTGCGGCGGTCATAGGCGGGCAGACCGGCCTCGCGGCAGGCCTCGCGCACGGCGTCCAGCATGGCCTGGCCGTCCTTGGTGAAAATGGCGCAGGAGGCCACGTCGAACACGCGGCCGGGGTCGGCCTTGGCGTACAGGCCCAGGCGCAGGCTTGCGCCGAAGCCCTGGAAGGCGAACTCCATCTTGTTGCGGAAGGCCGTGACGCTTGGCGCGGGCAGCGCGGGCAGCACGCGTTTGGGCTCCACCCGGCCGATGCGCTTGAGGGCGTCCAGGATCTGCCGCTCTTTCCAGAACAGCTGCCGCTCCGGGGCCAGGGTCTGCAGGGGGCAGCCGCCGCACACGTCCGTGTGGGGGCACAGGGGGGCCACGGCCTCGGGCGAGGGCGTCAGCACCTCGGCCACCTGGGCCTCGGCGTGGCGGCGGTGCACGCGGGTGATGCGCGCGCCGACCACGGAGCCCGGCAGGCCGCCGGTGACGAACACGGCCATGCCCGCGCCGTCCTCCAGGCCTTCCACGCCCTCGGGCAAGCGAGCCACGCCGGCGCCGCCCAGAGCCAGGGTGTCGATGGTCAGGGTGAGGGTCTTGCCTTCAAGGGGATGCGCCTCGCGCTCGCTGGGGGCGCGGCGGTGCTCGCCGCCGCTGCGGCGGGCCTGTCCGGGTCCGCTGCGGGCCGGGGCGCGGCCGTTGCGGGCGCTGGGGGCGGAGCGTTTGGGAGTCTTCTTCGATCTGGAGCTGTTCACTGTGCCGCCTTCTTTTTCGGGGGTTCATACCCGGTAAGTTCCATGGAAAAATGGCCGACCACCACCTTGCTCTTCACGCGCACGGGAATGCGCCGGGCGTCGTTGGTGATCCAGACCTGCAACGTCGCATCGGGGCTTTTGCGGAACACCCCGCCGATGTTGCGCACATCGGGTTCGACCAGCAGGGTGTCGAATTCGCCCGCCGGAGTTTTTATGGTTTCGCGCTTGATGACCTTGGCCGTGCCGGTGATGCTCTTCTCGCCGTCCGTAACCGGCGCGGCGAATTCGTAGCCCACGGCAAGGGGCTTGGTGCGGAACAGAAACAGCATGGACAAGGGGTCGAAGCTGCCTGTGGGGATGATGACCGCGTTCTTGAAATTCCCCTTGCTGTAGCGGTAGGCCACGTTGCCGTTCTTGTCGAAGCGCACCACGTAGTTGCGCACGTAGTCGCCCTCGCTCTGGTCCTTGCGGTAGAGGATGGCGTGGGTCACCGCCGGGTCCACCCAGGATTCGATGGAGTCGCGCACCTTGTAGAACTTATCAATAAATGGCGTGCTTTGCGCCAGGGCGCGGAAGTGCATGGCCTGCCGCCCATCTCCGGGGCTCGCGGCCGTCGCCGCCACCGGGCCGGTCTCCAAGGTCTCCAACGTGGCGGAGCCCGCCAGGATGAAGGTCCAGTAGAGATTGTAGCTGAGCTTCTCGCCAGGTCCGAAGGGCAGCTCCGCCCGGGCCGGGGAGCCCCAGGCCAGCACCTGCGCCAGGGCGAAAAAGACCGCCAGGGCCAATACACGCTTCATACGCGGCAGAGTGCGGTCTGGCACGCGGATTGTCAAGGTCCGTGGGGCCTGCCGGGCAGGCGCGACAGAGGGGCCGCGCCCCTTGCAACACCCGGCCCGCGCGGGCTATGATGGCCCTAACCGCCCGGCGTTGATTTCCTTGTGGGCGGAACCATCCTCTAGGAGTGCCGCATGCTGTTTCGGAAAAGGGCCTGGGATTTGATGCGCGATGATTTTGCGACAGTGGACGAATCCGCCAGCCTGGCGGAGGCCGTGCGCGCCCTGCGCGAAAGCCAGAACAAGTCGCCGGAGAACAACGTGGTGCTCGTCATGGGCAAGAACGGCAACAAGGAAGGCGTGCTCAAGGGCGCCATTTCCGTGTGGACCGTGCTGGCCGCGCTGGACGAATGCGTGCTGCGCGACCCGGAACTGAAGGTGGTGAAGGAAAGCGACTTCGACAAGACCTTTGCCCGGGCCAGCGCCGTGTGCACCCACACGTCCCTGGCGGGCCACATGGAGGCCGACGTGCCGACGCTGAAGCCCAACGATCCGCTGCCCGTGGTGCTGGAGCTTTTCTTGCGCCGCAAGCGCGGCTGGGCCGTGGTGCAGGAGAACGGCAAGGTGCTGGGCGTCATCCTGGTGGCCGACCTGTACCGGGAGCTTTCCGCGGACATGACCAAGGCCTTCTAGGCCGCAAACGACCCGTGACCACACCGGGGCCGCCTGACGCTTTCGACGCGCGGGCGGCTCCTTTTTTTGGGCTTCTAGTCCAGGCCGGAAACGATGCGCCCTTCTTCCAGGGTCAGCACCCTGTCCGCGCAGGAGGACAGCCAGTCCATGTCGTGGCTTGAGATGACGAGCGTCGTGCCATAGGCCTGGCGCGCGGAGAGCACCGCCGCCTTCACGTGCTCCGTGCTGGCGCGGTCCAGGCCCGCCGTGGGCTCATCGAGCAGCAGCGCGGCGGGTTTAAGGATCAGCCGGGCGGCCAGGGCCACGCGCCGGGCCTCGCCCCCGGAGAGCTGCCGCCAGGAACGGCCCGCGTAGTCCCTGGCGTCCAGGCCCACCCGCGCCAGGGCCTCGGCCACATCCCCGGCCGAAACCGGCAGGCCGCGCAGCTTCAGCCCATAGGCCACGTTGGCCGCAACCGAGCGCGAGAGCAGGCAGGTGTCCTGGCCCAGCAGCACGGCCTTGCGGCGCAGCAGGTGCGCGCCGCGCCAGGCGTGGGCGTCCACGGCCGCGCCGTCGAACTCCAGCACTCCCGCGCGCGGGGCCAGCAAAAAGCCCAAAAGTTTCAGCAGGGTGCTTTTGCCGCTGCCGTTGTGCCCCGCCAGGCCCAGAATGCCGCCGCGCGGGATGGCGAGCTCCGGCACGCGCAGGGCGGTCTGGCCGTCGGCATACGCCGCCTCAATGCCGGTGAGGCGGTACAGAGGCCCGGCCGTGCGCTCCGTCGCCGCGTTCATGCGCGCCCCCGCAGGCCCTCGGCCGAGCGCGAGCGCAGCAGGCCCACGATGAGGTTCACCACCAGCGCCACCAGCATGAGCACGATGCCGAGCGCGATGCCGCTGGCGAACTCGCCCTTGCCCGTTTCCAGCGCGATGGCCGTGGTGATGGTGCGTGTGTGCCACTTGATGTTGCCGCCCACCATCATGGCGATGCCGACCTCGCTGACGATGCGGCCAAAGGCCGAGGCCGCGGCGAGCGCCATTGCGAAGCGCGCCTCGGAAAGGGTGGCCGCGAGGAGCTGCATGCGGTCCGCGCCCAGGGAAAGCACCGTCTGGGTCAGGCGCACGTCGGTGGATTCCACGGCCGTGGCCGTCATGGCGATGATGATGGGCAGGCCGAGGAGCGTGAGGCCGATGGCCATGCCCGGCAGGGTGAACAAGAGGCCCCATTCGCCCAGGGGCCCGCGCGTGGTGAACAGGGCGTACACGATGAGCCCGATGACCACGGTGGGGAGTGAAAGCATCCAGTCCACCACCAGCCGGGCCACGCGGCGGCCGGGAAAGCGGAAATGCCCCAGGGCGAAACCCAGGGGCAATCCCATGACCAGGCTTGCGGCCAGGGCCAGGGCCGTTACCGCCGCCGTGGCCCAGACCGCCGAGAAGGTCTCGGGGTCCAGGGCCAGCAGCAGTTCCACGGCCTTGGCCAGGCCTTCGCTGAAGTAATCCACTGTTTTCTAAGCGTCCTTGCTTGGCCGAGTTTTACTTGGCGGCGTTGGGCGTGAAGAGCTGCTTGCCCTCCACCTTGAAGTCGGCGATGGCCTTCTGCCCCGCGGGCGAAAGGTACCAGGCCATGAGCTTCTTGGCCGCCTCGTGCTTGATCTTGCTGCACTTGGCCGAGAGCAGGATGATGCTGTACTGGTTGCGCAGGGCCAGGTCGCCCTCGGAGAGGATGACCAGGCCGGACTTGCCGTGGTCCTTGGCCTCATAGGCGATCCAGGTGCCGCGGTCGGTGACGGTGTACGCGCCGCGCTCCGCCGCCATGCGCAGGGTGGTCAGCATGCCCTGGCCGACGCTGATGTACCAGGACTCCTTGTCCGGGCTGAGGCCCGCGGCCTTCCACAGCTGCTGCTCCAGCTTGTGCGTGCCGGAGTCGTCGCCGCGGCTGGCGAAGGGCGCCTTGGCGCCCGCGATGGCCTTGAGCGCGTCGCCCGCGGTCTTGCCCTTGATCTTGGCCACGTCCTTGGCCGGGCCCACGATGATGAAGTCGTTGTACATGAATTCCTTGCGCAGCACGCCGTGGCCTTCGTCGATGAACTTTTCCTCCGCGCCGGGGGCGTGCACCATGAGCACGTCCACGTCGCAGTTCTTGCCGTGCTCCAGGGCCTTGCCCGTGCCCACGGCGATCCAGCGCATGTCGAGGCCGGTGTCCTTCAGGATCTTCGGGGCCAGATAGTCCAGCAGGCCGGTGTCGGCGGTGCTGGTGGTGGTGCCCACCAGGATGCTCTCGGCCGCAAACGCGCTGCCGGTGAAGGCCAGCAGGGCCAGCAGGGTCAGGATGAGGGAAAATTTGCGCATGGTCGTTCCTCCGGCTTTGGTCAGATGTGGCATATGTCAGTGTTGACGCATGTCACGAATGACACAGGATTCGTGTCTGTGTAAAGACCGGGGCCATTGCGCAGAGTCTTGCCCCCACAATTTTGGGACAACCCCCTAGCCCGCGCCTCCTAGCCGACCGCGTTGACCACGTTCTGCGGAGCGCCGGAAAGAAAGGCCCGCAGGTTGGCCGCAGCGATGCCTATGAGC
>NZ_DATMYK010000035.1:0-5759 GCF_035560995.1 Humidesulfovibrio sp. | reverse complement strand
ATAAATTAAGCGTGATGAAGAAATTCGACGATTCTTGCGTTGCGATATGCAACGCTTGTGGCCGGCGCTGTTTGCGCGTTTCCGAGAAATATCTTTAAATTTCTGTGTTTTGTCTTGTCGGCTCATGGCGGCATGTCCCTTGAAAGAAGCGGGCCAACTGAAAACATCAACCGGAGAGGTCGCCTTGAACAGCCTGCGAGACATGATGGAGACAACGTTCGCCGCTGCCGCCTTTGCCGAACGCAACCTGGGCAAGGAAGCCAGCGAGTGCCTTGGCAACCGCGCACAAGCCAAAGTGGTGAGCGCCAAGGCGAAGCCCGGCGCGCAGCGCCCCCGCCCCAGCCTCAAGGCCTAGCCGGAAAGCCGCCCGCCACGCCATGCGCAAGTCCGCTCCCAAGACCAGCCAGAGTCCTGGCCCGCAGCCGCTCCGGCCCGGAATAGCCCTGCGCCAGCGAGGCGGCTGGCGCGAGGCCATCGAGGTCTACGGCGAGGCCCTGAGCCTGGCCGAGGCCGGAGAGGCCGACCTGGCGCGCACGGTCCTGGGCGACTTTCACGCCGAGCATCGCAAGATCCTGGTGCTGGCCGAAACCGGAGGCCTGCCCGAGGGCATGGCCTCCTACAGTGTGAACCTGGCCGAGCGCCTGGGCTTTGATCTGGTGCTCTTGAGCGTGGGACAGCCGGAACGGCTCCCGGCCGACTGCGAGGCCCAGGCCCGCGAAGGCGCGCGCCAGCTGTTCGAGGAGGCGGCCCGGAGGGGCGTGGCCTGCTCGCACATCCTGCGCCAGGGACTGCGCGACGAGGTGCTCTCCATGGTGAGCCTGGAGCTGCGGCGCGTGGAGTTCGTCATCACCAGCAGGCCGGAGGCCGCCAGGAAGCAGGCCGCGCTCATGGTGCCGGAGTTTTCGTACCGGTGCTGATCCCGGCCAGACCGGCAATACGTTCATAAGACGGCAGAGCCGTCAACAATACAGATGAAATGGAGGTTCTCATGGCTCAGGAAGTGACGAAGAAACAAGCGCTGCTGCGGATGATCGGTTTCGGCGCGGCCAGCGCGGCCGTATACGGGGTGGTGTTCCAGCATGCGAACGCCATCACCGAGATATTCTCTCGCGGCGGAGTGTATGCGGCAGCGCCCATCGCCACGGTATTCCTGGTTTCCTATGTGCATGGCGGGTTCGCCTCCAACCTGTGGAGCGCGCTGGGCATCAACGCCAAGGCTCCGGCCAAGACCGTGCAGGCCACCCAGTCCGCCACCAAGACCAAGCGCCCCGAAGTGCGCGCCACGCTCAACGCCTAAAACCGCGCGCAACGAAAGGAGTCAGCAATGGACGTCGCCCTCGACACCCTGAAATTCATCGATCTGACCACGAGCTCCATCATCTTCCTGTTCATCGTCGGCTTCATCGGCGGGCTGGTGAGCGGCTTCATCGGCTCCGGCGGGGCCTTTGTGCTTACCCCGGGCATGATGAGCCTGGGCGTGCCCGGCACCGTGGCCGTGGCCAGCAACATGTGCCACAAGTTCCCCAAGGCCCTGGTGGGGGCCATCAAGCGCTTCCGCTACGGCCAGGTGGACATCAAGCTCGGCTTGGTCATGGCCGCCAGCGCGGGCATCGGCGTGCAGGTGGGCATCAAGATCCAGAACCATATTCTGGAGATATGGGGTCAGGCGGGGTCCAACCTCTATGTCAGCGTGTCGTTTGTGGCCGTGCTGGTCATCGTGGGCAGCTATGTGTTCTACGACGCCATGAAGAGCTCCAAGAGCACCGGCGCGGACGTGACCCCGGCCCTGGCCCTGCGCCTGCAGAAGATTGAACTCTGGCCCATGATCACCTTCAAGACGGCCAAGGTCCGCATCTCCCTGTGGTTCACCGTGCCCGTGGGCTTCGCCACCGGCATGCTGGCCGCCACCATCGCCGTGGGCGGCTTCATCGGCGTGCCGGGCATGATTTATGTGCTTGGCGCCGGCGGCCTGGTCGCTTCGGCCTCGGAACTGGTCATCGCCTTCGCCATGGGCCTGGGCGGCACCATCAACTGGGCCATGCACGGCATGGTCGACATCCGCCTCACCCTCATCATCCTGGCGGGTTCGCTCCTTGGCGTGCAGCTGGGGGCCATCGGCACCACTCTGGTGCGCGAGGTCATGATCAAGATCGTCATGGGCTCCATCATGCTCATCGTGGCCGTTTCCCGCGCCCTGGCCCTGCCCAAGTACCTGGCGCAGCTGGGACTCATGGACATCGCCCCGGAAAAGGTGGCCTTCATGGACCAGGCCAGCTTCCTCATCATGTGCGCCGCCCTCACCCTGGGCGCGGTGATCATCCTGGGCGCCATGTTCAAGGCCCGCCGGGCCATGGCCAGGCAGGCCCAGGAGGCCTACGGCCAAGCCTAGCAATCCGCAGCCTTCCCGACCTCTGGCCTGCGCGCCGTCTCCTGGTGGAGGCGACGCGCAGGCCTTTTTTGCGGGCAGGGCGGACGCTGAAGGGGGCAGGGGGCGTGCTGGTTCGGTTGCGCGGAGCTTCCCCGCGCCGATCTGTGCCGGCTTGCGCGCCGGTTTACTCAGGAGGGCAACGCTGAAGTGCAGCAACGAAAAAGTGCCTGCGAATCGTTTCGCAAGCCCTTGATCTATCGAGTGGTGGAGCTGGAGAGAATTGAACTCACGGCCTCTTGAATGCCATTCAAGCGGAATGCCGTGCATACCCTGAAATCATTAGTGAAATCTTTAAATGCACTACAGAAATACGACTTTTCCGGGACTTTTGTAGTGCGGATTTGTAGTGCAAACGAACGCGGGCAAGGGGGACATGACCTCGTGAACCACGGCGGATTGCTCCGAGGGGGGGCTGCCCCTGCACAGAGGGGTTCAGGGGCGGCAGCCCCTTGGCTGGGTGCCTGGGTGAGGAACCTCTTGCCCGGCGGTGAACTAGCGGTTCTACGATCTGGGCTGCGGCCCGAGCCGTTGCTCCAGCCACAAAATGCTCGATGAGCCGAGAGCGCTTCTGGGCACTGAGCCGATTTTTTCGGATGTACATGGTTCCACCCTAGCATGGGAGAACACTCGTCGTTAGGACAGCCCCTTCCTTCCAGCTGCCTTTACGTGCTGCGCATTACGGCAGGGGGTACCCGTAACTGACATCTACCGCAACATCCTTACACCTCATTCTGCTCCCCCGTTGGTCTGCAGCCAAGTCTGCGCCAGGTCAAAACGTCACGTTGATTCCCAACTCGGCGCCATAGCTTGTGGCCTGGGAGCGATTGATGACCACTGATGTTTCGCCGCGCAGCACGGTTAGCGGATTGAGTTTGTAGGATGTGCCGATGGCGGCCCGCGTCCAGTCCAGGGGCGCAGGTGCGGCGGGCATGGAGTATGACGCCACCCCCACCGAGGTGAGGGAGGCGTTCACCGTGCGTTGCGTCTCGGCGCACTCGTGGTTCCATTTCGCTTCCGCAAAGGGCTGCCACTGCCCCAAATCGAGCAAGGCGCGCCAGCCGAGCTGGAGGACGGCGGAGTCGCGTGTTTGCGAGCCGAAAGACAAGGCCGTGACGCCGCTGGTTCCGGTTTCGGTGAAGCCGTTCAGGTAGGCGCGCTGTAGCAGCATGCCCACCACTGGGCCTGTGGTGACGGGTCCCAGGGGGATGTCTCCCCCAGCGCGGAGCGCAAGCGCAAGCGAGTTTCCGTCGGCGTTGGCGCGGTTGTTGTCGGTGAAAAGCCCCATCTTGACTTTGCGATTGATGACGTTCTGCTGTAGGCCGAAGGAGGCCACGACATCGGCCCAAAACGACCCAGCCGCATAGGCGGCGTAAAGACTCAAAACTTCAGCCGTCTGCTCAAATTTTCCGCCGCCCGATGAAAACCCCTGAGTCTGGCTGCCAGCCGAGAGCGCCGCGCCAATGATTGCTCCGTCCGGCAGTTGGTAGTCCACGCCGAGCGAACCGTTTAACGGAACGCCGGAGTCTTCGGGGAAGCCCTTTGCGTTCTTGCTTTTCTGCACGCCAGCCCCGCCGCTGGACCAGACATTGACGCCGCTTGGCCCCCGGTGCTGCTTGGACTGGTCGATTTGGCCCTGGATGGTGGCGGTGCGTGCCAAACCGCTTTGGATGACGCTTTCTGATATAAGGGACATTTGGCTCGGCGCGACGATCAGGCTGTAGTCGTAGTCCGCCTCGATGGTTTGGCCCGCTGTGGTCATGTGCTTCCCGTCAATGAACAGATAAGTCTGCATTTGCAGCGGGGTGATGTTGGCCCAGGTGGTGATTATGGCGCTCACCCCCGACGGAGAGTTGGCAGCGAGCACAGAAGCGGGCGTGAAGCCGAACTGGGCCGGATTTTTTACGACAAAGCGGAATACGCTGTCGAGGTCGGAGGGGATGAAGCGGACCCCGGCGGCCGTCAAGGCCGCCCAGCGATCATTCCCGTAGGCCACGGACCGTGCATAGAGAACGGCGTTTGCCGGGTCGATATCGCCGCCAAGGGCGGCGTACACGGCGGAATTAAACATGTTTGGCACCACTATGGTGCGAGCCCCGGCCGCTTGCAGGCTGGCGACTGACGCCGCCAGGCTTGTGGCCTGGTCGCGCAAGAAGGAGGGGTTTGCGGCGATCCAAGCGGCTGTCTGGTTCTGTACGAAGATGAGGTCGTTGTTGCCGCTGCTGATGACATAGAGGGCCTTGGAGTTGGCCACGCCGTTGACCGCCGCGAGGTAGTTCTGAATTTCCTGACTGACCGAGACGTTGGCGGGAAAGAGTCCGGAGGAGTAGGCGGAAGCCGGGGAGGAACGCAGGGGCACGGAATAGGCCCCTCCGTTGGCGTAGTTGGTGCTTCCGGCCCCAACCGGCGCGAGGCTGAGGCCGAACTTGGCCGCCAACGTGCTGGAGTTCATAACTCCGGGCCCGACATACCCGCCCGTGGCTCCGGCAGAGACGGCGGCGCTCACCGCACCGTCGACCGCAATGCTGCCGGTGGTGTTGTAGCGAAAATAACCGCTGTCCTGGGTGCTGTCGCCAAACACGATGGACTGACTGAAGTCTGCCGCTCGGCACTCGCCAGGGGCGCAATAGATGATGAGCGCAAGCCATGCGGCGCACAACGCCAACGGGGAGACAATGAGGCGGAACTTCACCGGGGCTCTCCCGTCATGTTGCCATATGGTATTTGAAGTCTATAGTTATATTATGTTGTTAAGAGCGTCAACGCGCTGCTGACGACCCGCCTCCGGGCGCCACGGCCGTTGGTGCGGATGTTCTGCCTGTCAGTCTTCGTTGGTTTCGTTCTGCTCGGTGCAAGGTTGCACAATATACATGTCGTGCGACAGGTTATGTCGCGTACGTATACACACAAAACAGTTCAATGGGGAAGGGCATAATGATGCCGCAGGATATTAGCCCACAGCCCCCCTGAACCAGAGCGAAAGTCGACGCTCCCCTTCGCCGTCGCACATGCTGGTTCCACGGCGCGCCAGGCGCTGGTGTCAAGCGAAAGCGCGTCCGCGCGTGCTTGACGCCTGTGCCGCGCGTCGTAAGCGTAGTCGATACGCCGCCCATCCGGCAGGTCCACGCGCAGCAACAGGCCCGAGGGTTCGTACTGGCAGGACTCCAACAGACCGCCCGAGCCATCGGCGACGCGGGCGAGGCGTCCTGCCGAATCATAAGCGTAGCGCCGGATTTCGGCCTCGCCGCCGAGGTTCAGGGTGCGTTCGGCGATGCGGCCTTGCTCATCGCGCCGCAACGAGAGAAATTGGGAGGGCATAGGAGCTCCTTGCGTT
>NZ_DATMYK010000034.1:0-10198 GCF_035560995.1 Humidesulfovibrio sp. | reverse complement strand
CCCGCGCCTGAACCCGCAACGCCCGGAGGCCCCATGTCCGGCGAGCTGATGCGGCGGCTCAAGCCCTATCTCGGCCCGGCGCTGGCCCTGGGCCTGCTGGCCGCGGCGGCCTGGGCGCTTCAGGCCCAGCTGGCCGAGTACAACCTCCAGGACATCACGGACATGCTCCTGAAGGAGAAGGACCGCGACATCCTGCTGGCCTTCGGCTTAACCGCGGTGAACTTCATCGTGCTTGCGGGCTACGACATCCTGGCCCTCAACTACATCGGCCACCCGCTGGCCCCGTACCGCGCGGTGCTGGCCTCCTTCGCGGGCAACGCCTTCAGCAACACCATCGGGCTGTCCACCCTGGCGGGCAGCTCCGTGCGCTACCGCCTGTACTCCTCCTGGGGGCTCACCCCCGGGGAAATCGCCAAGATCGTGGTCTTCACCACCCTCACGCTCTGGCTGGGGCTCTTCTCCATCGGCGGCATCATCTTCACGGTGAAGCCCCTGCCCCTGCCCACGTGGATCACCCTGCCCTTCCACACCACGCGGCCCCTGGGGCTCATTTTGCTGGCCGCGCCCCTGGCCTACCTGTACGCGGCCCTGCGCAAGGAAACCCCCTGGCGCATCGGCAAGCTGACCCTGCTTTTGCCCAAGTTCCGCAGCGCGCTCTTGCAGGTGGCCGTGGCCTCCCTCGACTGGGCGCTGGCCGCGGCGGTTCTGTACGCCCTGCTGCCGCCCTGGGCCAACGTGAACTTCCCGCTGGTCCTGGGCGCGTTCCTCCTGGGGCAGATCGCCGGGCTCATCAGCCAGGTGCCGGGCGGGCTCGGCGTGTTCGAATCCTGCCTGCTGTTCCTGCTCACCCCGCGCATTCCCGCCCCGGCGCTTTTCGCCGCGCTGGTGGCCTACCGCGTGGTCTACTACTTCATTCCCCTGGCGCTGGCCTCGGCCCTCTTGGCCGCGCGGGAGACCATGGCCGCCCGCGACCCCATCCGCAACGTCATCGCCTTCCTCATGCAGTGGTTCCCGGTGGTCATGCCGCGCATCCTGGCCTTCCTCACCTATCTGGCGGGCGTGGTGCTGCTGTTCTCCGGGGCCACGCCCTCGGTGTCCTCGCGCCTGGACTGGCTGGAGGACTTCCTGCCCCTGGGCGTGCTGGAGTTCTCGCACTTCGTGGGCAGCCTGGCGGGCCTGGGGCTCATCATCCTGGCGCGCGGCCTGCAGAAAAGGCTCGACGCCGCCTATTACGTCACCTGCATCGTGCTTTTCGCGGGCATAATGTCCAGCCTTTTGAAGGGGCTGGACTACGAGGAGGCCTTCCTCCTCACCGTGCTGCTGCTGGCGCTTCTGCCCTGCCACAAGTTCTTCTACCGCAAGGCCTCGCTCCTGTCCGAGGGCTTCACCCGCGGCTGGGTGGCGGCCACGGTGGCCGCCCTGGCCTGCACCGTGGCCCTGGGCTACATGGCCTACGGCGACGACGCCATGAACCGCGAGCTGTGGTGGGTGTTCACCTTCGAGGACGAGGCCAGCCGCTTCATGCGCGCCGTGGTGGGCATGCTGGTGCTCCTGCTGTGCATCGCCGCGCTCCGGCTCATGCGTTCGGCCCGGCCGCGCTACGTTCCGCCCAGCGAAACCGACATGCAGGCCGTGCGCAGCATCGTGGCCGACTCGCCGCAGACCCCGGCCTACCTGGCCCTGCTGGGCGACAAGAACATCCTGCTCACCGCCAAGGGCGACGGATTCCTGATGTACGGCGTGGCCGGACGCAGCTGGGTGTGCATGGGCGACCCCGTGGGCCCGCCCGCGGCCCGGGCCGAGCTGGCCTGGCGTTTCCGCGAGATGGTGGACCTCTACGCCGGGTGGACCGTGTTCTATCAGGTGGACCGGGTGAACCTGCCCCTGTACCTGGACCTTGGCCTGTCGCTCATCAAGATCGGCGAGGAAGCCCGCGTGCCCCTGCCGGAGTTCTCCCTGGCGGGCCAGGCGCGCAAGGGCCTGCGCTACACGCGCAACATGGTGGAGAAGGAAGGCGCGGTGTTCGAGATCGTGCCCATCGAGGGCGTGCCCGCCATCCTGCAGGAGATGAAGGCCGTTTCCGACGCGTGGCTGGCAAGCAAGAACGCGCGGGAGAAGAAGTTCTCCCTGGGCTTCTTCTCCGACGAGTACATGCTGCAATGCCCCCAGGCCGTGGTGCGCAAGGACGGACGCATGGTGGCCTTCGCCAACATCTGGGAAGGCGCCCACCGCGAAGAACTTTCCGTGGACCTGATGCGCTACCTGCCCGACGCCCCGCCGAGCGTCATGGAATACCTGTACATCATGCTCATGCTCTGGGGCCGCGAGCAGGGCTACCTGTGGTTCAACCTGGGCATGGCGCCCTTCTCCGGCCTGGAGAACCACGCCCTGGCCCCCACCTGGGCACGGCTCGGCTCGCTGCTTTACACCCATGGCGGGCAGCTGTACAACTTCCAGGGTTTACGCCGCTTCAAGGACAAATTTGATCCCGTGTGGGAGTCGAAATACCTGGCCAGTCCCGGCGGCACGGTTCCGCCGCGCGTTCTGGCCAACATCGCCACCCTGGTTTCGGGCGGCATGCGGGGAGTCATCGCAAAATGAGACGTCTTGTTTCGCCGCTTCTGGCGGTGTGCGCCCTGGCCATGTTGCTTCTGGCCACCCCGGCCTGCGCCAAGCCGGAAAAAGCCCCGGAGAAGCTCAGCTTCGGCGTGTTCGGCGAGGTGCTCATCTACCGCAACGCCGAAAAGAACGGCGGCGAGCCCGGCCGCGCCGTGCTGCTCTTGTCCGAGGGCGCGTGGGATGCGCGCATGGACAAGGCCGCGCGGCTCATGGCCGACATGGACGCCACCGTGGTCGGCATAGACACCAAACGCCTGCTGGACCCCCTGCGCGCCAAGGCCGAGGGCTGCTTCTACCAGGCCTGGGAGTTCGAGGGCCTGTCCAAGATCGTGCAGAAGACCCTCGGCTACAAGGGCTACCACCAGCCCGTGCTGGCGGGCTTCGGCGAGGGCGCGGCCGTGGCCTACGCCACCTTCGCCCAGGCGCCCAAGGAAATCTTCGCCGGGGCCATCGCCCTGGGCTTCTCGCCCCGGGTGGCCGTGGGCAAGCCCTTCTGCGCGGCCAACGGCTACCAGTTCGACAACGCCACAACGCCCGCGAACGGGACCAGCGCCGGCATCGTCATGCGTCCCGTGGGCAAGCCCCAAGGCACCCTTGTCGTCATCCAGGGCAAGAACGACCAGCGCTATTCCCTTTCCGAGGCCGAGGCCTTCGCCAGCCAGATCCCCGGCTCTCGCGTCATGCCCCTGGACGGCGCGGGCCAGGACCTGGGCGACCCCAAGCTCTGGCGCGCGGCCTTCCGCGAGGCCCTGGACCAGATCGCCCCGGCGGGCAAGGGCGCGGCCAAGATCCACGCCAAGGACGTGGACGACCTGCCCCTGGTGGAAGTCCCGGCCGCGCACCCCGGCAAGACCCTGGCCGTCATCGTCACCGGCGACGGTGGCTGGGCCGGCATCGACCAGCAGATCGGCGACATCCTGGCCCGGCACGGCGTGTCCGTGGTTGGCTTCAATTCGCTGAAGTATTTCTGGAACGCGCGCACGCCGGAGGAGATGGCCCACGACCTGGAGCTGACCCTTACGCACTACGCGGCCAAGTGGGGCGCGGAAAAGTTCATCGTGGTGGGCTACTCCATCGGGGCCGACGTGCTGCCCTTCATGACCGGCCGCATGAGCGAGGCGACCAAGGCCAGGCTGGCCGTGGTGGCCATGCTGGGCCCCGGCACCCACGCGGACTTCGAGTTCCACCTGTCCAACTGGCTGACCACGGAGAACGTGCCCGAGGGCGCGCCCATGATCCCGGAGATGGCCAAGCTGTCCAAGACCAACGTGCTGCTTGTATGCGGCGACGAGGAAGAGGGCACCCTGTGCCAGGGCTATCAGGCTCCCAACGTGAAGAACCTGATCGTACCCGGCGGCCACCATTTCAACAAGGAATACGACCACATCGCCCTGACCATCCTGCGCGAGGGCGGCATCGCCCCGCAGCAGTAGACGGCCCGAGCCCAGGAGCAAAGCCGTGAGCGCCCCAGCAAAACCGCGTCTGGCCTACATAGACAACGTCCGCATCTTCCTGTCCATGCTGGTGGTGGCGCACCACGCGGGCCAGCCCTACGGGCACGACGGCTGGTGGCTCTACCAGTCGCAGCTCAAGAGCCAGTGGATCGGCCTGTTCTTCAGCGTCAATGAGGCCTTCTTCATGGGCCTGTTCTTCCTCATCGCCGGCTATTTCCACCCCGGCAGCCTGGACCGCAAGGGCCCGCTCAAGTTCGTGCTCGACCGCCTGTGGCGCTTCGGCGTGCCCATCGCGGTGATGGTCCTCGGCATCACGCCCATCTTCATGTACTTCCACGACATCATCTGGAAGCACATGGAGCTGACCTCGTACCTGGACTACTACCTGGGCGCGTACCTGGGCATCCTGGCCCCGCCGGCCGGGTGGACCGGCCCCAAGGGCCCGAACCAGGAATTCGTGCACCTCTGGTTCATCGAGAACCTGTTCATTTACGGCTGCGTGTACGCCCTGTACCGCACCTTTGCCGGCGCGCGCGACCAGAAGCCCAAGGCCCTGCCCCAGGAGCCCATCGCCCCGGCCACGGCCCATTGGGCGCTTGTGAAGCTCGTGCTCTGGCTCACGGTCAGCACCTACCTCATCCGCATCTGGAAGAGCGTGGACGACTGGAAGGTGCTGCTGGGCTTCTGGGAGATCGAATTCGCGCACCTGCCGCAGTACGTGACCATGTTCGTGCTGGGCCTCATGGCCGCGCGCCGCAACTGGTTCACGCGCTTCCCGGCCAAGGCGGGCTTCGTGTGGCTCGGCATCGGCATTGTCTGCGTGGGGCTGTGCTTCGCCCGCGGCGTGGGCTTCAACTTCCCCTTCTGGAACGGCGGGGCCGATCCCATCGCCATCCTGCGCGCCACCTGGGAAAGCTTCCTGTGCGTGGGCTTCTGCGCGGGCTTGCTTACCCTCACGCGGGAGCGCTTCCCCGGCCAGACGCCCTTCACCAAGGCCCTGTCCGACAGCTCCTTCGCCGTGTACATCTTCCACGTGCCCGTGGTGACGCTTCTGCAGTACTGGCTGAGCGACAGCGGACTGGGCCCCTTTGAGCTGTTCGTGGTCATCTCGGTGCTGGGCATCCTCATCAGCTTCCCGCTGGCGCACTATGTGCTGCGGCGGCTGCCCATACTGGGCAAGGCCCTGTAGCGCGTACAATCCCGTAGATCGCCTTCGTTTTTGTCGGTCAGAAGTGTAGGTTCACGCGCTCGACGCCGCGCAAGCGCCCGGCATTATTCGCCGTACGCCCTGGCGCTGTTCTTGCTTGGCTCCCCCCAAAACCGGAGGAGCCCCATGGAAACCGTGAGTACGCCGTACGGGCGCGTTCCCGTCGTCGGCATCGTGGAACGCTTCGAAGACGGCGCGGTCAAGTCCTGCACGCCCGCCTGCGAGGCCGTGTTCGAAACGCCCCTTGGCCCCCTCTGCGCCCAGCACACCACCGACGACCTGCGCCGCCGCACGGTGCAGGCCATCTCCTTCCACCACACCGGCGCGCTGCGCGCCCTGCCCCTGGAGCGGCCCACGCGCATAACGACCCCGGCCGGGACCATGGATGTGGAGCTCGTGACCTTTCACCCGGACGGCTCGCTGTGCCGGGCCTTTCCGCTGAACGGCAAGCTCTCCGGCTACTGGACCCAGGAGGATGAGGGCAGGCTGGCCGCGCCCCTGGAGCTGGCCACGCCTGTGGGCCCTTTGGGGGGCAGGTTCATCGGCATTTGCTTCGCCCCAGGCGGGCAGCTTTTGAGCCTGACCCTGTGGCCGGGCGAGACCGTGAGCGTGCCCACGCCCATCGGTCCCCTCAGCGCCCGCGTGGGGGTGAGCTTCCGCGTGGACGGCACCCTGCGCTCCCTTGAACCCGCCAAGCCCCAGGCCGTGCCCACTCCGGCTGGCTTCATCCAGGCCTATGACCTGGACGCCGTGGGCATCTGCGGCGACGTGAACTCCCTGTGCTTCGGCCGCGACGGCGGCATCACCCGCGTGAGCACCAGCCTGACCAGCGTGCTGGCCAGCGGTCCGCACGAGGACGAGCGCGTGTACGCGCCGGAAAGCCGCGAGAGCCTCTGCGGCGACGGCGAACGCGAGCCCGTGCCCATGCGCCTGGAATTCGAGGAAGGCCTGGCGCGCATCAGAACGCGCGACAACGTTCCCTGGCATGAGCTGGACCTGTCCATCTGGACCTTGCGGACGCAGCCCTACCTGGTGCAGTTCGTCAATCCCTTCGGGCGACTGAGCTGCGCCTGCTAGACGCGGCACCGGCGGGAAAGCGGAAAAGACGGGGGATCAGGGCTCGTCGGACAGCAGCCAGGCAATGGCCTCGGCCTCGTCCAAAAACAGCCGGTAACAGCGGCCCTTGTTCTGCATCAGGTGCTCGAAAAAGCGCGCGCTGACCATGTTCTCGGCCAGGTCCAGGGCGGCGGTGCGCTTCTTGTCCGGGCGGGGCGGGTAGTTGTGCACCACGTATTCGAAGACATCGGGGATGCTGGCCCGGGGGGCGACGCCCCGCACATCGATCAGAAAACGCGTATGGCCGGACGCTTCCGCAATCCTGTCGAGGCGCCGGTGCCGTTCCGCAACCTCCGCGCTGAAATAGGGACCGTTGAGGGTGATGCGGAAATATCCCTCGCCTTCGGCCACCGCGATGTCGAGCTTCTGGTCCATGCATTCTCTCCAGGGGGCGTATCCTCCCAAGTCAATCAGCTACCTTCCTGGGGGTGTTTGCTTCCTTATCTCCCAGGCCGTGCGCAGTCAAGGCGTACTCAGAGTATGCCCTGCAAAACCGATAGGATACGCGACGCAACACAGATCCCGGTCAGCGCCGGAACTCCCCGCGGGAGATTATGTGGCAGGGAAAAAGGTTGAACGAATGCGCCCTGCCCACCGGGAGCAGGACCGGGCCGGGCTCAGGCGCTGGGACCGGGGCCGCAGCCCGGCGCGTCCAGGGCGGCCTGGGCCATCAGCTCGCGGATGCGGGCCAGATGCCCGCGGAAGCAGTAGTAGAACTTGACGTCGTTGCCCAGCACCTGCCCCACCTGCGCGTCGGTCATGCGGCGCTTGAAGCCGCCGCCGGTGTTCTGGTGGTGGATGCAGCGCACCAGGCCGCAGTAGCGCACCTCGCCGCCGTGCACGCGCAGGGCCAGGTCGTGGGCCACGTCGTCCACCTGGGAGGGCGAATAGCGCAGGTCGAACTGCGGGCCCTTGTCCAGGTGGGCCAGGCGCAGCAGATGGCAGCAGCCCATGACGTTGTCCGTCGGGCGCACGAAGTCGTACAGGCCTGTGTCGTACTGGGCGATGCGGCAGGGCTCGGTGAGCTTTATGCCCGCGTTGCAGGCCAGGGAGAACGCGCGGAAAAGATACTGGAACATCCGCGGCTCCGTGCCGAAAACCACCTTGGCCCCCACCACGGTGGTGGACGGCTGGTCGCGCATGACGGTGAGGAAATGCGCCAGCCAATCCGCAGGCAGTTCCACGTCGTCGTCCAGATAGGCCAGAAACTCGCTGGCGCGCACCTCCGGCAGGGCGGCCAGCCAGTTGCGCGCCGCAGGCGCGCCCACGTTCACCGGCAGGGAGATGACGCCGTAGTCGTTGTGCGGGAACAGGGCGCGGGCGGCCTCGGCCACCTGGAGGCTGCGGTCTGTGCAGCCGTTCAGCAAAATGCGCAGCTTGGCCTTGCCGATGTCCGTCCCGGCCAGGCTGGCCAGGGTCTTTTCCAGGTCATCGGCCTTGTTCCAGGAATACAGGCAGATGCACACGTCTTTCTGCGCGGGCAGCGAGCGGTCGGCTCGCGTGGGATTCTCCAGTTCGGCCATGCGATAGCGCAACGCGGTCTGGCGCGGGTCCAGGGCCAGGGATTGGCGGTAGGCGCCCAGGGCCTGGTCCGTATGGCCCCGTTTGGCGTGCAGTTCGGCCACGAGGTTCAGCTGGATCTCGTCGCGCGGCAATTCGGCCACGGAGGGCCACAGGGCCATGGCCCCGTCCACATCGCCCAGGTCCGCAAGATGTTGGAACAGGCGGTAGTCCCACTCGCGCTGGAAGAAGGGCGGCACCACGAAGGCGTCCAGCCACGTCCCCCGCTCGACGCCGCTGTAGTGGTCCAATTGCAGCATCTGCGAGGCGGCCAGCACATGGCCCGGCGTCCGCTTGAGCACGGCCTGCAGTTTGGCGCGCTTGCGCTCCATCTTGCCGGGGTCGTTCATCACCGAGGTGAAATCGTACAGCGAATCGTCCAGGGGGAAGCTCTTCAGACGCTCCATCCGCGCACCCGCCTGCGCGTCGCCGAAGAGCCGGTGCGCCATGTCCAGGCACTGCCGGTGGAACGGCCCCAGGGCCATGGCCTTGCGCACAAGCGGCACGACCCATTCGCGTGTTTTCGGGTGGCTGGCGGCCGCGCCATCGCGCAGAATGCGCGACAGGTAGGCCAGGCAGGCCTCCAGGTCGGGCAGCAGATTGGCCGCATGCACCTCCAGAATCCCGAACACACCGTCGAGATCAACAAGGTCCAACTCCTCGAAACGGTCCGTGGGGATGTAGGCGTCTTTCACCATGGGGCGCGCGGTCTCCGGGGTGTTTTCATGCATCGGGGGGCATGGTTTTTCCTAGCGCAGCGCTTTGGGCCGCGCAATGCAAAATCGCCCGGCGCGGGTCTGTGGCAACCAGCGGTGCAGGTTTGCAGGGGCGATCAGCGCGCAAGCGCGCTGCGGATGGCCGGAAGCATCGCCTGGGCAAGCACTTCCCGCCCCTGGTCCGTATTGTGGATTCCGTCAGGCTCGTAGGCGATGAAGTCGCGGCCCACAAACACTCCGCGCAGGTTCACAAAATACGGCCGGTCTTGGAGCGCCGCCTCCATGCCCCCGTACATCCGGCTGAAATTGGCGCGCATGACTGGCAACAATTCAAGGCGCCGAGCAAGCCCGGCCTCGGGAATGCCTCCGGCCTGCGCCTCCTGCCAGGCCAAGGGCTGCAGGAACGCCAGAAACCGCGCGTTCATGCCCCGGGCGGTGCGGTCCACATAGTCGTAGCGGGCGCGCATGGCTTGTCCCACCTGTCCCGGCAATGGCGAATCCGCCCCGATTTCCTCCAGGGCGTAAGTCAGCCGGGAATACAGCTCCCAGGTGAAGGACGCGTACGCCGCGGCAATCAGCGGCTTGAGCACGCCAAACGGAGTGCTCCAGTAGCTTTCCACGTAGCCCTTTATGCGCGCGTAACCTTCGTGGGCGTTGGCGCTGCGGCCCACAATGGCGTAGCTGGTGTCATTGGCCCCATCGAGGAACACGATGAGATCAGGCCAACGCTCCCGCTCCAGCTGGGCTTTTTGCAGTTGCTGCACCTCTTGCAAGGTGTTGAAGGAGTTCACTCCGAGGTTGAGGCACACGCATGGCATGTCCTTGCTCAGCTCGCGGCAGATGATGCTTGGCAGCGTGTGGGCCGCGTCGGTGCTGTCTCCGCGCATGGTGGAGCCGCCAAGAAACCAGATGACGCGCTCCGTTCCCGGCCTCGCGGCCGGCGCGGGCGTGGTTTCCCGCAGCCCCTCCGCAGAGGTGTAGAGGGTGAGGCTGTCATACACGATGCGGCTGCCTTCGCGCGATTTGCCGTAAATGACGTAGTTCATGGTGGTAACGACTACGCAGCAGCAGACCTCAAGCATGATCACGGCCAGGACAAGCAGGCGCAGCGCCTGCCAGGCTGCGGTCAGCGAACGGATCAGAACGCCGGGGCGGCGAGGCTGTGTGGTCTCCGGGATTTGCGGTTCAGGCATGCTCAGCTCTCCAAATCGCAGTTCTTTTGGCTCAGATACACGAAGCCTCTGCGTAGCGCCAGGGCGAAGGGCCAAAAGACCGGACGGAACCGGTTGCCGCCACCGGTCCTGGCGCAGCCTGCCCCGCGCGCTTGGAGTTGCGCCACAAAAGACAACCCCGGACATCACATCCGGGGGTAATCTTGAAACGCTTGGCTCCCCAAGCCGTCTTGAAACATGTTGGATTCGTGCGTGGCGGGAGAAGTAAAACTGCCAAGACCTTGCCAACGGCGGATTTTGAATCTTTGGCTTTATGATCCCCGCAAGTGTCCAAGGGCGGCAGCCAGCCTCCCG
>NZ_DATMYK010000033.1:0-9840 GCF_035560995.1 Humidesulfovibrio sp. | reverse complement strand
TGCCTCACCCGATACGATCGCGCCCACATTTCAAGGAGACGACCATGCTTGACCTGAAATTCGTGCAGAGAAACCTGGACGCCGTGAGCCAGGGCCTGAAGAAACGCTGCAAGACCGAGCCCGACGTGGCCGAGTTCGCCCGGCTCGACGAAGCGCGCATCGCCCTCATCCGCGAGGCCGAGGGCCTGAAGGCCGAACGCAACGCAGGCTCGGCGGAAGTGGCCAAGCTCAAGCGCGCCGGGCAGGACGCCAGCGAGCTCATGGCGCGCATGTCCGCCATCGGCGAGCGCGTGAAGGAGCTGGACGCCGAGCTTGGCGTCATAGAGGCCCAGGAGACCGACTGGCTCCTGAAGGTTCCCAACATCCCGCACGAATCCACGCCCGAAGGCGCGGGCGAAGAAGACAACCCCGTGCTGCGCCACTGGGGAACCAAGCCCGAACTTTCCTTCACCCCCAAGGAGCACTGGGAGCTGGGCCAGGCCCTGGGCGGACTGGACTTCGAGCGCGCGGGCAAGCTCACCGGCTCGCGCTTCTGCGTCAGCTTCGGCTGGGCCGCCAGGCTGGAGCGCGCCCTGGGCGCGTTCATGCTCGATTGCGCGGCCGAGAACGGCTACACCGAAGTGCTGCCGCCCTTCATCGTCAACAAGACCGCCATGACCGGCACCGGCCAACTGCCCAAGTTCGCCGAGGACCTCTTCAAGATCGAGGGCCAGGACTACTACCTCATCCCCACGGCCGAGGTGCCCGTCACCAACCTGCACGCGGGCGAAGTGCTGGAGGAAGACCAGCTGCCCACGGCCTACTGCGCCCTCACCCCCTGCTTCCGCTCCGAGGCGGGCAGCTACGGCAAGGACACCAAGGGCCTCATCCGCCAGCACCAGTTCCACAAGGTGGAGCTGGTCCGCTTCGCCCACCCGGAGCAGTCCATGGCCGACCTGGAACTGCTGACCGGCCACGCCGAAATGGTGTTGCAGCGCCTGGGCCTGCACTACCGCGTCATCGCCCTGTGCGGCGGCGACCTGGGCTTCTCCTCCTGCAAGACCTACGACATCGAAGTCTGGCTGCCCGGCCAGAACAAGTACCGCGAGATCTCAAGCTGCTCGAACTTCCAGGACTTCCAGGCCCGCCGCGCCGGCATCCGCTTCAAGGCCAAGGGCGCGAAGAAGAGCGAGTTCCTGCACACCCTGAACGGCTCCGGCCTGGCCGTTGGCCGCGCCCTCGTCGCCGTGCTTGAAAACGGCCAGCAGGCCGACGGCAGCGTGGTGCTGCCCGAAGCGCTGCGCCCGTACATGGGCGGGCTGGAGAAGATAGAGATGAAGAAGTAAGCGGCAAGGGGCGCCGCCCCAGCCCCCGCCAGGGGGTATGCACCCCCTGGACCCGCAGGCCAAACAAGAAGCCCCGGAGCGCAAGAGCGCTCCGGGGCTTCTTGTTTGGGGCAGGCTGCATGATGGAGACAGGGGGGGACGACCCCGCCAGGGCTGGCGCAACCTTAGCCCGAGCGCCTTGCGCCCGGCCCCTCTGCGTTGGGTTTCCCGCTCCGGCGGCCTTGGGCCGGAGAGGGAAACCCAACGCCACAGGGAGTCCAGAGGGCCTTGTGCCCTCTGGCGGGGTCAAGGGGCGGCGCCCCTTGCCGAAGCCTGGGAAGCACCGCCACCAGCCGAATCCAGGATCTGCGGGCAGGTCATCCAAACATTCTGTAGAACAAGTCTGGAATATTTTGCCGGGTGCCTTTGTCCTGCCCCGGCAAGATGTTCCGCGCCGACGCAAAAGCAGGTGCTCACCTGCCGCTTCTGGTGCCTTTCGCAAAAGGCACCATGCCAACTCAAGTTGGCGGCAAATTGCGCATTCGTAATTTTTTATCATTTAATTCACGCATGTTACAAAACGAACACACTGGCCCCGGTCTTGCTTTACCCCTTGTGGTGGGAGAAGGGCGCTGCCCTCTCGGAGGGCGATGGCCTTCGCCGACGGGTGGGAACTGGTCCCGCAGCCCGGTCCACAAACGCATGGCACGGCGCGCCGGGGTGGCCGCCGCGGAATCTACATTGAACAGGAGAGTTAAGGAGGTTCTTATGGCGGAACAAAAGCGGTGGCTCACCGAGGACAAGCTCGCCCTCATCATGGGTTTGTTCCTCTTCATGCTCGGCATGCTCACCTTCGCCGGGGTGGACGCCCTGGGTTGGGCGGTCAAGACCAACGTCTGGGTGACGGCGGACAAGATTTTCGGCGCGGCCACGGGTACCTACAAGGGCCTGCCCGGCTATGCGGCGCTTCTCATCACCTTCGTGTTCATCACAACCTTTTTGAGCGTGGGCGTGAAGTTCCTGGGCGGCGACGTGCCCAAGTTCATCAAGTCCTTCACGCTGGTCTTCTTCATCAGCATCGCCTGCTACGCAGCGGGGCACTACGCGCAGATCGCCGCCACCCCGGACAAGGTGGAGAAGCTGGGCATTCCCTGGTCCCTTGGCCTTACGGGCGAGGCGGGCTTCATCATCGCCCTTCTGGCGGGCATCTTCTTCGGCAACATCACCCCCGGCTTTGCCGACAAGATGAAGGAAGCCCTGCGTCCTGAAATGTACATCAAGATCGCCATCGTCATCCTGGGCGCGGAACTCGGCGTGAAGGCCGTGGACGCCCTCGGCCTGGCCTCCTCGGTCATCTTCCGAGGCCTGTGCGCCATCGTCGAAGCCTACCTCATCTACTGGGCGCTGGTCTATTACGTCGCCCGCAAGCACTTCAAGTTCAGCCGCGAGTGGGCCGCGCCCCTGGCTTCCGGCATCTCCATCTGCGGCGTGTCGGCCTCCATCGCCACTGGCGGCGCCATCCGCGCCCGGCCCGTGGTGCCCATCATGGTCTCCTCCCTGGTGGTCGTGTTCACCTGCATCGAGATGCTCATCCTGCCCTTCGCCGCCCAGTACTTCCTGTCGGGCGACCCCATGGTGGCGGGCGCGTGGATGGGCCTGGCGGTGAAGAGCGACGGCGGCGCCATCGCCTCCGGCGCCATCGCCGACGCCCTCATCCGCGCCAAGGTCTTCGCCGACACCGGCGTGATGTACCAGGAAGGCTGGGTCACCATGACAGCCACCACCATCAAGATCTTCATCGACGTGTTCATCGGCATCTGGTCGTTCATCCTGGCCGTCGTGTGGTGCAAGTACATCGACTGCAAGCCCGGCGAGCGCATGAAGTTCAGCGCCGTGCTGGACCGCTTCCCCCGCTTCGTGCTCGGCTACGTCATCACCTTCCTCATCATGCTGGCCCTGTGCGCCACCGGCCCGGACCTCTTGAAGTTCGGCAAGTCCACCATCGCCAGCACCAACGTGTTCCGCGGCATCTTCTTCCTGCTCACCTTCTTCACCATCGGCCTGGTTTCGAACTTCAAGAAGCTGTGGGCCGAGGGCATCGGCAGGCTGGCCGCGGTGTACGTGGTCTGTCTGTTCGGCTTCATCATCTGGATCGGCCTGTTCATCTCGTGGCTGTTCTTCCACGGCATGAAGCCCCCTGTCGTCTAGCGGCGGAAGCCTCAGGCCCTACGAACAAAATCACAAAGGAGCAGCACCATGCAGCTTGATGAAAACAAGATTGCTGAAGAAATGGCGAAGATGGAGTATGAGCCCCTCATGCCCGTGGAAAAGAAGCTCATCGCCTGGAGTCTGGGCATCGGGGTGTTCTCCCTGGTGTTCCTGTACTGGGTGAGCGCGGTGTTCTTCCCGCACGCCCACGGCTAAACCGTCGCCCCGCCCGGACCGGACGCCCCACTAAGGTCCGGGCACATACGCCCGCCGCGCTGCGGCCCCAGCGCGGCGGGCACTTTTAACGGACCCTTTGCAAAAGGACCGGCCATGTCCCAGCACCCCCACGGCAAGCTCCAGCACAAGTTCCTTCTGGGCCTTGCGGGCATCTTCCTGCTGCTTGGGGTGGTGTTCCTCTTCTCCCTCAACATGCACCTGCGCGAAATGCTGCACATCGAGGCCGAGGCCAAGGCCGAGCTGGTGTTCTCGCACCTGTCCTCGGTGCAGACGTACGTGCGCTCCATCCTGCGGCCCACGGTGCGGCACATGCTGCCCAAGGAGGAGTTCCTGCTGGAGGCCATGAGCACCTCCTTCGTCACGCGCAAGGTGCTGGTGGACCTGAACACCCAGCGCGACCAGTACATCTACCGCCGGGTGGCCCTTTCCCCGCGCAATCCGGCCTCCGAGGCCAACGAAATGGAGCGCGGGCTCATCCACCACTTCCAGGAGAACCCGCAGGAAAGCGCCTACCGGGGCTACCAGGCCATCGACGGCGTGGAGCACTACGTCATGGCGCGGCCCGTGCTGTTCGAGAAGGAATGCCTGGCCTGCCACGGCGATCCCAAGGACGCTCCGCGCGTGCTCATCGAACGCTACGGCGGCAAGCGCGGCTTCGGCCGCAAGGACGGCGAGGTGGCCGGGCTCGACTTTGTGGGCATGCCCGTGGACAAGAGCGTGAAGCACATCCAGGAGTCCATCTCGCTTTTCGGCGTCTCGTTCATCGCCGTGGCCGCGGGCGTGTTCACCCTCATCCTCATCTTCTTCAACAGGCTGGTGGTCACCAACCTGCGCAGGCTCTCGGCCATCTTCCGCGAGCACTTCACGAGCCCCAAGGACCAGTCCATCCTGGACCGCCTGGACGAGGGCGACGAGATCCATTCGCTCTTGGAGGCCTTTGAATCCTTCGCCACGCACCTGCGCGAGGCGCGCATGCAGCTGGAGGACTATGCCGCCAACCTGGAGGACAAGGTGCGCTCCCGCACGGCGGACTTGAGCCAGGAGGCGGCGGAGCACCGGACTGACGTGCGGCTTTTCGTGGAGCTTTTGGACGACCTGAACCGCAGCCAGGGGCACGAAGAACTCATCGCCAGCGTGCTGCCGCGCGTGGCCGCGCGCTTCGGCGCCAGCCGCGCCATGTATTTGTGCGCCACCTCCGGCCGCAACCACTACGCCTGGCCCGGCCCGGCCTGCGAATCGCAGATGCCCAGCGACTGGCAGGGCCTGCTGCGCGAAGGCCAGGTGCGCCAGGAGGCCGACCGCGTGTTCGTGCCCGTCACCACCTCGGACCTCAACCGCGGCCTCATGGGGCTTTTCTGGGACGAGGGCGCGCGGCCGGAGCTGAACGCCGAGGTGCTGCTCGCCCTGGGCCAGCAGCTGGGCATCGCCATCGAGAACCTGGAGGCCGTGGACGCGCTCTTGCGCCAGAACAGGCTGCTGGAACTCATCTTCGAGGGCATTTCCGACCCGCTGCTGCTGGTGGACGAAGGCGGAGCCGTGGTGCTGGCCAATTCCTCGGCCCGGGCCCTGGCGGAGGGCATCCGCCCCGGCTCGCGCATCCAGACCTGGTTCGCCAGCATTTCCGCCCCGGCCGTGGCCGATGGCACCCTGGCCGCGGCCATCTCCGGCCAGGCCCCGTCCAGCCTGGAGTTCGAGCTGCCCGGCCCGCGCTCGCTCGCCGTCAGCGTGTACCCGCTGCACGCCGGGGGCGAGGTGGGCCGCGCCGTGGTCTACATCCGCGAAACCACGGCCGAGAAGCGCATGCTGGCGCAGATGCAGCAGAGCGAGAAGCTGGCCGCCCTCGGCAAGCTGGCCGCCGGGCTGGCGCACGAGATCAACAACCCGCTCGGCGTCATCAGCTGCTATGCGCAACTGCTGCAGAAGAGCCAGCGCGAGCCCCAGGCCCAGGAGGACCTGGAGGTCATCGTGCGGCACACCAAGAAGGCCCAGAAGGTGCTGCAGGACCTGCTCGGCCTGGCGCGGGCCAACAAGCCCGCCACCGGCCCCTGCGACCTGAACGCCGTGGTGGAGGATCTGGCCCAGATCTTCCGCGTGCAAGTGGAGAAGACCGGCGTGGCGCTGAACCTGGAGCTGGCCCCGGGCCTGCCCAGGGTCCAGGCCGACTGCTCGGCCCTGGAGCAGATTCTGACCAACCTGCTGGTGAACGCCTTCGACGCCGTGCCCGAGGACACAGGCATCATCACCGTGCGCAGCGAGGCCGAGCCGGACGGCCGCGCCGTACGCCTGAGCGTTTCGGACAACGGTCCCGGCATCGACCCGGAGCACCTGGGGCAGATTTTCGACCCCTTCTTCACCACCAAGGAGATCGGCAAGGGCACGGGCCTGGGCCTCACCGTGGTGCACGAGCTGATGCGCGAACTGGGCGGCCGCGTTGAGGTTTCCGGCCGTCCCGGCGCCACATTCCTCTTGACCTTCCCGGCCCAGGCCGGGGATGCTGCAACCACTCCCCTACTCCCACGGAGGGAACGCCAATGACCGGCACGCGCGGAGAACGCATATGACGACCACCCCGGCCACCGGCAGCGGCGCGGCCCTGGTTGTGGACGACCAGCGCGACTTCGCGGTTGGCCTCTCGCGCCTGCTGGCCGGCCAGTTCCCGGACTGGACCTTCACCGTGCGCGAGAGCGGGGCCGAGGCCCTGCAGGAGCTGGAGCACAACGACTATTCCCTGCTCATCACCGACCTGCGCATGCCGGGCATCTCCGGCCAGAACCTGCTCACCGCCGCCCTGGCCCGCAACCCGGCCCTCACGGTCATCATGCTCACGGCCTTCGGCTCGGTGGAGACGGCCGTGGCCGCCCTGAAGGAAGGCGCCTACGACTTCCTCACCAAGCCCATCGACCAGGAGCACCTGTTCCGCATCGTGGGCAAGGCCATGGAACGCAGCCAGCTGTTGATGGAAAATATGCGCCTGCGCGAAAAGGCGGCCGACACGGAACTGGGCCCCATGCTCATCGGCGAAAGCCAGGCCATGCGCCGCCTGCGCAAGTCCATCCTCGCCGTGGCCGCATCAGACTACACCGTGCTCATCCGGGGCGAATCCGGCACGGGCAAGGAGCTGGTGGCCCGGTCCATCCAGGCCCTGGGGCACCGGGCCAACGCGCCCTTCGTCACCGTGAACTGCCCGGCCATTCCCGATTCGCTGCTGGAGAGCGAGCTCTTCGGCCACGTGAAGGGGGCCTTCACCGGCGCGGACAAGAATCGCAAGGGACTGTTCATGGCCGCCAACCGGGGCACCATCCTGCTGGATGAAATCGGCGACATTCCCGGCGGCGTACAGACCAAGCTCCTGCGCGTCATCCAGGAGGGCGAGGTGCGGCCCGTGGGCACCAACGAGGCCGCCAAGGTCAACGTGCGCATCCTGGCCTCCACCAACCAGAACCTGGAAGCCAAGATCAGCGACCAGAGCTTCCGCGAGGACCTCTACTTCCGGCTCAACGTGCTGGCCATCCACGTGCCGCCCTTGCGCGAGCGCACCGAGGACATCCCGCGCATCGCCAGCCACTTCCTGCTCACCGTGTGCCGGGAGCTGGGCGTGCCGCCCAAGGAGCTTTCCGACGAGGCCGTGGGCTACCTTGCCTGCCGCAGCTGGCCGGGCAACGTGCGCGAGTTGTTGAATCTGGTGCGCAGGCTGGCCGTGTTCTGCCCGGGCGACCGCATCGAGGCCGCGCACGTGCGCCAGGCCGAGACCGGCGCGCCCCTGCCCTCGGCCTGCGAACCGTTCTCTCCCTACAAGGAGACCAAGCAGATGGTGGTGGAGGAGTTCACCAGAAGTTATGTGCACCGGCTGCTGGAGCACACCCAGGGCAACATTTCGGAGGCCGCGCGCATCAGCGGCGTGGAGCGCTTCTCGCTCCAGAAGATTTTGAAGCGCATGAACATCAACACCGGCGACTACCGCAAGGGCTAGGAGGCAGGCATGCAAGCGGCATTTTCCAGCACGGACGAGGCGGCCATGGAACGAGAGACACTGCTGACGAGGATCGTGGACTCCCTGCGTGAAGCCGAGCGCCCGGCCCTGCGGGAACGCATCGAAAGCGCCCTGGCCGAGCAGGACAGCGCGGCAAGCGAGCTGCGTTTCCTGAAGGACCTGGACATTTTCATGGCCCTGCCCGGCCCGGCCTTCATGTATTCGCGCGGCATAGCCGAAACCCTGCGCGTGGGCGAGGACATCTTCGAGCTGGCCTACGTGCTGCGCCGCGCCAGAGAGTAGGACCTTTCGCGGCAATCCGGCCCGCGAGGGACGAAAAGCAAGGGAGGGGCGCGTCCCCTCCTTTTTTTGCGCCCGCGCCCGGCCGGCAGGCAGAGCCGCCAGGGTCCATGGGGCCTCCTCACGCGCGCATGAGCGGGGAACAGGGCCCGCCGCAGGAGCAGGGCAGCCCGTCGGGACTGCGGCACGCGCGTGCGGGGAGGGGGCGTGCGGTCCCCCTCCCCTTTTCGCCCAGAGGAGCATGGGCGCATGAAGAAGCAACGCATCCCGCGGCGCAGGCGCGGCCAGACCGGGAAATATCAAACAGAATGCGGGGAGGACGCCCCCTGTCCCTCCGGACGCCCTCCCCTTTCCTCACCCCAAGGAGACGGGGGCGCATGAGGAAAGCCATGCCGGCCGTGCAGCCGGCGAAATATCCTGTCCTGCTGATCGAGTTGCGGGCCGCGTTACGGGCCGCATTACGGGAAGGCGGGACGCCAAACCGGAGCGCCCGCCCTTCCCGTCCTCATGTCCGTGAGGCGGCGCATGAAGAAAACCCGTGCGACGCGTCCCCCCTGCCGCCGCCCGTTGGCCTGGGCGCGGGCCAAGGCGCAGGCCTGGGCGCAGGGAGGACGCCCTCCAGACGTCCCCCCCGGCAGTTGGCAGAGGTGCGTGTCAGCGAACATTGGCTTGCGTTACGGATGGTTGCGGAACTTATCCTGCACGTGCGCGCTGCCGCTGTGGCAGGGCGTGCAGTCCATGCGGCCCTTGGCGATGGGCGAGGGCTTGCCCTTGCCGTGGCAGGACATGCAGGCCGCCTCGCTCTTGGACGAGAGCAGGGGCGCGAAACCGCTGTCCACCTTGGCGTTCAGGATCTCGATGGCCTTGGTGGCCACGTCGGCGGTGATGCGCGAGCAGCGCTCCTGGCGCTTGGCGCTGGCCGCATCGATGCCATGGGCATGGCACCAGGTGGACACCGAGATATGGCAGAGCACCGAGCCGCAGGCGTTGGTGGGCAGGGGCCCGGCCACGCCTTGGGCCGCCGCGCCGGGATCGTACAGCGGGAAGGCCGTCTTCTCGTACCAGCGGAACAGCTCGGTCACCATGGGATCGCGCTCCTTGCGGCCCCAGAACAGGGCGAAGGCGCTGGCCGCGCCCAGGAGCGCGCCGCAGACGGTGCCCCACTCGGAAATGCCGCTCTTGCCCACCTCCATCATGGTGAAGGGAAACTGGTTGTACGGCGCGCCGTACTTCCTGCCCATGCTGCCGATGATGGACTCGAACACGCCGTAGCAGCAGCCCAGGCCGTCCTTCCAGTAGCCCGCATAGGCCAGGGGCGCACACTCGGCCGCATCCAGCCGGTGCGGAATCCACGCAGGAGCGGCAAGGGCAGGGGCCTTTTCCTTCAGCGTTTTCCTCGCCGCCAGGCCTTCGCCCGGCAGGGCCGCAACAGCGCCAACGCCCGCCAGCAGGCCGCCAAGCGCCGCACCGCCAAGCCACCCCAACGCATCCCGTCTGCTCACCATGGTCATATGCTCTCCCCCTCGTTGTTTCGGTTTCTGGCCCGCCACGCGGGCGTTTCCACCAAGGAGAGCAAGGGCCGTGCCGCCTGACAGAAAGATACAACATACAGTAATCACAAATAATTTTCAGCACGCCCCCCTCAGCTTTCGCCAACGGGAAGAGGCGGTGCGTCTGCCTGGGGAGGCAGGGACAGCGGGGAGGAATCCGACGCGCCTGGAGCTGGCGCAGCATTGAACCTACGGGCGACACCCGCAAAAAAAACGGCCGGGCCGAAGGAGTTCGGTCCGGCCGCTGGCGGATGTTGTTTTTTTGGGGGGG
>NZ_DATMYK010000032.1:0-6846 GCF_035560995.1 Humidesulfovibrio sp. | reverse complement strand
GGCCTCCCGGCCTTCGACTTCCTTTTCCGGTCTTTTCAATCCGTGCGCGCACGGTTTCAAGAACTCTCCGGCATGTCACACAATTGTGCTTGTAAGAAGGCGCAAAATCGCCTATCCAGGAGATGCTTAGCGCCAAACACGCGGCCTGCTTCAATTTTATCGCCAAAGGGAACCGACGAGAGGATGGACATGCCCGCACCCGCCCAGCACCGCAACCCCGCCCCCACCGTGGACGTCTTGATTTACCACGCGCACAGGGGCATCGTGCTGGTGGAGCGCAGGAATCCGCCTCCGGGCTGGGCCCTGCCGGGCGGCTTCGTCGACTACGGCGAGACCTGCGAGGCCGCGGCCCGGCGCGAGGCGAAAGAGGAGACCGGGCTCGACGTAGTGCTTACCGGACTGGTGGGCGTGTACTCCGACCCGGCGCGCGACCCGCGCGGCCACACCATGAGCGTGGTCTATGCCGCCCAGGCTCTCGACCCCGAAGCCCTCGCCGCCGGGGACGACGCCGCAAGGGCCGATTTTTTCAAACTGGACGCCCTGCCCCCCCTGGCCTTCGACCACGGGCAGATCGTTCAGGACTTCGTGGCCGGCCTCAAGCGCCTGGGCCCCTAGCGGGCGGCCGTACAGAACTGACCCGCGCCGGAGGAATCCGGCCGGTTGTTTCGAGGGATAGCATGGGCATCAAGCCGCTCGTCCTGTTCATGACCTCGGAGATGTACCCATTCTCCAAAACCGGCGGTCTGGCCGACGTGCTGGGCGCGCTGCCCCTGACCCTCTTCCGCATGGGCGTGAACACGGCGGTGGTGACCCCGTTGTATGGCCGCATGAACACCTCAGAGTTTGGCCTGCGCCTTTTGACCGAGCGCTGCCCCGTGGGCTACCCCTGGGCGCCCATCACGGCGGAGATCTACCAGGCCGACTACTACGGCATGCCCGTGTACTTCGTGGGCCGGGGCGAATACTTCGACCGCCGCAATCTCTACAACACCCATGCGGGCGACTATTTCGACAACTGCGAGCGCTTCAACTTCTTCTGCCGCGCAACGCTCGAATGGGCCAGACGCCTCGACTGGGCCCCGGCGGTCATCCACGCCCACGACTGGCAGAGCGCCCTGGTGCCCGCCTATCTGCACTTCTGGCGCAGGACAGACCCCTTCTGGAAAGAGACCAAGACCATCCTGACCATCCACAACCTGGCCTTCCAGGGCCGCTTCGCCTCGCGCCTGTTCTTCGAATCCGGCCTGCCGCCGGAGGCCTGGAACATGAACGGGGCCGAGTTCTACGGCGATTTCAACCTGCTCAAGACCGGCATCGCCTACGCCGATTCCGTGACCACGGTGAGCCCCTCCTACGCCGAGGAGATCCTGACCCCGCAGTTCGGCTGCGGGCTGGAGGGTTTGCTGGGGCGGCGGCGCGGCGTGCTGCGCGGCATATTGAACGGGGCGGACTACACCGTGTGGGACCCGCGGGATGACAAGTACCTGCCCTGCATCTACAAGGCGGGCTGCGCCGAGGGCAAGCAGGACTGCAAGAACGCACTGTTGAAGGAAATGCACCTGCCCGACCAGCTGGAGGACAAGCCGGTCATGAGCTTCATCGGCCGCTTCCGGGGCCAGAAGGGCGTAGATCTTCTGATCGACGTCATCCCGAAACTCATGGAACAGGAGGTTGGGCTCATCGTGCTGGGCGAAGGCAAGCTGGAGCACGAAGCCAGGCTGCAGGAGCTGGCCGAGGTGCATCAGGACCGGCTGCGCGTCATCGTGGGCTACTCCGAGGATCTGGCCCACCGCATCCAGGCCGGGTCGGACATCTTCCTCATGCCCTCGCGCTACGAGCCCTGCGGCCTGACGCAGATGTACGCCCTGCGTTTCGGCACGCCGCCGGTGGCCACGGCCGTGGGCGGCCTGCGCGACACCATCGCCCCCTACCCGCACCCGCGCGCCACGGGCTTCACCTTCGAAAACTCCACGGCCGAGGAGTTCTACGCAGCCATCCGCCAGGCGCTGGACCTGTGGCGCGACGACAAGCCCTACTGGAAGGGCATGGTGGAGCGGGCCATGGGCCAGGACTTCAGCTGGGAGCAGTCCGCCGCGCAGTACATCGAGCTTTACCGTTCCTTGGGCGCGCGCATCTAGGCCGCCCGTTCCGCCAGGCCCGGCGCTGCGGGCCCAACCTCACCAAGCAGGAGGATGACCCGATGCCGCTGACCAAGAAGTTTTCCAAGGACAAGACCGTATGCAAGGTGGGCTTCAGCCTCACGGAAGAATCCGCGGGCGGGGCCAGAAAGCTCTTCCTGGCCGGTGAGTTCAACGCCTGGACGCCCGCGCCCATGCGCAAGGCCAAGGGATCCTTCAGCTTAAGTCTGGAGCTGCCCACGGGCGCAAGCTACCAGTACCGTTTTGTAACGGACGCCGGGGCGTGGCTGAACGACACCGAGGCCGACTGCTACGTGTTCAGCCCCTTTGCCGACGCCGACAACTCCGTGGTGGTGCTGTAACGTTACTGGGCCCGGCCGATGCGGGGCTTCATGCTCCAGCAGTCACGGGGGATGGGCAGGCAGAAGCTCTGATCCGGGAAGTCCGCGCAGAGAAGAAGCCCGCCGCTCTTCTCCTCCCAGAACACGTGGTCCAAAAACAAAGCCAGGGCGCGCGCCAGCGTCACCTCGTTCTCGTCCACCGCGCTAAAGCGGCGCAACACGTCCATGGCCGCCCGGCGCACCATGCGCATGCCCTGCGCGCTCAAGGCCAGATCGTCGTAATCCAGCTCGTGCAGGGGGCCCCCGCCCCCGGCCAGGGCGGCCTGCGCCCTGTGCAGCTGCTGGCCGTCCTGCGGCCGCGTCTCCCCACTCATATCCGTGCCGGTGCGCATGGTCATGTCCGTCCTTTATTTATGATTCCCAAAGGTTGATGCACCTTGCGTGCCAGCCCTGGGGCGGCAATTTCCGCCCTGCCCGGCTTTTTGCGGCCCTTCCGTCCCGGCGCAAAGACGTATAGGGTGGGCAGGCCACGTTTCCTTTCACAACGCCCCCGGCGCAAAGCCCCCAAGGAGGCCCCATGCCCCCGTCCAGACGCACCAGCGGCGTGCTCCTGCACATCAGCTCCCTGCCCTCGCGCTTCGGCATCGGCGGCCTGGGGCCCGAAGCCCTGCGCTTCGGCGAGTTCCTGTCCCTGGCCGGGCAAAGCCGCTGGCAGGTGCTGCCCTTGAATCCCACGGCGGCCAGCCTGGGCAGTTCGCCCTATTCCAGCTTTTCCGCCTTTGCGGGCAACACCCTGTGCATCAGCCCCGAGGCCTTGAGCGAGGACGGACTCATCAGCGCTGAAGAGCTTGAGCCCTTTGCCATGCCCGTTGCGCCCCGCGTGGATTTCCCGGCCGTGGAGCGCGCGCGCCTGGCCCTCTTGCGCCGGATCTTCGACCGGCTGATGCCCGAAGCGGGCACCGGAACTCTGGAAGCCGACGCCTCCTTCGCCTCCTTCGTGGGCGACAACGCCTCCTGGCTGCCGGACTTCGCCCTGTTCATGGCCGTGAAGGAAAGCCTGGGCGGCGCGGCCTGGACCAGCTGGCCTGGAGACATCCGCGACCGCGAGGAAAGCGCCCTGCGCGAATACGGCACGAAGCTGCACCGCGAGATCGTGTTCCACCAGTTCTGCCAGTGGCTGTTCTTCCGCCAGTGGGGGCGGCTCAAGTGGGAACTCGAAAAGCTCGACGTGGAACTGGTGGGCGACGTGCCCATCTACGTGACCCACGACTCCGCCGACGTGTGGGCCAACCGCGGGCTGTTCAAGCTGGACGAGGACGGCCAGCCCACCCTGGTGGCCGGGGTGCCGCCTGATTATTTCAGCGCCACGGGCCAGCGTTGGGGCAACCCGGTGTTCGACTGGGAGGCCTGCGAGGCCGACGGCTTCGCCTGGTGGATAAGCCGCCTGCGCCACAACTTCGGGCTCTTTTCCGTGGTGCGCCTGGACCACTTCAGGGGCTTCGAGGCCTACTGGGAGATCGACGCGGCCGAGGAGACGGCGGTGAACGGCCGCTGGGTGCCCGCGCCCGGGGCCAAGCTCCTTGAGGCCGTGGAACGCGCCCATGGCAGCCTGCCCATCATCGCCGAGGACTTAGGGATCATCACACAGGAGGTGGTGGCCCTGAAGGAGCGCTTCAAGCTTCCGGGCATGAAGATCCTGCAGTTCGCCTTTGGCCCGCACACGCCCACCAGCCCGGATTCGCCGCACAACCACGAGAAGAACAGCGTGGTCTACACCGGCACCCACGACAACAACACCACGCGCGGCTGGTTCGAGGCCGAGGCCACGCCTTCGGTGCGCCGGGTCCTCTCCCGCTACCTGGGCCGCACGCCCACAAAGGACACCATCGTGCGCGAGTTCATCCGCCTGGCGCTTTCAAGCCCGGCCCGAGACGCGGTCATCCCGGCCCAGGATCTGCTGGGTCTGGGGGCGGAGCACCGCATGAACGTTCCCGGCCAGGCCAAGGGCAACTGGGGCTGGCGCGCGCCGGAGAACACCCTGTGCCTGTGCGGCCATGGCCGGGCCCTGGCCGAGGAGCTGCGCGGCCTGTGCGAGCTTTTCGGCCGCACGCCGGCGCAGGAGCTGAACGGCGAAGCGTCCGTAGAGGACGCGGGTGGGAACGAAGCCCGTTCTTAGCGGCCCGCAGTGACATTTTTTGCACCGGCCCGTGTTGACAGAGGCCCGTGCATGTTTATGTATGGCATGCAACGAACGCCCCGCCTTCGCCAGCGGGGCTTTTTACGCGAACATCGGCGGCGGCCTCTCCCTCGCGGAATCCGCACTGCGGAATTCTGGCGCGGGCCGCTGCAAGAAAACACACACTACACCTGCGGAGGACGTGAAAGATGAAATTGAAGCCCCTCAATGACCGTGTTCTGGTGAAGCGCCTGGAGTCCGAGGAAGTGACCGCCGGCGGCATCATCATCCCCGACAGCGCCAAAGAGAAGCCCCAGAAGGGCAAGGTCGTGGCCGCCGGCCCCGGCAAGCTGGACGACGCGGGCAAGCTGGTCAAGATGGCCGTTAAGGCTGGCGACGTGGTGCTGTTCACCAAGTACGCGGGAACCGAGATCAAGATCGACGGCGAAGAGCACCTGGTGCTGCGCGAGGACGACATCCTCGCCGTTGTCGAGAAATAAGCACGAGAAAGAAGGGCGTCACGCGCCCTTTACCGGAGAACAACCGGGCGCGCGCGGCTAAAAGCCTGCGCCCGCATGCAACCTAAAACGCCGCACGGCATAATTTTCAAGGAGCCCGACACATGGCCAAAGAAATCATTTTCGACGCCAAGGCGCGTGAGAAGCTGAAGATCGGTGTGGACAAACTGGCCAACGCCGTGAAGGTCACCCTCGGCCCCAAGGGCCGCAACGTGGTCATCGACCGCAGCTTCGGCTCCCCGCTCATCACCAAGGACGGCGTCACCGTCGCCAAGGAGATCGAGCTTGAGGACAAGTTCGAGAACATGGGCGCCCAGATGGTCAAGGAAGTCGCTTCCAAGACCTCCGACGTCGCCGGCGACGGCACCACCACCGCCACCATTCTGGCCCAGGGCATCTTCGCCGAGGGCGTGAAGCTCGTGGCCGCCGGCCGCAACCCCATGGCCATCAAGCGCGGCATCGACAAGGCCGTTGAGGCCATCGTCGCCGAGCTGGGCAAGATGACCAAGCCCACCCGCGACCAGAAAGAGATCGCCCAGGTCGGCACCATTTCCGCCAACAACGACGCGACCATCGGCGGCATCATCGCCGAGGCCATGAACAAGGTCGGCAAAGAGGGCGTGATCACCGTTGAGGAAGCCAAGGGCCTGGAGACCATGCTCGACGTCGTCGAAGGCATGCAGTTCGACCGCGGCTACCTCTCCCCCTACTTCGTCACCAACCCCGAGAAGATGACCTGCGAGATGGCCGATCCCCTGATCCTCATCTGCGAGAAGAAGATCTCCTCCATGAAGGACATGCTGCCCGTGCTGGAGCAGGTGGCCAAGATGAGCAAGCCGCTCGTCATCATCAGCGAGGACATCGAGGGCGAGGCCCTGGCCACCCTGGTGGTGAACAAGCTGCGCGGCACCCTGAACGTGGCCGCCGTGAAGGCTCCCGGCTTCGGCGACCGCCGCAAGGCCATGCTCCAGGACATCGCCATCCTCACCGGCGGCACCTGCGTGTCCGAGGACATGGGCGTGCGTCTGGAGTCCATCACCGTCAATGAGCTGGGCCAGGCCAAGCGCGTGGTCATCGACAAGGAATCCTGCACCATCGTGGACGGCAAGGGCAAAAAGGCCGACATCACCGCCCGCGTGAAGCAGATCCGCGCCGAGATCAACGAGACCACCTCCAGCTACGACCAGGAGAAGCTCCAGGAGCGCCTGGCCAAGATCGTGGGCGGCGTGGCCGTCATTCATGTCGGCGCCTCCACCGAGACCGAGATGAAGGAGAAGAAGGCCCGCGTGGAAGACGCCCTGAACGCCACCCGCGCCGCCGTTGAAGAAGGCATCGTCCCCGGCGGCGGTGTCGCCCTGGTGCGCTGCCAGAAGTCCCTTGATTCCGTGAAGCCCATCGACGACGACGAGCAGGCCGGCATCGACATCATCCGCCGCGCCATCGAGGTGCCCCTGCGCTCCATCTCCGCCAACGCGGGCTTCGAAGGCTCCATCGTGGTCGAGAAGGTCAAGGGCGGCAAGGACGGCTACGGCTTCAACGCCGGCACCGGCGAGTACGAAGACCTGATCAAGGCCGGCGTCATCGACCCCAAGAAGGTGACCCGCATCGCCCTGCAGAACGCCGCCTCCGTGGCGGGCCTCTTGCTCACCACCGAGTGCGCCATCGCCGACAAG
>NZ_DATMYK010000031.1:0-7388 GCF_035560995.1 Humidesulfovibrio sp. | reverse complement strand
CCGCATCACCTCCACCCTCCGCTCGGCCTCCTTCCTCCCCGCCTCAGTCTGCATGCTGGCGGCGGTCTTGAAGAGCTTGCGGTAGAAGTGGTCGATGGTGAACAGGGCGTCGTCGGGTTCGCGGCTGGTGCAGAAGGGGTCCTGCGTGCTGTAGAAGGGCCGGTTCATGGTGCCCGCGCAGGCGAAGCAGCGGGCGATGCCGATGGCCCCGATGCCGTCCAGGCGGTCGGCGTCCTGCACCACCTTGGCCTCCAGCGTCCTCGGCGCGATGTTCGCGCTGAAGCTGTGCGCCTCGATGGCGTGGCCGATGGCCTCGTACAGCGGAAGTCCGAGCGTTGCGGCGCGCTCCGCGCAGGCCTGGGCCGAGCAGTAGCCGATGTCCTTCAGGTGGGCCAAAGCCTCCGCCGCCGCAAGGCGCGAGGCCTGGTCGCGGCGCGGGTCGTCCTTGGGCACGACAACGTAATCGTGCAGCCACGCGGCGGGGATCACCACGGTCAGATCCGCGCCCTCCGCGGCGGCGATGCGCTTGGCCGTGGCCACCACGCGCTCCAGGTGCAGCAGGTCGTGGGCCGGGTCACAGGCGCCCTCTTTCGAGAGCCGCGCGGCCAGGTGCGCACGCAGATGCGCCTCCAGCCGCTCCAGTGACTTGTCGCACCCGGTGGCGGCATCGGGACAACAGGACACGCCGAGGAAGCGGCCGGGGCTCATGCTACTTGTCCCCGTTGGCGGCGGCGCCCGGCTTTCCCGCGCCCGATTTCCCTGCGCCGACGATGACCATCTTGCCCTTCTTCTCGCCCGCGTCGATCATGCGCTTCAGCTCGCGCTGCCACTTGGGCCCGCCCAGCTTCTCGGCCAGGTGCTCCGTGGTGTGCAGCACGTCGTTCTTGCGGTGCATCTGCATCAGGCAGCGCTTCACGCCGATCTTGCACGAGGGGCAGCCCACGAGCACGGGCGTGTCGCGGTCCGGGCGCTTGGAATCGGGCCGGGCCAGGTCCGCGGCCAGCTGTTCCTTCTTGCGGTCGCGGATGCGGTTGTAAATGTCCGGGCTGGTGAGGGCCCCCAGGCCGGACTCGCCGCAGCAGCCGGGCGAGAGGCGCACCTGCGCGCCCAGGGCGTCGGCCAGCGCCTTGCGGTATATCTCCGGGGCCTTGACCTTGGGCACGTCCACCCATTCCGCGTGGCAGGCCGCGTGGTACAAGAGCTTCTCGCCCTCGCTCTTCGGCAGATCAAGCCGCGAGAGCAGGAACTGCACGATGTCCTGATGCTTCAGGGGCTCGGGGAGCTCCTGGCTGAAGTCGTAGGTCTCAATGGACTCGCGGCAGGTGCCGCAGCTGGTGACCAGCGTGGTGGCCTTCATGCCCGCGCGCCCGGTGGCGATGAGCGTGTCCAGGATGTCCTGGATGGTGCGGTGGCGGTTGGCGTTGTAGGCCTCGGTGCAGCCGCTGGCCAAAAGCGGATAGCCGCAGCACAGGTGCCGCTCCGGCAGCACCACGTTCACCCCGGCCTTCAAAAGCAGGTACACGCCCGCCAGGCCGATGTCGTGGCTGAAGAGCCCGGCTCCGCAGCCGGGGAAGTACAGCACGGTCTCGTCATAGGCGGCGGTGGGCGTGCGGAACAGCGAGTGCTCGGCCAGCCCCAGCTCCTGCGCGAGGTTGCGCAGGTCGATGAGCGGGCCCGCGCCCTGCAGGGCCGGGCTGGAAAGCCGCTTGCGGAAGTGGCCGGGCACCAGGCCGATGACGCTGTTGGCCGCGGCCTGACCAAGGGAAAGCAGCTTGGCCACCTTGGGCAGACGGCCGGAGGGGTCGTCGGCCAGGTGCGTCAACAGCGCGGTCTTGATGGGATGCCCGCCCTTGCCCTTGTATTCCAGGAACGAGCGTATCTGCAGCGCATTCGCAGCAGAATCAATTTTGACCGGGCACACGCCCTTGCACTTTCCGCAGGCCGTGCAGTGGTCCATGATGCGCCGCAGTTCGTCGAGCAACTCCGGCGAGGGCTCGCCGCCCTGCACCTGGGAGTAGTAGATGGCCTCGGTGAGGGCGCCCAGGCTCAGGTTCTTGTTGCGCGGATGGTACAAGAGGCCGCGCGCCGGGCTGTACATGGGGCACACCTGCTTGCACTTGCCGCAGCGGGTGCAGGTCTGCACGTTGCGCAGAAGCTCGATGAGGTTCTCCTTGTCCTTCAGCGCGGTCTTCTGCAAATCGCCGATGAGCCGGTTGAAGGAGAAGGTGTAGGGCTCCACCGGCAGCGCGCGGCGCGTCAGCTTGCCGGGGTTCAGCACGTCGCCGGGGTCCACTATGCGCTTGTAGGCCGCCAGGGCGTCGATCTTCTTCTGCGCCAGGAAGCCTATCTTGGTGATGCCGATGCCGTGCTCGCCGGAGATTTCGCCGCCGAGCTTCAGAACCTCGGCGAAAAGCTCGTCCACAGCCTCGTAGGCCTGGGCCATCATCTCGGCGTCGTTGGAGTTCACCGGCACGTTGACGTGGCAGTTGCCGTCGCCCGCGTGCATGTGGTTGGCGATGACGATGCGCTTGGCCTGAATCTCCTGGTAGATGGCCTCAAGCTCGCGATCCAGCTTGGGGAATTTGTCCTTCAGCTCGTGGAAGAGCATGCGCACCTGGCTGGCCAGTTCCTCGTCCGAGAGGTCTCCGGCCGTGGTGCGCTTCTTCAAAATGAACAGGCAGCGTTCGATGCCGAAGTCGATGTCCGGGTCGTCGAACGGAATGCCCGGCAGCTCGCGCACCTTCAAAAGCGCCTTGCGCGCTACCTTGGCCATGTAGACGAGGTTCAGGTTCTCCAGGAACTCCGCGAAGCCGGGAATGGCCCGCATGGGGATGACCACGTCCTCGTTGACCTTGAAGCCGGAGGTGCGCTTGGAGATGGCCGAAAGCTTGTGGCGGTCCTCCCAGAAGAGCTCGGCCTCCTTCTCGTCGCGCGCGGCGAAGATGTCGACCCCCGGATAGGGCTGGGCGATGGCCAGCACCGCGTCCACCGAGTCGGCCAGGGCCGCCTCGTCGTCGCTGTCCAGCTGCAGGATGAGCACGCTGATGGGGTCGCCCTCGTACTGGGCGGACTTCTTCTTGTACTCGATGGCCTGCACGTACTTGGTGCCGAATTCCTCCAGCGCGCTGATCTTCACGCGGTCGCCCTGGGTGCGGATGGCGTCGCGCAGGCCCACCACATCGCGGATGACGTACATGGCGTTCTTCATGCTGCGGCCGAAGAATTCCAGCACCAGCACGCGCGAGTACTTGGGCCTGTGGTACAGGGTGAAGGCGCAGGTGGTGATGATGCCGTCCACGCCCTCTTTCTGCACGCCGGGCAGGCCGCCCAGGTACTTGTTCGACACGTCCTTGCCCAGGCCCAGGCCGCGGATGTCCGTTCCGGCCAGGGTCACGGTGTCCTTGAGCCGGCCTTTTTCGTCCAGGATCTCGAACACGGCGCTCTCGCCCTCGAAGATCTTGTGGCCGGGGTGGTCCTTGCGGCGCACGGTGATGACCTCGCCGGAGGGCGTGACCATCTCGAACCAGGCGATGTTGTCGATGGTGGTGCCGTACTCGAAGGCGAAGGGTCCGCCGGAATTCTCCGAAATGTTGCCGCCAAGGGTCGAGCCCGCCTTGGAAGCCGGGTCCACGGTGAACAGCAGGTCCTGCTCCGCCGCGGCCTTGATGGCGTCCAGAGTGATGACGCCCGCCTGGGCGGTCAAAAGCATGGTGTCGGGATTGATGTCCACGATCTTCTTGAACCGCGCCAGGGAAAGCACCACCGAGCGCGAGAACATGGGAATGGCCCCGCCGGTGAGGCCCGTGCCGCCGCCGCGCGGAATGACGCCAAAGGCCATTTCGTTGGCCAGCCGCACAATCTTCTGCACCTGCTCGGTGGTTTCCGGGAACAGCACGAACAGCGGCAGCTCCAGGCGCAGGTCGGTGGCGTCGGTGGCGCACTCTATGCGCGTGTTGGGCGCATCGCCGATGCCTTCCACGGGCATGAAGGGCAGCAGGCGGGCCTTGAGCTCCTTGGCGAAGGCCTGGTCGGCCTCGTAGCGCTCCCAGAAGGAGGCCACGGCCCCGGCGAGCAGGCGCGGAAACTCGCCGGAGAGCCCGGGCCGGGCGATGGAGAGCTTGCGGTCCACGCTCTCGCGCACCAGGGGCGCGTCCACAAAGGGATTGTAGCGCACCAGGAACAGCTCGGCGGCCAGGCTCGTGGCCAGCTCGCGCACGTTGTCGGGCCACTGGGCGAAGCCGCCCTCCTCCGGGCTGGCGGTAAGGCCCAGCACCCGGGTCAGAATGCGTTCATCGGAAATGGAAATATGTGGGCCTATCAGGGGCATATGGCTTATGTCTCCAGGGGGGAGGGAAGGTTGCGGGGGGGATTGTGTCGCGCCTGCGAAGGCCGGAATATAGGTCGGCCCGGAACGCTTGGCAAGTGCGGCCCGGCCGGGGCGGCCGACGGGCCTTCGGAAACGTTCGGATCAGACCGTTGCGCCGTGCGCTGGACAGGCGGAAAGACTCCGGTTATGGGAATTGATTCTATCGAAGTATTGCCCTGCCCGAACATTCTTCTACCACGAGGTGACGCGTCCATGAGCACCCAGGATTTTGCCGACCTTCAGCTTTTCATCACCGGCCCGACGTTCATTCGCCCGGAGATCCGCGAAGCTGGCCTGCTGCCCGAATTCGGCCACCGCGATTCCGAGAACAACAAGCGCTTCGGCCCCGCCATGGCGGGCCTGAAGCTGCTGGCCGGCTGCGGCGACGACTACCACGTCATCCTGTTCAACGGTTCCGGCTCCAACGCCATGGAGGCCACCGTGCGCTCCCTGGTGGCCGATGACGAGACCGTGCTGAACGTCTCCGTGGGCGCCTTCGGCGACCTGTACCACAAAATGGCCGTGGTCAACGGCAAGAAGGCCGTGCAGCTCAAGTTCGAGCCCGGCCAGGCCATAGACATGGCCAAGCTCGAGGCCGCCCTCACCGAGCACAAGCCCGCCGTGGTCACCTTCACCCACAACGAGACCTCCACCGGCGTGACCAACGACATGAAGGCCATCTGCGCGCTCATCCGCAAGCACGGGGCCATGCCCCTGGTGGACGGCGTGAGCATCTTCGGCGGCGCCAAGCTCGACCTCTCCACCTCCGGCGCGGCCACCTACGCCACCAGCACCCAGAAGTCCCTGGCCCTGCCCGCCGGTTTCGGCATCCTCTTCGTCAATGAGGAAGCCGTGGCCAAGGCCAAGACCGTGAAGAACAAGGGCTTCGCCACGGACATCATCGGCCAGCTGGGCCGCGCGCAGAAGAGCCAGACCCTGACCACGCCCAACACCACCCTGGCCAACCAGATGGCCGTGCAGATCGACCACATCATCAACGTGGAAGGCATCGACAACCGTTTCGCCCGCCACCTGAAGATGCAGGCCATGGTGCACGAGTTCGTGGGCACCCTGCCCGGCTTTGAGCTCTTGGCCCCGGAGGGCCACCGCTCGCCCACCGTCACCGCCGTGCGCGTGCCCGCGGGCATGACCGTGGCCCAGCTCAAGAAGGTCAAGGAAGCCATGCGCGCCAAGGGCTACCTCTTCGATCCCGGCTACGGCAAGCTGAACACCGACCTGGAGGAAAAGGGCCAGCGCGTGCTCTTACGCCTGGGCCACATGGGCGACGTGACGCCGGACATGCTGGCCGCCTACCTTGAGGCGCTGAAGCCCGAACTGCTGAAATAAGGGGGGACGACAATGCGTATTCTTGCCAATGACGGCCTGAACGAGGAAGCCGTCGCCCTGCTCAGGAAAGAAGGCTTCACGGTGGAGACCGAGAAGCGCAGCACGGACGACCTGCTGGGCGAGATCGCCAGCTACGACGCCCTGCTGGTGCGCAGCGCCACCAAGGTCACCCGCGAGATCATCGAGGCGGGCACCAAGAACGGCGGCAAGCTCAAGATCGTGGGCCGCGGCGGCGTCGGCACCGACAACATCGACCTTGAGGCCGCCAAAGAGTGCGGCGTCATCGTCAAGTTCGCGCCCAACGGCAACACCAACGCCACGGCCGAGCACGCCTTGGGCCTCATGTTCGCGGTGGCCCGCAAGGTTCCCATGGCCCACCGCACCCTCATGAGCGGCGTGTGGCACAAGAAGCGCTTCGCGGGCAACGAGCTCATGGGCAAGACGCTTGGCGTCATCGGCTGCGGCCGCATCGGCCAGGCCCTGGCCAACAAGGCGCTCGGCATCGGCATGAAAACCGTGGGCTTTGACCTGTACCAGATCCAGGACTCCAACGTGGACTACCTCGAGAGCATCGACGAGGTGCTCAAGGTGTCGGACTTCATCAGCCTGCACACCGGCGGCAAAGACGCCATCATCAACGAGCGCGAGCTGAAGCTCATGAAGCCCACGGCGTACCTCATCAACGCCTCGCGCGGCAGCAACGTCAGCGAGGAAGCGCTGTACAACGCGCTCAAGAACGGCACCATCGCCGGCGCCGCGCTGGACTGCTACGAGAAGGAGCCCAAGCGCGAGGGCGAGCCCTTCAACTGCCGCCTGCACGAGCTGGACAACATCGTCATGAGCGCGCACCTGGGCGCCAGCACCAAGAACGCCGTGCGCAAGACCGGCCTTGAGATCGCCACCGTGGTGACCAAGTACCTGAAGCGCGGCGACTTCGGCAATTCCGTCAACGTGGGCGAGACGGTTGAGCAGGAAGGCAAGCGCATCTACTCCATCTTCATCACCCACGAGGACAAGCCCGGCATGTTCGGCAAGTTCGGCACCACCTTGGGCGAGCTTGGCGTGAACATCCGCGAGAACAACTCCCGCTTCCTGTCCGACTGCGTGCAGACCGTGTACGTCGTCCACCAGGAGCCCAACGAGGAAGTGCGCGAAAAGCTCATGGCCATTCCCGGCGTGAAGCGCGTCACCTACTAGGCCAACCATTCACCAAAAACGAAGCCCCCATCCGGTTCGCCGGGCGGGGGCTTTTTGCTGGCGCGCCCTTTGGCAGCGCGTTGCGGTCTGCGGAAGCCTTACGCTCCGCAAAGGGCCCTGCCCTTGGCCAGGGCAAACTCGAAGGCCTCTTCCTTATTCAGGCAGGTGTGCTCAAGGGCGAACACCCTGCCCGGACTGCCCGGGGCGTGTTTGCGCGCGGAGAGGCACGGCTCGAAGCCGCCCTCGGCGGTCTTTACGGCAAAGGGCCGGATCTCCCAGCCGTTCAGAAGCTGCATGCTGCCGGTGAACACACGCTTTCCTCTCAGGTCCATGGCTCTCCTCCTGTCCTTGATGCGTCCCCCGCGCGCCAACCGCCTCATGTTCTTCGCATCCTGGCATCGCCTGCGGCGGCACAGCGGGAAGCCCCACTTTACGCAGCGCAACACCCTGCAATCACAGCACTATGGAGACACTTCCA
>NZ_DATMYK010000030.1:0-7426 GCF_035560995.1 Humidesulfovibrio sp. | reverse complement strand
GTGAGGATGAGGATGGCCGCCCCGGCGGTGAAGCCCGTGACCACCGAGTGAGAGACGAAATTCACCACCGCGCCCATGCGCGCCAGGCCCAGGCCCAGCTGGAAAAGGCCGGCGAGGAAGGTCAGGGTGAGCACAAGGCGGATGTACTCCGCGCTGCCGGGCTCGGCGAAGTGGCCCACATTGGCCAGGATGACGAGGGAGATGGCCGTTGTCGGGCCGGAGACGAGATGCAGGGACGAGCCGAACAGCGCGGCGATGATCACCGGCACCATGGCGGCGTAGAGGCCGTATTGCGGCGGCAGTCCGGCGATGGCCGCAAAGGCCACGCCCTGCGGCAGCACGATGACCGCGCCCGTGAGCCCGGCCCAGAGATCGGCCTTGAGGGTGCGGCCGTTTACCTGCGGCCACCAGCCAAGCACGGGCAGAAAGCGCGGTGCGGCTTGCGCCATCTTTTGCAGGGCCGTTTTCGGCTGCGGCAGTTCACACTGTTCCATGGCGTCCTGAGGTGAAAATGGTTGCTGTTCCCATCCAAGGCAGATTTAGCGCAACAGGCGTGTGTACGCCAGCGCAATTTGCGCCGACCTGGAGCAATCTTTGGGCGCTTGTCTGAAATTGCGGACTGGCGCGAGAAAAAAAACGCGCAGCATGCTGATTTCCCCCGCTTCCGGCGTTGCCCGATTTTTCGGACAAATTTCAACCGGACAAGGGCCAGGTTCCTGGACAGTCATGCAATATGCTGAAATAATACGTCAACGAGAAACACGTTCTTTTTGGCACACAAGTTGCGAAGTAGACGAAATTCATCTAGGTCCAGTGATACGCTACCAACCAGTCCAAAACTTCCATCTGAAAAGAGGGATACGAACATGGCGAAGAAAATGAAGACCATGGATGGCAACTCGGCCACGACGCACGTGGCCTATGCCATGAGTGAAGCCGCGGCCATCTACCCCATCACCCCGTCGTCCACCATGGGCGAGATTGCGGATGAAATGGCCGCCAAAGGCACGAAGAACATCTTCGGCCAAGTGGTGAACATCCGCCAGATGCAGTCCGAGGCGGGCGCCGCGGGCGCGGTCCACGGCTCCCTGGCGGCCGGCGCGCTCACCGCCACCTTCACGGCCTCCCAGGGCCTCTTGCTCATGATTCCGAACATGTACAAAATTTCCGGCGAACTGCTGCCCGGCGTGTTCCACGTCACGGCCCGCGCCATCGCCGCGCACGCCCTGTCCATCTTTGGCGACCACCAGGACGTCATGGCCTGCCGCCAGACCGGCTTCGCCATGCTCGCCTCCTCCTCGGTCCAGGAGTGCATGGACCTGGCCCTGGTGGCCCACCTGTCGGCCATCGACGCCAGCGTGCCCTTCATGCACTTCTTCGACGGCTTCCGCACCAGCCACGAGATTCAGAAGATCGAGGTCATCGACCCCGCCGACATGGCGAAACTGGTGAACCACGACAAGATCGCCGAGTTCCGCAAAAACGCCATGAACCCGGAGCACCCGAACCTGCGCGGCACCGCCCAGAACCCGGACATTTACTTCCAGGGCCGCGAGCGCGCCAACCCCTACTACAACGCCGTTCCCAAGATCGTCATCGAGAACATGAAGAAGGTGGGCAAGCTCACCGGCCGCAAGTACAAGCCCTTCGACTACGTGGGCGCGCCCGATGCCGAGAACATCATCGTGGCCATGGGCTCCGGCTGCGAGACCATCCAGGAAGTCATCAACGCCATGGCCAAGAAGGGCAAGAAGGTCGGCCTCATCAAGGTGCGCCTGTACCGCCCCTTCGACGCCGCCAGCTTCTTCGCCGTGCTGCCCAAGACCGTCAAGAAGATCACCGTGCTCGACCGCACCAAGGAGCCGGGCGCCCTCGGCGACCCCCTGTACCAGGACGTCTGCGCCGCCTTCATTGAGCGCGCCGGAGCCATCCCGCAGCTCATCGCCGGCCGCTACGGCCTGGGCAGCAAGGAATTCCGCCCGAATCACGTCATGGCCGTGTACAAGAACATGGAGAAGGGCAAGGCCAAGAACCACTTCGTCGTCGGCATCGAAGACGACGTGACCAAGACCAGCCTGCCCGCCGGACCGGCGCTGGCCACCACGCCCGAAGGCACCGTACAGTGCAAGTTCTGGGGCCTGGGCAGCGACGGCACCGTGGGCGCGAACAAGAGCGCCATCAAGATCATCGGCGACAACACCCCGCTGTACGCCCAGGGCTACTTCGCCTACGACTCCAAAAAGTCCGGCGGCATCACCGTGTCGCACCTGCGCTTCGGCAAAAAGCCCATCCAGAGCACCTACCTGGTGGACACCGCCGACTTCATCGCCTGCCACAAGTCCAGCTACGTGCACATCTACGACGTGCTCGAAGGCATCAAGAACGGCGGCACCTTCCTCTTGAACTCCACCTGGAGCACCGTGGCCGACATGGAGGCCAACCTCCCGGCGTCCATGCTGCGCACCATCGCCACCAAGAAGATCAAGCTCTACACCATCGACGCGGTCAAAATCGCCGCCTCCGTGGGCCTGGGCAACCGCATCAACATGATCATGCAGACGGCCTTCTTCAAGCTGGCCAAGGTGCTGCCCATCGACAAGGCCATCGCGCTCCTGAAGGAATCCATCAAGAAGGAGTACGGCAAGAAGGGCGACAAGATCGTCAAGATGAACGTGGACGGCGTTGACCAGACCCTGGCCAACCTCATCGAGATCGCGGTGCCCGCCTCCTGGGCCAAGGCGGCCGACAAGCCCGCCAGCGCCTCCAAGGCGCCCGCCTTCGTCGAAAACGTCATGCGGCCCATTCTGGCCCAGAAGGGCGACAGCCTGCCCGTGTCCGCCTTCGCGGCCGACGGCTCCTTCCCCGCCGCCACCAGCCAGTTCGAGAAGCGCGGCGTGGCCATCCTCGTGCCCGAGTGGATCAAGGACAACTGCATCCAGTGCAACCAGTGCGCCTTTGTCTGCCCCCACGCCACCATCCGCCCGGTGCTGGCCACCGCGGCCGAGATGAAAAAGGCCCCCAAGACCTTCGAAACCCTGCCCGCCCAGGGCAAGGAGCTGAAGGACCTCGCCTTCCGCATCCAGGTGAACACGCTGGACTGCATGGGCTGCGGCAACTGCGCCGACATCTGCCCCAGCAAGACCAAGGCCCTGGTCATGAAGCCCCTGGAGACCCAGACCGCCGCTGAAGTGCCCAACCAGGAGTTCAGCGAGACCGTCGCCATCAAGGGCGACCTGGTGAAGCGCGAGAGCGTGAAGGGCAGCCAGTTCCAGCAGCCCCTGCTTGAGTTCTCCGGCGCGTGCGCGGGTTGCGGCGAGACTCCCTACGTCAAGCTCATCACCCAGCTCTTCGGCGAGCGCATGATGATCGCCAACGCCACGGGCTGCTCCTCCATCTGGGGCGCCTCGGCCCCGGCCGCGCCCTATTGCACCAACAAGGACGGCTTCGGCCCGGCCTGGAACAACTCCCTGTTCGAAGACGCCGCCGAGTTCGGCTTCGGCTTCAACATGGCCGTGACCCAGCGCCGCGCCAAACTGGCCGACCTGATGGCCAAGGTGGCCGAGTCCTCCGCAAGCCCCGCCATCAAGGAAGCCGCGGCCGCCTGGCTGGCCGGCAAGAGCGACCCCGTGGCCTCCAAGGCCGCAGGCGACCAGTTGAAGGGCCTGCTCAAGAACACCAAGGATCCCCTGCTGGCCGAGATCGCCTCCATGGCCGACCTGTACACCAAGAAGTCCATCTGGATCTTCGGCGGCGACGGCTGGGCCTATGACATCGGCTACGGCGGCGTGGACCACGTGCTGGCCAGCGGCGAAGACGTCAACATCTTCGTCATGGACACCGAGGTCTACTCCAACACCGGCGGCCAGTCCTCCAAGGCCACCCCGCTCGGCTCCATCGCCAAGTTCGCCGCGGGCGGCAAAAAGACCGGCAAGAAGGATCTGGGCCGCATGGCCATGACCTACGGCTACGTCTACGTTGCCAGCATCAGCATGGGCGCGGACAAGAACCAGACCCTGAAGGCCATCCAGGAGGCCGAGGCCTACCCCGGACCGTCGCTGGTCATCGCGTACGCCCCGTGCATCAACCAGGGCATCCGCAAGGGCATGGGCAAGAGCCAGGAAGAGGCCAAGCTGGCCGTCACCTCCGGCTACTGGCCCCTGTACCGCTTCAACCCGCAGCTGGCCGCCCAGGGACAGAATCCCTTCAAGCTGGAGTCCAAGGCCCCCGACGGCACCCTGCAGGCCTTCCTCTCCGGCGAGAACCGCTACGCCGCCCTGGAAAAGGCCCAGCCCGACGAGTCCAAGCGCCTGCGCGCGGGCATCGAGGCCGCCTACTACGAGCGTTACAAGCAGCTGAAGCTCATGGACGATCCCAAGCTCGCCTGCGTCGAGGGCGGCCTGGACTTCACCCCGCCCGCCGCGCCCTCATCGGCTCCGGCCGGTGATGCCAAGCCCTGCGCCATGTCCGACAGCGGCAACTCCTCCAAACCTTGCGACGACGGCCGCGGCGGCAAGTAGACCGCAGGCTGAACGCATACCTAAGGCCCCGGAGAGATCCGGGGCCTTTTTTGTTGCCCCTGGCGCCTGCGCCCCAACGGACGGCAGGACAGAGGAAACCCGTCAGCGAGGCTTTGAGCCAGACGCACTTTTTCAGGCCGAACGCGTGAACATGGCTTGGTTTTTGCCGCCGCTTGAGGCACACAGAAGCCGTGGGATCGGGTTTCTGCACCCACGCCCCGCGGACGTGGCCGTACGCGCTCATGCGGGGCATCACAACCAAGCAACGCGGCCCAGCGCCGCACACAGGGAAGCCATGCCGCAGCGTCCGCTCCGCCTCATTGCCCTTGCCTGGGCCTGCCTTGCCGCCCTGGGCTGCGCCAGGACCGTGACCATAGAAAATCTGGAGCCCGCGCCAGCGCATGAGGTGACGCAACTGCGCCGCCTTGCCGTGCTGCCCTTCCACAACGACCACCGCAACGTGACCACCGCCGCGCTGGAGCACGCCCTCACCTCCGTGCAGGTGCAGGGCAGGCCCTACTTCACCATCGTGGACTACAGCGCCAAGGGCTACTTCCCTGAAAGCCAGGGCGTGGAGCTGGTGTTCAACGATTCCTCCCTGGGGGCTTACGGCCGCAAGGCCGGGGCCGACGGGGTGCTGCTGGGCACCGTGACCCGCAACGACCTGCGCGACGTGCCCACCGAAGAAAAGCGCAGCGTCTGCGTGAGCTGGAACGAGAACGGCGGCTGCAGCAAGTACGCCACCCGTCCGGTGCGCTGCCTGCGCCGCACCGGCACCTTCGCCTTCATTCCCAAGGTGGCCGAATCGCGCGGGGGCAAGGTCATCTACTCGGAGGAATTCGCCGAGACTGCGGAAAGCCGCGTGTGCCGCGGCGACGGCGAGGCCCCTGCCGCTGGCGAAGACCTCATTACCAGGGCCCGCGGCAAGGCCATAGCGCGCTTCTTGCGGCAGGTGGCCCCGCACCCCGTGCGGGAAGACGTCCCGCTCCTCCTTGACGACAATTCCGGCCTGACCTCGGCCGACAAGAAGGCCATCGACGCGGGCGCAGACCAGGCCACCTCGGGCCGTATGAGCAGCGCCTGCGACACCTGGGCCGAGGTTGCCGCCAGAAATCCGCGCAGCTATGCCCTGCCCTACCTCTTGGGCGTGTGCGACGAGCACGCCGGGCGCCTGGAGCAAGCCCTGATCCGCTACCAGGAGGCCGACCGCCACTGCGCCAAACCGGTCGAAGAAATCGACCAGGCGCAGATCCGCGTGCGCAAGGCCCTGGCCGACCGGGAGCGCCTGCGCCAGCAGACGCGCTAGGGCGGGAAGGCCAGCGCCCCTTGTCCCGCCCCGTGTCCTCGCTGGGAACTCGCCGGGAGCTTGCCTCCCCCGCCCCCGACAAGGACAGCAAGGTCTTTTCTGAGAATGACAGAGTCGTGGGCGGCACAAAAACCGTGCATGGCCAGCCCAGGCGGACTCGAAACCCGATGTTTCCCAAACGGGAAGTCCCGGAGCGCTGCCGCGCTCCGGGACTTCCCGTTTGGCCCGCGGGTCCAGGGGGTGCATACCCCCTGGCCGCCGGAGGCTATTCTCTTCTCCCTTCTCCTCTTACAGGCTCTTGCCGAACTCCAGCCCGAATGCACGGCACTGCTCCAGGGCGTCCGCGTCCGGATTCCACATGGCGCGAATGCCCGCGTCCGAGGCGGCGGGCACTTCGAAGCCGCATTCCTTCAGCTGCGCGGTGAGGAGCTTCACGGACTCGCCGCTCCAGCCGTAGGCGCCGAAGGCCGCGGCCTTCTTGTTCTTGAAGCCCAGGCCGCGCACCATTTCGAGCAGTCCGCCCAGGGAGGACAGGTAGCCCTTGTTGATGGTGGGCGATCCCACGAGCACGGCCTTGGAGCGGAAGATCTCGGTGACGATGTCGTTCTTGTCGGCCTTGCCCGCGTTGAACAGGCGCACGCGCAAGGCGGGGTCGGACTGGGCCAAGCCTTCGGCCATGGCCTCGGCCATGCGCCGGGTGCCGTTCCACATGGTGTCGTAGACGATGCTGACCTGATTTTCCTGGTAGTTGTTTGACCATTCCAAGTACTTGGACACGATCTGCATGGGATTCTCGCGCCAGATGGTGCCGTGGCTGGGGCAGATCATCTTCAGCGGCAGGTTCAGAGAGGCGAACTCCTCGATCTTGCGTTTCACCAGGGCGCTGAAGGGCGTGAGGATGTTGGCGTAATACTTGATGCACTCCGCCTCCAGGGCGCAGGGATCGGCCAGGTCGTTGTACATGCCCTCGGTGGCCAGGTGGTGGCCGAAGGCGTCGTTGCTGAACAGGATGTCCTCGCCGGTCAGATAGTCGAACATGGTGTCCGGCCAGTGCAGCATGGGCGCTTCGATGAAGATGAGTTCACGGCTGCCCAGGCTCAGGCGCTGGCCGGTCTTGACCACTTGGAAATTCCAGTCCTGATGGTAGTGGCCCCTGAGGGATTTGACGCCGTTGGCCGTGCAGTAAACGGGCACGCCGGGGATGAGCTTCATGAGTTCCGGCAGGCCGCCGCTGTGGTCGCTTTCGGCATGGTTGGCGATGACGTAGTCGATGGTTTTGAGGTCCACCTCGGCCTTCAACTGCTCGATGAACTCGCCCGCGAAGGGCGCCCACACGGTTTCAATGAGCGCGGTTTTCTGGTCGCGCACCAGATAGGCGTTGTAGGTGCTGCCTTTGTGCGTGGAATATTCCTCGCCATGGAAGCGCTTGAGCTCCCAGTCGCGCTTGCCCACCCAGGTCACGGCGTCGGTGATTTTGAAGGTCATGCGTATCTCCTTTTGCTTTTGCCTCATTCTATGCCAAATGCGGAGGAGGCTGTACAGTGCCCTTGCCTGCCGCCGCATACGCATTATGTTCTGTGTTCCATTCTACGCAACAATAGGG
>NZ_DATMYK010000029.1:0-2894 GCF_035560995.1 Humidesulfovibrio sp. | reverse complement strand
ATGTTTGCGATCCTGTGGAGCGCATCGCCTTGCACAGCGCGGAGCAATAGACCGCCAGCCCGGAAGGGCGGCAGGCTGCGAGTGGCAGTTGCGGATGCTTTACCGCGCGGCGATGGAATCGAGAAAAGCCGCCAGCCTCTTTCCCAGAAGCTCGGGCGCAAGGCCTTCGATGTATTGTCCCGCGTTGCGCAGGTACTGCTCACGGTCAAAGCCGCGCAGAATCCCTGAAGCCTGCGGCCAGTCCGCTGTTTCCAGTACCAGCCCGATGCCATTTTCACGTGCGATGTCGGCCATGTATCGCGTCTCCGGGCCGACGATGAACGGCACCGCCGCGCTTAAGTAGGTGAAGATAGTGTGCGGCAGGTGCACGCGCGGGAATTCGCAACGCACCGTGTCTATCCGGCGGCACATCCAGCCGAAGTCGAAGCGTGGCAAGAGCGCCATGAGTTCGGCGCTGGGAATGGCCGGAGTGTAGGAGATGTACTTGCTGGCCGCGGCCATGCGGCGCAATCCGTCGAACTCCGGCACGGCGCCGAAGTCCTCGGGGTTGAAAATGCTCAGGTGTATGCCCTGGCTGGCGCAGGCCTCCACGAATTCGTAGATGCAGAAGAGCGGAAACGCCACCTGTTCGGTGATCATGTCGGCGAACTGGATGGAGTTGATGAAGGCGATGTGCAGTTCGCCGCTGTCGGCCGAGTACTTCCGCACCTGGGCGTTGCGCGCGTGGATCTGGGCGTCCACGGCGCGCAGAAATTTGTGCTTCGGCTTCCGGCTCCCGTATTTGTCCTCGAAATACCGGATGACATGATCTTCGTTCCTGTACAGCATCCCGCCGCAACTGGTGATGATGTTCCGCTCCGCCTCCAGGGCCTCTTCACGCGTCGTGCCGTATTTTTCATAGAACCCGGCGGCGAAGCGCTCATCGTCCAGCATGGTCTCCAGAAAGGAGTCGTACTGGGCGATGACCGGCCCGAGGGAGTGGCGGATTATGCTCTGCACGTACTGCACGTTGGCGTACAGCACCCAGAGCACCACGGCGCTGAACCGGAAGGTTGCGCACAGGCACAGGCTGAAGACCGTGGAATACTCGGCGGACGGGCTGAGGAAGACATGGTCCGCAAAGCCCTCGGCCGTCAGCGCCTGGGCGTTCAGGTTGGCGATGGTGTTCGCGCGCACGACCATGACCACGCGCCAGCCGCGCTCGCGCAGGGTCCGCAGCACCAGCAGGTTCGCGCCGTACCAGTCGGAATCCGGCAGGTACAGGGTCTTTTCGTCCGCGGGGAAGGCTTCGCGCAGCGCGCGGGCGGTATTCCGGGCCTGAGTGTTGATGTGTTCCAGGCATTCCAGGATGTCGGCCTCGGTGAGCGCGGCGCGCAGGATCTCCCGCAGGGTGGCTATGCGTCCGGCTGGCAGGCCTTCCAGGCGCTGGCGCATGGCCGTCTCGTAGGTGGCGGTGAGCAGGAAGGCGTGCTCCGGGTCGAAGGCCACGGCGTCCCCGGCGGTCAGCCAGCGCTGGCCGAGGAAGCCTTCGGGGCGCTCCGCGGCGCCGTCGGTGAAGGCGAGATCGTGGCGGGCCAAGCTTTGGGGGTGGGACTCAACCAGTTGCCGCGACACCTCCCCGCAGCCTGAAAGGAGCACCCTGCTGCCCGCGGGCAGGCTGTCCAGGCGTCTGGCCGCGATGCGCGCGCGCAGGGCCTGGAACTGCGGGTCAACGGTGATGATCTGCGTCAGGGCCGTCCGCACCTCGGGCAAGCGGGCGAGCTTTTGCAGCGTTTCCGCTTCCCCCTGCCCCGGGGCATCGGCCGCCCGCGTGCTCATTTGAACCGTTCCTGATAGCTGCGGGCCGCGCCGTCGATGAGCGCGCGCAGCGCGGCGGCGAAATCGTGGTCGCCTTCCGTGACGGCCTTCTGTTCGGCCCAGGCCAGCACCTCGAAGGCGAACTCCGTCTGGCAGTGCCGTTCTGCCAGGGCCGCCAGCTTGAGGATGTTGGCCTTGGTGTAGAGACGCATGTCCTGGCCCCGGCTTTCCGCGGCGATGGGGTCGCGCAGGTACAGGGCGTGGGCCTCGATGAGCTGCCCGTGCCAGGCGTGGAAGCTTGGCAGGTGCCGGGTGGTGACCGGCGAGGCGTTGCGGCCCATGCACATGGGCCCGATGAAGGTGAAGAAGGTGAAGCCCTGGCTGCGCAGATAGCGGTCCAGGTCCGCAAACAGCGGCCGGCCGACATAGCTTTCGACAAAGGCGGCCTCTGTGAACAGGCCGAGCACTTCCGGCAGCAGGCTTTCGCCGCCTTGCAGTATCTCCAGCTCCGCGCCCTGCACGTTCAGCTTCATGAAGTCCACGCTGGCCACGTCGTGCCGGGCTTTCCACTGGTCCAGGGTGCTGACCTGCACCTCCAGGCTCTCTATGGGCTCCAGGAACTGCGCAAGGTTGTGCGCCTCGTGGCTGTCGGCCATCTTGATGCGGCCGAACAGCTCCATGTTGTAGGGATACAGGGAGCTGCTGCCCGGGTGGCGGGTGCTGTGGTGGAAGCTGCGCCGCCCGGCGGCGCCGGCCAAGCCATAGGGAAAGAAGCGCGCTTCGATGCCGCTCTCCGCCATCTCCCGGTTCATGGCCTCGCAGCCCTCGTCGTCCAGCTCAAAGCCGTACAGGCGCATGCGCGAGGCCGGAATGCCCAGCCAGCGCTCGTCGTTCACCGCGTCGCGCGCGCCCACGTCCAGCAGGGTGAAGCGCTCGCCCTCGGGCAGCAGGCCGTAGATGCCCTCGCAGAGGATGTGGCGGCTGCTGTCGCGGAAGGCGCACACGTCGGTCAGCCCGGCCTGCTTCAGGTTCCAGGCGATGTCCTCCTCAAAGGCGGAGGCGATGACGATGGGCCCGTCGCCTTCGGGGTGCCGGGC
>NZ_DATMYK010000028.1:0-5396 GCF_035560995.1 Humidesulfovibrio sp. | reverse complement strand
CCCGTGACGCAGACCCTTAAAGCCCTGGCACAACTGGCCCTGCTCTGGGCCATCTACCAAGGCAGCACCTGGTTCGTGGCCGCAGTCAACCTGCCCATCCCCGGCAACGTGGTCGGGGTTCTGCTGCTCTTCACCCTGCTCTGCCTGGGCGTCATCAAACTGAAGCACGTGGAGCTGGCGGCGGACTTCCTGCTCAAGCACCTGGTGTTCTTCTTCGTGCCCGTGGCCGTGGGCCTTATGGAATGGGGCCAGGTGTTCTACGACTACGGCCTGACGCTTTTGGCCGCCATCGCCATCAGCGCGGTGCTGCCGCTTTTGACCGTGGGCGGGCTTACCCAGTTCCTGAACAAAAGGCAGGGCGCATGACCACCGCGCTCTTTATCATCCTCACCCTGGCCACCTACCTGGGCGTGCGCAAGCTGTACCTGCGCTTTCGCCACCCCCTGCTGAACGTCGTGGGCCTGGGCGCGGCGGTCATCATCACCGTGCTGGTGCTCTGCGGCATTCCCTACAGCGACTATGCCCCGGCCAAGAACATCATGACCTTTCTGCTCGGGCCCGCCACCGTGGGCCTGGCCGTGCCCCTCTACCGCTACCGCACCCTGCTGTTGCGCGCCGCTCCGGCCATCCTGGGCAGCGTGGCCCTGGGCGCGGCCCTGGCCATGCTTACTGCCGGGGCCATAGCCAAGCTGGGCGGCCTGCCCCAGGACGTGGTCGTGTCCATTCTGCCCAAGGGCGTCACCATCCCCTTCGCCATTGAAATCGCGCAAATCTACAAGGGCATACCGGCCCTGGCCACGGCCTTCGTGGTGGCCACGGGCACCCTGGGCTCGCTCACGGGCGGCTGGCTGCTGAACCTGGCCCGCGTGCGCGATCCCATGGCGCGCGGCCTGGCGCTGGGCACCGTGTCGCACGGGCAGGGCACGGCCACGGCCCTGATGGAAGGCGAGCAGCAGGGCGCCATGGCCGGGCTGGCCATGATCCTGGCGGGAGTGTTCACCGCCGGATTCGCGCCCTTCGCCGTGTGGTTGCTGGGCCTGGGCTAGGCCGGGCCAGCCTCCTTCGCTTCCTTCGGCTCCCGCGGCTCCGGCACCGGCGGGGCCAGGGGCACCATGATGTTGAACACCGCGCCGTGGCCGGGTTCGCTGGCCACGTGGATGGTGCCGCCCATGGTCTGGGTCACCAGGTTGTACACGATGGACAGGCCGAGCCCGCTGCCGCCCTTCTGCCGGTAGGTGGTGAAGAAGGGCTCGAAGATCTTGCCCAGATGCTCCTGCGCGATGCCCCGCCCGTCGTCGGAGAAGGTGAAGCGCAGGCGTTCCTGCTCCAGCGCCGCCGTAATTCCGATGCGCCCGGCCTGGCCGGGCTCGAAGGCGTGCTGCAGGGCGTTCATCACCAGATTTGAGACGATCTGCGACCACAGGCCCGGGTAGGAATCGATCTCAAGCTCCGGGTCGCACTCCAGTTCCACCACGATGGCCGTCTTCTTGAGGTGCGGCCGCAGCGACAGGAGCACCTGCTCCAGATAGCTGCGCAGGCGGAACACCCGCTTCTCCTCGGTGGAGCGGTCCACGGCCACCTGCTTGAAGCTGCGGATGAGATCCGACGCGCGGCGCAGGTTGGCCAGGATCATGTGCGTGGATTCGTCGCAGAGCCCCAGATACTCCTCCAGGCTGGCGCGCTTGAGCGCCCCGCCCCGGAACTCGTCCAGCATGGCCCTGGTCTTGTCCTCCAGGTGCGAGGCCGCCGTGACGCCGATGCCCACGGGGGTGTTGATCTCGTGCGCCACGCCCGCCACCAGCCCGCCCAGGGAGGCCATCTTTTCGGACTGTATGAGATGCTTCTGGGCCTGGTTCAGGCTCTCCAGGGTGGCTGTCAGCTCCTTGTTGGCCGCGGCCAGCTCCTTGGTGCGCTTCTCCACCCGGTCCTCCAGAAACTCGTTCAGGTGGCACACCTCGTTCTCGTAGGCGTCGCGCTCCTGCTCGCGCTTTTCCAGCGCCTGGGCCATGGAATCAAAGGCCCGGCCCAGCCGGCCGATCTCATCCTCACCGCCCAGGCCGCCGTCGCTGCCGCCGGCCCCGCCTCCGGGCAGCCCGGCGCGCGCTCCCAGCTCGCCCGCCTCCAGCCGGGCCGCGGCCGCAACCAGCCCGCGCAGACGCCGCACCACGGACACCTCGCCCAGCACCCAGGCCGCGCCCATGAACAGCGCGGCCGCCAGACCCAGCAAAAGCACATTGCGCCGCACCACGGCCCGCGCCTGCCCCAAGGCCTCGTCCACGGGCACGCCCAGGCGGATCATGAGGTACGGAAAGGGTGCGCCCGCAAAATGCAGACGCTTGAAGGCGTAGAGCCGCAGCACGCCGTCCACGCCCCGTTCGCGGAAGGTTCCCTCCTCGGCCGGGCCGCTCATGCGCTCGATCATCCGGGGCAGATCCGGCACCCAGGTGTACTTTTCCGCCTCCGGGAAGCGCGTCAGCCGCATGCCCTTGGCGTCGGTGAGGGTGAACACGCTGCCGACGGGCAGCCCGGCGCCTTCGAACAGACTGCCGAAGTGGTGCAGATCGAAGGCCGCCACCAGCACGCCCCTGGACCCGGACCGCCCATCCGAGGCGGCGCCCGCAACCGGCTGGGCGAAGTTCAGCACCACGCGCCGGGCGGCCTCCAGGTGCGCGTAGTCGCCGGTGACGAAGTCGCCGTTCTTGAGCGCGGCCGTGAAGAACGCCGCCTGGGCCAGTTCCGGGCCTTCTTGCGGCAACGGCCCCTCCGGCGCGCGGGCCAGGATCGAGCCGTGCGCATCCGCCAGGGCCAGGGAAACGTACACCGGGTTGCGCTGCTGGATGTCCGCCAAAAGCTCCTGGCTGGCCCGGGGCGCAAGGCTGCGCACCTCTGAGGTCTTGGCCAGGGTGGCCAGAAGCAGGCGGGCGTTCTCCACGATGCGCGCGTGGTGCGCGGCCATGTTCTGCACCTGTTGCAACGCGGCGCTTTCCGCGCGGCTGACCACGTTTTCCTCAAGCTCGCGCCCGGTGGCGAGCATGATGCCCAGCGCGGGCAGGGCCGCGGCGAGCATGAGCGCAAGCAGGCGGGTGCGGATGGAGATGGTCATGCGGCACCTCCCTGGACGAAGCGTCCGTGGATGGCTGGCCTTTTTCGGCATTAGTCCTGTACCGCGTCCGGCGGAAAGCAGTCAAGGAAGGCGAAAAGAATGGGAGAGGGGAAGAAAGGGGAAAAGGCCGGGTTTGACAGGCGGCTGCGGGGCCGATGGACGAGCGTGTGGCCCGGCGTCGCGCCTGGAGATGCCTCCGGCGGCCAGGGGGCATGCACCCCCTGGACCCGCAAAAGGGGGAGGGGAGCGGATGGACGGCGAAAAGGCGCTAGGCCGAGAGGCGCTCCACGGCCTCGCGCAGGTGCGCAAGCCAGATGTCCGCCAGGGCGGGCTGCTCGCCCGCGCCCTTGACGTGGGTCTCGCAAGCGAAGCCCGCGTTCGTGAGCCCAGCGCGCCAGGAATTCTTGCCCTCCCCGGCCATGTCACGCGTGGCGTGGACCCCGCGCGCGAACAGAAGCGGCATGAGGTGCACTGTGGAAGCGCCCAGGGAGCGCAGTTCGTCCACCTTGGCGGCCAGGCCGGGCTCGGCCTCCAGCGCGCCGATGAGCACGAGCGGGTCCAGGGCCCGCAGTTCGTCGGCCAGGTCCTGGTACACGCCATTGGCGCGGCCCCGCGTGCCGTGGCCCATGAGCAGCACCGCCTCGCCGGGCTTGCGCGCGGGCGGCAGCACGGTCAAAAGCGTCTGCGCCACCAGCCGCACGTCCGCGGCATTGCCCAGAAGCGGCCGGCCCAGGCTGATGCCCTCGAAGCCCTGCGGCCCCGCCTGGGAAGCGGACAGGCCCGCCACCAGACGCTCCAGGCTCTTGTACTCGTCGCCGGGGATGACATGCAGGGACTGCACGGCCAAGCGCTTCACCCCCTGGCGTTGCAGGCCTTTCAGAATGTCCTCCGGCGACTGGCCCTGGCTGGTGTGCGCGCCCTTGTGGCGGCGCACCGTGCCGGAGGTCAGCGCCGTTTCCACGCGCCAGTCCGGGTACAGCTCGGCCGCGCGGGCGCGGATGGCGTCCAGCGAGGCTTCCGCGCCGGGCAGGCGCGAGCCGAAGGCGGCAAGGAGGATGGCGTTCTGTGTATCGGGCATGCGGGCAGGACTGTAGCGCAGAACAACGCGGCCCGAAAGGGGTTTCTGCCCAGACGACAGATGACGGGAAACGGCCGCGCACGAAAAAGCCGACGAGTCTCCCCGTCGGCTCAAAAAATCAAAGCGTGACAGACTGCGGAGCAAAAGGCTCCGCGCCAGACGGTTTAGTGCGCCTCGGCCCAGTTGCGGCCCTGGCCCACGTCCACCTTGAGCGGCACGTCGAGGGCCACCACGTTCTGCATCAGGCGGGCAAGCTCCTGCGCGGCGGCCGGGGCGTTCTGCTCCGGCAGTTCCAGCAGCAGTTCGTCGTGCACCTGCAAGATGAGCTTGGCGTCGAGGGCTGCCAGCTCCGGGCTGCCGAACACGCGCAGCATGGCCAGCTTGATGACGTCGGCCGCGCTGCCCTGGATGACGGTGTTCACCGCCTGCCTGCGCGCCTGGGCCTGCACCTGCTGGTTGCGCGAGTGCAGTTCCGGCAGCAGCCTGCGCCTGCCCGCCAGCGTCGTCACATAGCCGCGCGTCATGGCGTCCTGCACCAGGCCTTCGTAGAACTGTTTCAGGGTGCCCAGCTTCTCGAAGTAGCGGGCGATGAACTCCTTGGCCTGATTGGTGCTGATGCCCAGCTCCCGCGCCAGCTTCTGCGGGCCCATGCCGTAGATGAGCCCGAAGTTGATGGTCTTGGCCCCGCGCCGCTCGTCGGGCGTTATCTCGGCCGCGTCCTTGTCGAACAGCAGCGCGGCGGTGCGGCTGTGGATGTCCTCGTCCTTCTGGAAGGCGTCGATGAGCGCAGGATCTTTGGAAAAGTGCGCCAGAACGCGCAGCTCCACCTGGGAGTAGTCCGCGCCGACGAACAGCATGCCGGGCGAGGCCACGAAGCAGGCCCGCATGCGCGCGCCCTGGGGCCCGCGGATGGGGATGTTCTGCAGATTCGGGCCGGAGCTGGAAAGCCGCCCTGTCGCGGTCGCAAGCTGGTTGAAGCGCGTATGCAGGCGGCCGGAGGCGTCGGCCAGGCGCGGCATGGGCTCCAGGTAGGTGGAGCGCAGCTTCTCCTGCACGCGGAAGGCCAGAATCTCCTCGATGATCGGGTGTTGCCCGGCCAGCTTTTCCAGGGCGTCGCTGCCGGTGGAAAGCGCCCCGCCCGGAGTTTTTCCAGCGGGCTTGAGGCCCAGCTTCTTGAACAGAACCTCGGCCAGCTGCTGGCTGGAGCGCACGTTC
>NZ_DATMYK010000027.1:0-21419 GCF_035560995.1 Humidesulfovibrio sp. | reverse complement strand
CCGGCCGGATCGAATGGCTGAGCTGGCCCGACGCTGCTTCTACATCGCCAAGGCCGAGAACGGCCCCACCCAGCTGAACATCCCGCGCGACTACTTCTACGGCGTGTGCGACGATGAGATCTACACCACCGCAGCCGTGCTGCGCGGCCCCGGCGCATCCAGCCAGGTGGAGGAGGCAGCGCGCCTGCTCGCCTCGGCCAAGTATCCGGTCATTCTCGCGGGCGGCGGCGTCTCCGTGGCCGACGCCATCAACGAGACCAAGGCCCTGGCCGAATACCTCACCGCCCCCGTGGTGAACAGCTACCTGCACAACGATTCCTTCCCGGCTGACCACCCGCTCTCCTGCGGGCCCATCGGCTACTGCGGCAGCAAGGCCGCCATGCGCACCATCGCCAAGGCCGACGTGGTGCTGGCCCTGGGCTGCCGCCTCGGTCCCTTCGGCACCCTGCCCCAGTACGACATCGACTACTGGCCCAAGGGCGCGAAGGTCATCCAGGTCGACGTGGACCATCGCGTGCTCGGCCTGAGCAAGCGCGTCAGCCTGGGCATCGTGGCCGACGCCAAGGAGTTCGCCGCCGGCCTGCTCGGCGTCATCAAGGCCGTGGATCCCAAGCGCAAGGCCAGTGCCGCGCGCAAGAAGGACGTGGCCGCGGAAAAGGGCATCTGGGACGAGGAGCTCACCAAGTGGTCCAGTTCCACGGCCAAGCTCATGCACCCGCGCCGCTTCCTCAAGGAGCTCTCCGAAGCCATCCCGGCCGGGTCCATCGTGGCCACGGACATCGGCAACAACTGCTCCATGTCCAACAGTTATCTGAGGTTCAGCGGAGCGCGCCAGCACATCTCGGCCCTGTCCTGGGGCAACTGCGGCTTCGCCTACGGCGCGGCCATGGGCGCCAAGATTGGCAATCCCGGCGCCCCGGTGTTCGCCCTCCAGGGCGACGGCGCCTACGGCATCAGCGGCCTTTCCGAGGTGATGACCGCCGTGCGCGAAAACATCCCGGTCATCGCCGTGGTGTTCCAGAACTATGAATGGGGCGCGGAAAAGAAGAACCAGGTGGACTACTACTCCGAGCGGTACGTGGGCGTGAACCTGCGCGAGAACCCGAGCTACGCACAGCTGGCCAAGGACATGGGCGCAGTGGGCTACCGCGTTGAGGACTACAAGACCGTGAAGGACGTCGTCCGCGCGGCCGTGGCCTCCGGAAGGCCCGCGGTCATCGAGGCGGTCATCGAGGGTGGCAAGAACGTGCTGGCCGAACCCTTCCGCCGCGACGCCCTGGCCATGCCGACCAGATACTTGGAGAAGTACGCGCACCTGAACGCGCCGAAAAAGTAGCACTTCCCTCCTTGAGCCCCCGGGGACCGGCCCATGCGCAGCGCGCATCCGGTCTCCGGGCAAGCCAAGGAGCCGATCTTTGCAATGACAGCGCCTGACGCGAGGCCGGACGCCCCCTGACTTGTCCGGCTGAGCAGTGCCCAGCTTTTGAGCACGCAACCCCAGTTGCGACCACGATGCGCCAAAGCAGTGGAGGATGCGACCATGCAAGACACCGGCAAAATTACAGATCCCAATGTTCTGGTGAACGACGACGTGGAACACGTCTGGCACCATCTGTTCCAGCACAGCACCATCGCCTCCAAGGAACCCATGATCATGGCCGAGGGCGACGGCCTGCGCCTGCGGGACATCCGCGGCCGCGAATACCTTGACGCCACCTCTGGCGGCGTCTGGTGCGTCAACGTGGGCTACGGGCGCAAGTCCATAGCCGAAGCCGTCTGCGCGCAGCTCATCAAGCTGCCCTACTACGCCGCAACGGCGGGCAACATTCCCTACGCCCAGTTCGCGGCCAAGCTGACGTCCCTGATGCCCGGCCTGAATCGCGTGTACCTCTCGAACTCCGGGTCCGAGGCCAATGAAAAGGCCTACAAGATGGTCCGGGCCATCGGGCACATGAAGCACGGAGGCAAGAAGAAGACCGTCCTCTACCGCCACCGCGACTACCACGGCACCACCATCGGCGCGCTTTCCTCCACCGGCCAGCAGGAACGCAAGGAATGGTTCGGACCCTTCGTTCCCGGCTTTGCCGAGATCCCCCACGCCTGCTGCTACCGCTGTGCCTTCGGCAAGACCTATCCCGGCTGCGACATCGACTGCGCCCGGGCCATGGAGACGGTGATCAAGGCCGAGGGGCCCGACGAAGTTGGCGCGGTGATCTTCGAGCCCATCACGGCTGGCGGCGGCGTCATCGCCCCGGTGAAGGAATACTACGACATCATTCAGGAGATTTGCCGCAAGTACGGCATCCTGCTCATCATGGACGAAGTCGTCTGCGGCATGGGGCGCACGGGCAAGTGGTTCGGCTACATGCACTACGACGCCAAGCCGGACATCGTGACCATGGCCAAGGGCGTGGCCAGCGCCTACATGCCCATCTCCGTCACCGCCACCACGGAAAACGTCTTCGCCCAGTTCCTGAACGACCCCAGCGACAAGATGGCCTACTTCCGCGACATCAGCACCTTTGGCGGCTGCGCGGCGGCCTGCACCGCGGCTCTGGAAAGCACGCGCATCATCGAAGACGAAAACCTGCTGGAGAACTGCCGCCTGATGGGCGAGCGCATGCTCGACGGCCTTAAGGGCATGCTGGACATCCCCCATGTGGGCGATGTGCGCGGCCGGGGCCTTTTGTGCGGCATAGAGCTGGTGGAAGACAACAAGACCCGCCAGCCCGTAAGCGAAGCCTACGTGCTCAAGGTGGTGGGCGAGATAGCCGCACAGGGCGTGCTGGTTGGACGCACCAACCGCAGCCTGCCCGGGCACAACAACATCATCAACCTGGCTCCGGCGCTCATCGCCACCAGGGACGACATCGACACCATCCTAAGCGCCGTGAAGAACGCCCTTGTGAAGGCCGCGTCCTGAGCGGGACAATAAAGGAGGCCAAGCAATGATCGTCGGCATACTGAAGGAGATTAAGAGCCAGGAGCATCGCGTGTCCATGACGCCCGCGGGCGTAGAGGTGCTGCACCAGAACGGTCACGAGGTTCTGGTCGAAAAGGACGCGGGCGCCGGAAGCGGCTTTACGGACGAGGCCTATGCGAAGGCCGGGGCGGAAGTTGTCGCCAGCGCGGCGGACATCTACGCCAGGGCCGAAATGGTCATGCACGTGAAGGAGCCCCTGCCGCAGGAATACCAGCTCATCCGGCCCGGGCAGATCGTGTTCACCTATCTGCACCTGGCGGCCAACGAGGAACTGACCCGCGCGCTGCTGGCAAGCGGCTCGGTGAACATTGCCTACGAGACCATCCAGAAGCCGGACCGTTCCCTGCCGCTTTTGATGCCCATGAGTGAGGTTGCAGGGCGCATGGCCGTTCAGGAAGGTGCAAAGTATCTGGAAATGGCCCAGGGCGGCGGCGGCATCCTGCTTGGTGGCGTGCCCGGCGTGGACCCGGCCACAGTGGTCATCATCGGCGGCGGCATCGTCGGCGTCAACGCGGCCAAGATGGCCTGCGGCCTTGGGGCCAAGGTCTACCTGCTGGACACCAGCATAGAGCGTCTGCGCTACTTGAGCGACGTCATGCCTGCCAACTGCTTCCTGCTCATGAGTAATCCTGCGGCCATCCGCAAGATCGTGCCCACGGCCGACCTGGTCATCGGCGCGGTGCTGATTCCCGGCGCCAAGGCCCCCAGGCTGGTGACGCGGGAGATGCTCTCCACCATGAAGCGCGGAGCCGTGCTGGTGGACGTGGCCATCGACCAGGGCGGCTGCTTCGAGACCAGCAAGCCCACCACCCACACGGACCCAGTCTACATCGTGGACGGCGTGGTGCACTACTGTGTAGCCAACATGCCCGGCGGCGTGGCCAAGACCAGCACCCTGGCGCTGACCAACGCCACCCTGCCCTATGCCCTGGAGATCGCCAACAAGGGCTGGCGCAAGGCCTGTGCGGAGAGCCGGGAGATCATGCTGGGTCTCAACGTGGTGGACGGCAAGATCACCTATAAGGGCGTGGCCGAGGCCTTCGACATGGGCTACGTGCCGCCGGAGAGCCTGCTGCACTAGACGCGACAAGGGGTCATGACGGCAAACGGCCACACGAACTGGCGAGCAGGAGTTCCCCATGCTGCAAGAAGGCGGAGCCATCCGGCAAAAGATTGAGGTCCGCAACCTGACCAAGCGCTTCGGCGACCTGCTGGTGCTGGACGACATCAACTTCGATGTGGCCGACGGAGAGTTCGTGGCCATCGTCGGTCCCACGGGCTGTGGCAAGACAACCTTCCTGAACGCCTTGTCGCGGCTCATTCCCATCAGCGGCGGGCGCATCTGCATCGACGGCGAGGACGCCGATCCCAAGAAGCACAACATCTCCTTCGTGTTCCAGGAACCCACCTGCCTGCCCTGGCGCACCGTGCGCGAGAATGTGGCCTACGGCATGGAGGTGAAGGGCCTGGCCAAGGCGGAGATCGACACCCGGCTGGATAAGATTCTGGAGCTGGTGGGGCTGACCCAATGCGCGAATCTCTACCCGAATCAGATCTCGGCAAGCATGCTCCAGCGCATTGCGGTTTCCCGCGCTTTTGCGGTGAACCCGGACCTGCTGCTCATGGACGAGCCTTACGGGCAGCTCGACGTGAAGCTGCGCTTCTACCTGGAGGACGAGCTGGTGAACCTGTGGCAGAAGCTCCACAGCACCGTGCTCTTCATCACCCACAACATCGAGGAGGCGGTCTACGTGGCCGAGCGCATCCTCGTGCTCTCCAACAAGCCGACCAAGATCAAGGCCGAGGTGAAGGTAGATTTGCCAAGGCCAAGAAACTTCCTGGATCCTGAATTCGTCCGCATCCGCAAGCACGTCACGGAGCTCATCCGCTGGTGGTAGCGAAGCGGCCGCGGTGAAGATCACAACGGGGGATGACGCGCGGAAGGCAGCCCGCGCAAAGGTGAGCGAACAATCGAACGACGGAGGGAATCCTTATGGCGAAGCTCAAGCATCACGTGGCGCTCTTTACGGCGATGTTCCTGATTCTGGCCTTTGCAGGCCTGGCCCAGGCGGCTGATGCCAAGGTGCTCAACACCACCTGGCAGGCCGAGCATGAGGCCCTCATCCCCTGGTACGCGCACCAGAAGGGCTGGGACAAGGCGGAAGGCTTCGACATCAAGATGCACATGTTCGATTCCGGCATGGCCCAGATCGAGGCCCTGCCCGCCAAGCAGTGGGTCATCGGCGGCACGGGCGGAGTGCCCATGATGTTCGGCGCGCTCCGGCACAACGCCTACCTCCTCGCCATCGGCAACGACGAGTCCTCGACCAACTCGGTGCTCGTCCGGCCCGACAGCCCCATCCTCAAGACCAAGGGCTTCAACAAGAAGTTCCCCGAGATTTACGGCAGCCCGGAAACAGTGAAGGGCAAGACCATCTTGTGCACCACCATCTCCTCCGGACACTACGCCATGAGCCTGTGGCTCAAGTCCCTGGGCCTGACGGACAAGGACGTCATCATCAAGAACATGGACCCGGCCCAGTGCGTGGCCGCCTTTGAGAAGGGCATCGGCGACGCCGTGGTTCTCTGGGCTCCGCAGATGTACAGCGGCCTCAAGAAGGGCTGGAAGGTCGCCTCCGACGTCAAGAAGGCCGGCGGCTTCGTGCCCATCGTGATCATCGGCGACAAGGACTACTGCGACAAGAACCCCGAGCAAGTGGCCAAGTTCCTCAAGGTCTACTTCAAGGGCATCGACATGATCCGCAAGGAAGGCGTGAAGCTTGCTCCGGACTACCGGAAGTTCCTGGGCTGGGCTGGACTGCGCCTGACCGAGGACGAGGCCAGGATCGACCTCGAAATGCACCAGGTATTCACCCTGCAGGAGCAGCTTAAGATGTTCGACGCCTCCAAGGGCCCCAGCCAGGTGCAGCTGTGGCAGAAGGATCTGGTCACCTTCTTCACCGAACTCGGCAAGCTGAAGCCCGCCGAGGGTGAGAAGCTCGCCACCGGCTTCTACATCACCGACAAGTTCCTCAAGTTGGTCAAGCAGTAGAAAGCATTCGCGGGTCGGCGCGGCAAGGCACATGAACTGCCGCGCCGGCCCCACTTGATCCGGGCAGCTCCACCTTCCAGCCAAGCGAGGGAAAAGTGATGACAGCATACCGCGAAGTCCGGGTGAGAACGCCCCTGGCCCTCAAGATCCTGCCGGTGATCAGCATCACCGCCTTCTTCTGCTTCTGGGAGTTTATCGTCCGCTCTGGCATCGTGCCCTCCACCATGCTGGCCGCGCCAAGCTCCGTGGCCGAGCTGCTGGTGCTCAAGCTCAGGGACGTGGACCCCGATGGTGCGCTCATGCAGGAGCATGCGCTCGTCAGCATCCAGGAGGCCTTCACCGGGTATTTCCTTGCCCTGGCAGTGGGCATTCCGCTGGGCCTGGCCATGGGCTGGTTCACCGTGGCCGAGGGGCTGGCGCGGCCGGTCTTCGAGATCATCCGCCCCATTCCGCCCGTGGCCTGGATTCCGCTGACCATCTTCTGGTTCGGCATCGGCCTGCCGGGCAAGATCTTCATCATCTGGCTGGGGGGGCTCGTGCCCTGTGTCATCAACGCCTACGTGGGCGTGAAGATGACCAACCCGACGCTGATTCAGATGGCGCGCACGTATGGCGCCAGCGATTGGCAGATATTTCGCCAGCTCTGCATTCCCTCGGCCCTGCCCATGGTCTTCGGCGCGCTGCAGATAGCCCTGGCCGCCTGCTGGACCAACCTCGTGGCGGCGGAACTGCTGGCGGCCGACATGGGCCTGGGCTTCATGATCACCATGGGCCGCAGGCTGGCTATGCCGGAGATGGTCGTGCTCGGCATGGTCATGGTGGGCTTGACCGGCGCGGTCATCGGCGTGGTCATCGATCAGGTTGAGAAGCGGCTTCTGGCCGGGATCAGGAGGTAGCCATGGGCTCGGATATCGCCAACGAAACCGTCGGCTGTACCATCGACTCCGGCCCGCTGAGCCTAGGCAAGATTCTGGGCAACCGCTTCTTCCTCTACGGCGTGTCCCTGTTCTGCTTCTTCTTCGGCTGGGACTACCTGGCCCGAACCCTCGGCGGCGAGGGCTCAAGCTCACTGGCCCGCCCGGCCGAGGTCATCGTTGCCCTGCAGGACCTTTGGGACAACGAGCTGGCCGACTACAAGCTTCTGGGCCACATCTGGGCCAGCACGCAGCGCGTGGTCATCGGCTTCACCATCGCCTCCGCGCTGGCCGTGCCGTTGGGCCTGTTCATGGCGCTCAACCGCTATGTCAACGCCATCGTGAAGCCGCTCTTCGACCTCCTGAAGCCCATGCCGCCCATTTCCTGGGTCAGCATCTCCATCCTCTGGTTCGGCATCGACGAGACCAGCAAGGTGTTCATCATCGTCATCGGCACCTTTGTGCCCTGCCTGCTGAACGCCTACAACGGCGTGCGGCTGGTGGATCCGGAACTCTACGACGTCATCCGCATGCTGGGCGGCAACCGGCGCGACGAGATCCTGCACGTATGCTTCCCGGCCTCGTTCCCGGCCATCTTCGCAGGATTGCAGATCTCCCTCAGCTCCGCCTGGACCTGCGTGCTGGCTGCGGAACTGGTAAGCGCCCGCTCGGGCCTCGGCTACATCATCGTGCAGGGCATGAACCTGTCCGATCCGGCCATGGTCATGGGCGGCATGGCGGTCATCGCCATCGTGGCATGGGGCACTACGCTGCTGGTGAGTCTGCTTGAGCGCCAGCTCTGCCCTTGGAAGCGCAAGATCGCAGGCCTGTAGCACCGCGAGGTCCAGATGCTCGACGCCCTGACACACGAAGACACAGCAAGGAAGGCTGCCGTGGCAACGCTCACCCCCACCGCTCCTGAGGTCAAGATCGCCTGCTCGCACGTCAGCAAGACCTTCATTCAGAAGGGCAACCAGGAAGTGCCGGTTCTCGACGATGTAAGCGTCGAGGTGCACGAGAACGAGTTCCTGGTGATCCTGGGCCCGGGGCAGTGCGGCAAGAGCACCCTCTTGCGCATCATCGCCGGGCTGGAAACGCCGAGCACCGGCAGCGTGACCCTGCGGGGCAAGGACGGCGTGCCGCGCGAGGTGGATGGTCCCGGTCCGGACCGCGGCCTGGTGTTCCAGGGCTACATGCTCTTTCCCTGGAAGACGGTGCTGGGCAACGTTGAGATGGGCCCGAAGTTGCGCGGCCTGCCCAAGACGGAGTGCCGCGACCTGGCCAAGCATTACATCGACCTCGTGGGCCTTACGGGCTTTGAGGACCACTACCCGCACCAGCTTTCCGGCGGCATGAAGCAGCGCGTGGGCATTGCCCGCGTGTACGCCAACAGCCCCCAGGTGATGCTGCTCGACGAACCGTTCGGCCAGCTGGACGCCCAGACGCGCATCTTCATGGAGCAGGAGACCTCGCGCATCTGGCAGGCGGAAAAGCGCACAGTCATCTTCGTCACCAACAACATCGACGAGGCCCTCTTCTTGGGCGACCGCATCGTGGCCATGGAGGGCAAGCTGCCCGGCCGCGTGCAGACCGTGTACGACGTGACCCTGCCGCGCCCGCGCGACTTCACGGACATGGAGTTCCTGCGCCTGCGCCAGGAGATCATCGACGCCTCGCACCTGACGCTGTAGCGGCCGCGCCCGGCGGCGGGAGGGTGCCCCATGAGCCTGCTGGCCCTGTGGCTCGTGCTGGCCTCGGCCGCGCTGCACGTGTTCTGGAACACGCTGGTCAAGCAGTGTCCGGACAAGCTCTCCTTCGCCTGGCTGACGACCGTGGCGGGCAACCTCGTGCTCGCCCCGGCCTTTGTCTTGTGGCGGCCCTTCTCCACCGGGAGCCTGGGGCCGGAGGTCTGGCTCTGGGCCGCGGTTTCCGGCGCGCTGGAGACGGTCTACATCGCCTGCCTGTTCGGAGCCTATGCGGCGGCGGACCTCTCGGCCGTGTATCCCTTGAGCCGGGGCGCCGCGCCCGTGTTCACCCTGCTGCTGGCCGGAGTCCTTGTGGGTGACGGCGCAACGCCCATGCAGGCGGCGGGCGTGGCCGTGGTGGTGGCGGGCACGCTGCTCGTGGGCGTTTCAGCCTGGCGCGGCGGCGGCGCGCCGCTTGTTTCCCGGCGCGGGTTGTGCCTTTCCCTGGCAACGGGCTGCGCCATCGCCGGCTACCACCTGGCCGACCGCAAGGCCATGAGCCTTGCTCCTGGGCCGGACCCGCTGGACTATCTGTTCCTCATGCACCTGTTCATGAGCCTGTTCGTGACCCTGTGGGCCTGGCGCAAGCGGCCCGGCTGGACAAAACTCGCCGCTTCCTGGCTCGAAACATCATGCCGCAACGGCAGGCGCGACGTCATTCTCGTCGCGGTGTTCACGCCGCTGTCCTACTTCCTCATCGTGCTGGCCCTGCGCGAGGGCAACGTGATCCATGTCACCGCGGCCCGCAACGTGGGCATCCTGTTCAGCACCCTGGCTGGAGCGCTCGTGCTGCGCGAGCGCGTCACCCCGGCGCGGGCCTTCGGCTCGGCGCTCATCGTGGCCGGGCTGGCGGGCATGGCGCTGCTGCAAGGCTGACGCGACCCCCGCATCCGGCAGCACCGGCTTCGGCGCGTGCACGCCAGAAGCGTGCGCGCTCATCGGCTCAACCTTCCGCGGCAGACTCACTAGGCCAGATCCGCCAGCAATCGGCCCAAGGCCGTGCTTCCGGCACCTTTTGGGCCAGGCCCCGCAAGGCGAAACCTGTTTTCAGAATCCAGACTAAATCTCAATATTTTCTACACACTGTTTTCAAACAACAATTGAACATTGTGCGGAGAAACACGCAAAACGGCCGCACATCTTGTGGATGCGCGGCCGTGGGAAGATCCAGGCAAGCAACTACAGGAAATCTGGGTCGATGGCGGCCTTTCCGCCCGCTCTACCTCCGGCGGTTGGCCGCGAGGCAGGACAGGAAGGCGTGTATGATGTTTGAGGCGGCAAAGGAGGTGATCGCGCCGTGGTCGGTTTCCGGCAGCACCTCCACCATGTCCATGCCGACAAGCTTCAGGCCGGGACAGATGCCCAGCACCAGCGCCAGCGCCTCATGGGTGGTGAAGCCCCCGACCTCCGGAGTTCCTGTTCCAGGCGCATACGCGGCGTCAAGGAAGTCGATGTCGAAGGTCAGGAAGACCGGTGTGCCGGGCTGCACGCGTTCGCGCACGCGGCGAATGCTCTCCGTGAGGCCGATTGTATGCATCTGCCAGCCGTCGAGCACCAGCATGCCCTTGCCCTTGGCGTACTCCCAGGCGCTGCGGCTGTAGAGCGGGCCGCGGATGCCGAGCTGGGTGCTCTGCTCTGGCAGGATGAGCTTCTCTTCCATGGCCCAGTAGAACGGCGTGCCGTGGTTGTAGGGCTTGCCGAAAAAATCGCTGCCCGTGTCGGAGTGGGCGTCCAGATGGATGAGCGCCACCGGGCCGTGGTGTTTCACCACGCCGCGCAGCTCCGGCAGGGTGATGGAATGGTCTCCGCCCAGCAGCACGGGGACCACGCCCTGGGCGCACAGGCGGTCAGTCTCTCGTTCAATGACGGCAAAGGATTCGTCGATGTAGCCGGGAACGATGTCCATGTCGCCGGCGTCCACACCTTCGAGTTCTTCGAAGATATCCACATCCAGCACATGGTTGTAGGGCTTGAGAATGGCCGAGGCCTCGCGGATGGCGGCAGGCCCGAAACGGCAGCCGGGGCGATAGGAAGTTGCGGTATCGAAGGGAACGCCCATTATCGCAAAATCATTCCCGGAAACGTCGGCGGAATACGGCAGGCGCTGGAAAGTCCGGATGCCGCAGAAACGGGGAGACTTGAGGGAGTTGATCGGTTTGCCCATGACGGGCCTCCTTGGTTTGTCTGTCCTCCCCACCATTAGCAATCAGCGTACCAATCGACAACACGCTTCCCACCCATACGCAGGCCTTTGCCCAGTCATGCCCACCCTAGGGGAATCGCCACCCCCAGGGCACACGAACCCATGCTCCACCGTGGCGTCCGCCACAAACTTTTCCAATAAAACATCATTTTTCCGTGTGATTACGAGCATTACCTCGACAAAATCTCGTGCCAGCCCGTCCGTATCCGACCTTTGGGGCAGCCTTGCGCAACGCTGCCCAGGCTCCCGTGGAGGGCATGACCGCAGACATGAACCGGCTGCATGCTGAACTGGCATACGGGAAACAGCATGAAGACCAGCCCTTCGCGCGCCAGACTGTCTGTCTATCCGTACAGTACTTTGTCTGCAACAGGGCAACCAGGACTCCTAGGCAACGCAAGGCAAGCACGGGCTTCTGGCAATCTTGCAAGATATTTCGTTAAATTATGACACAAACAAGGAGGTCGGGACATTGCAAACTGTCGGATTTCCTGACATGTATTATTGCAAGATGTCCACGCAATCAGAGTAGCGAGGCCAGCCATGAACGCATCCAGCTTCTCTCTCGAGAGCATCGCCGAATCCATCCTCGACACCGTGCCCATGGGGGTCATCTTCTGTGACCGCGAGTGCATCATCCGCTTCGTAAACCAGACCTACGCCAGCTATCTTGGCGTGAGCAAGGACGAGGCCTTGGGCCGCACCATGACCGAACTCATCCCCGATTCCCGCGCAGGCGTGGTGATGGAGAACGGCGTGGCCGAGATGGGCGAACAGTGCTGTGTGGGCCAAGGCAAAGCCAAGCGCACCCTCATCGTCAACCGCATCCCCGTGTGCGACGCCGCAGGCCAGGTGGTGGGCATGCTCTCCCAGTCCATTTTCGGCAACCCGGAGGAACTCAAGAGCCTTTCTGACAAGATCGACCGTCTGGGCCAGAAGGTTTCGCTGTACAAAACGCGCATGAACACGGCGCTGTCCGCCCGCTATACCGTGGAGAGCATCCTGGGCCAGAGCGCTGCCCTTCGCGGAGCCAAACAGCACCTGCTGCGCTACGCCCGCACAGAGGCCCCGGTGCTGCTTTTGGGAGCCACGGGCACGGGCAAAGAACTTTTCGCCAACGCCTTGCATCAGGCCAGCCAGCGCGCGCACGGGCCCTTTGTGGGCATCAACTGCGCGGCCATCCCCAACGACCTCTTCGAGTCCGAGCTGTTCGGCTATCTGCCCGGCTCCTTCACCGGCGCCACGCGAGAGGGACGCATCGGCAAGATAGAGCTGGCGCACAAGGGCACCCTGTTCCTGGACGAGATAGGCGATCTGCCACTGACGGCGCAGGTGAAGCTTCTGCGTGTGCTGGAGGACAAGCTGGTGCACCGGCTGGGTTCGCACGCGCCGACGTCCGTGGATTTCCGCCTGGTGGCGGCCACCAACCGGGACCTGCAGGCCATGATGCAGGACGGGCTGTTCCGCGAGGAGCTGTATTACCGCATGGCCGGGCTGGCCATACGCATCCCGCCCCTGCGCGAGCGCACGGAAGACATCCCCATGCTTGTGGCGCACCAGCTTACCTGCACCAATACGCAGGTTTCCGGCTGCTCCGACGCGGCCATGGATGCGCTGATGCGCTACGGCTGGCCGGGCAACGTGCGCGAGCTGGCGGGCGTCATCGGCCGGGCGGCCAGCCTGTGCCAGGGCAAGATCATCGAGCTGGGCGACCTGCCGCCGGAAGTGGCGGCCGGAGCGACCCGCTGCCAGCCCGCGCCGGCCATGAACCACAAGGCCCTGCTGGCCAATGTGCAGTCCAACAACGAGCAGCGGCTCATACTGGCCGCCCTGCGCGAAAACGAGTGGAACATGGCCAGAACGGCCAGGGCGCTCGGCATCTCGCGCGCAACCCTGTACGAGAAGACGCGCAAGCACGGCATCACGCGGGCTTAGCCGCGCGACCAAGTTGCGGGAAGGGCTCAGGCCAGGGGCAGCAGGAAGCTGGACTCTTCAGGCGCGCCAAAGCCCTGAGTGATTCCGGCCTTGCGGAGGTCCTCCGCCAGGGGAGCAGAAACCTTAAGTTCCTTGCCCTGGCGGGCATAGCTCGCGCGGGCTGAAAGCAACATCTGGTAGAAGAACACATCACAGCGCACCACTCCAGACCAGTCAAGCACCACTGAGGGGCACCGCTCAAGCCCGTCCAGCAGCGCGGCGCGCAGATCTGCCAACACGGGGGCGGTAATCTCCTGGGGCAGCGTGACGCTGCCCCGCCCGGCGGCAACGCTCAAGGTCAAGGAGCCGAAGGTTTCGTCTCCGTCGCCTTTGACCACGCTGACGGCCTCGGGCGCGTCGTCGATGTGCCGCACGCGCTCGTCAGGCAGCTTGACCAGCCCGCTCACGTACTTGGGCTCCAGGATGGTGGCGTAAAGCACATAGAAGGGGATGCTGTTGCCAAAGGCGTCCAGGTCGCCCACGGCGGAAAAATCGAGTTTACAATCCACGATTCGCCCGGTGTCCGTCAGGCTCTTCAACACCTCGAAGGGCATGCGGCCCTTGCCATGGATGTCGTGGATCAGGTCGAACTCCAGCAGGTAGAGTTCGTTGCCGCCGCTTTTGGCCTGCTCCAAACTCACCGCATCGACATGAAAGATGCCCCTCGCGCCGACCTCGATGCTGGCCTGCTCGGGCTTCGCGCCTTCCTTCGCGGCATCGGGGTTGCTTATGGACAAAAGCTGGGCCACCTGCACGTCGATGGGAAGCTTCTCGCTCTCGTGGATGTTGTCCACCAGGTAGGTCAGGCGATCAAAACCCTTCAGCAGCACGTCCACCACCTCGTGGGTGGGAGTCAACTCGTTGCTGCGCACCATGTGCAGCACGTTCTCCAGCTTGTGGGCCAGGGTCTTGATGTTGTCGAGCCCGAGCATGCCCGCGCCGCCCTTGATGGAGTGGGCCAGGCGGAACACGCTGTTCACCAGCTCCGCGTCCTGGTGCTCGCCTGCGGCCTCGATGTCCATGAGCGAGGCTTCGATGCTGTCCAGATGCTCGCGGCAGTCCTCGACAAAACTCTGGGTGAGGTCGAGAAGTTCGGCAGTCATGCCCTACCCCGCCTGAACGGTATCGCCCTGGGCCGGGGAGCCCGGAGCGGGTGTGATGGAAAAATGCTTATCCAGGCGCATGAGGGTGAGCAGCTGATGAATGTCCTTGCGCACCTCGCTGAGCACAAGGGCTCCGCCCTGTTTGGCCAGGGAATTATGCGTGGCCACCAGCAGTCCGATGCCCATGGAATCCAGGCTTTCCACCCGGCTGAAGTCAAGGTGCAGTTGGCGCGCCCCCTCTTGTATGCGCGCGCGAAAGACCTCACGAAGCGCGGGAACATCTTGGGCCGAAACGCGCGGCTCCATGGCTAAACGCACTGTGCCGTCCTGAGGGGTGGTCATGTTGGTGTCCTCCGAGGGCACGCGCTTGGTGATGGTGAGCGCGTTGCCCGAGTCGTTGTATGCGAAGCTGTCAGCGTATTTTCGGATGATGATGAGCCCGCGGCCGGATTCTCTTGCCGGATCAGGCGTAGCGATGGGCATGTTGCGCCAATCCCATCCAGCTCCCTGGTCGCGCACGGTAAGCACAAGCGCGGCCCCTTCCAGCCGCAACGAGGCGCTGACCAGCTTCGAGGCGTCACACCGGGAGCCGTGTTGTACGGCGTTCACCAGTGCCTCACGCGCAAGCAGTTCGATGTCGAAGGCCAGACCGCCCAGGGCGCGTTCGGCCAGGAAGCCGTGGATTCCGGCGATGAAGATCTCCACGTTCTCCGTGCTGGCCGGGAAATCGTAGGAAATGCCGTCCGCGCCGTGGAGCAGCCCGGTCTGCTGCTGGCTCATACATCCACCCCGAGCAGCACCACGTCGTCCGTGGGCTTCTCTTCCCCGGTCATGGCTCGCACCATGTTCACCACGGCGGCGGACAAGGGCATGATGGCGTTGTGCAGGCAGGACTCAAGCAGATGTGAGCGGAAAGCTTGGCTGGTGACGTAGGCTCCCGTGTTCTCTGCTAGGCCGTCGGTGTAAAGATAAAAGCGGTCGCCCTCGGCCATGCCGCCTTCAAGCACGGCGTACTCCGCGTCCTCGAACATGCCCAGCGGAAGGCCGGAAATATCGAGCATGCGGGCCGAGCCCTCCAATTGCCCCACCACGGGCGGATGCCCGCCTGAGGCCAGGGAGTAACGGCCTTGAAACCGGTCCAGGCAGAGGCAGACGGCGGTGAGGTAGACTTCCTCGGTGGTGATGGCGCAGAGGATGCGGTTCATGCCGGAGAGGATTTCCGCGGGCGACTTTCCCTGGCTGGCATGCTGGCGGAACAAGGCCTTGAGGGAGGACGTGATGAAGGACGCGCCCAGATCGTGGCCGCTCACATCGGCCAGAAAGTAGGCCGTTTGCCCGCCGCCGAAGGAAAGCACGTCGTAAAAGTCGCCGCCGGCTTCAAGCACGGGCAGGAAGTGCACGGCAAAACGTGCCTCTGGCAAGGCTTCCGGCTTCACCAGCAGCGACATTTGGGCATTGTGCACCTGACCCAGGCGCGTGGCCTGTGCGTCGATGATCTCGCTTTGGCGGCGCTGAAAATTCATGTGCGAACGCACTCGGGCCACCACTTCCGCCGCCATGAAGGGCTTGGTGATGTAGTCCACCGCGCCGAGGTCGAGCCCGGCGAGCTTGTTGGACATTTCGTCCAGGCAGGTGATGAAGATGACCGGGATGTGCGCCGTTGCGGAGTCACCTTTCAGCTTCTTGCAGGTTTCAAAGCCGGACTCGCCCGGCATCATCACGTCCAGCAGCACCATATCCGGGCGCAGGGAACGAGCCTTCTCAAGCCCCTCTGGGCCGTTCAGAGCGCTCTCCACCGCATAGCCGGCATGTCCCAACAGGCCCCGCAGCACCATGATGTTCATGGGCTCATCGTCTACGACAAGAATGGTGCCGACTTTCTCTGCTTCAGCCATGACCGCACAAACCTGCTGGTGGAGTTCAACGCACGCAAAAACAATCCCAAGATGGCGAGAACCAACCGAATCATCCTGCGTCAGGGCACGTCGCAAGTCAAGTCGGGCGCACCAGCGGTGGGAAAGATCAGCGCGCGATCACGGTTTTCTGGCAAAGAACACCGCCCCGGTGGTCAGGGGCGAACTTTTGAATGGCGTGCGCAGGCACAGACGCGCCTCGACGAAGCCGACAGCCTCAAGCATATCCAGGAAGACCCTTCCCGGCACCGCGCCGTCCTGTCACTTGGCCCACAATTCGCCCGGCGATTCTCCTGGCTGCGGCAAAGGACAAGACTGAGGCTGCTCCGATTCGCGGATCTGGTCGGCCACCTGCAAGCGGCCGCCGGGGGCGAGCACGCGAAAGGCCTCGGCCAGGGCGCGGGGCTTGTTCGGCACCAGATTGTACACGCCGTTTGAGATGAGCAGATCAAAGGAGGCGTCCGCAAAGGGCAGGCTTTCCGCCCCGCCCTGTTCGAGCATGACGTTCGCGGCCCCGCTCAGGTGAAGATTGGCCTCGGCACGGGCCAACATATGCGGCGAGAGTTCCAGGCCCGCAACGCAGCCCTGTGGGCCGACGAAGCGCGCGGCGGCAATGGCGTCCACTCCGGCGCCGCAGCCTACATCGAGCACGCGCTCGCCTGGCTCCGGCAAGCCTGGGGCGAAGGGATTGCCCACGCCGCAGTAGCACTGGGCCGCCTCGTCCAGCAGCGAATCGATGAAATCGGGAGGATACGCCAGAGCTCGCAACCCTTCGCGCCCGGTGGGGTAGGCGAAGAGCCCATCCGGGCTCACGGCCGCCTGACGAAAGCGCTGCGACAGCGCTTCTTCAATGCTCTTCTGCTTTTGGGGAATGGTGTCGAACTGCATGTGCCGCCTCCTGATGATTAAGGAGAAACACTAGCATGTCCAAATGGTTGTGGCAAGAATCTGAACTATTCCGAAGGCCGATGCGCCCTATTGAGACAGACTCTGCGCCGGGCTACACCGCGCCCAGCAACTTCAGCAGGTAGAACGCCCCGCCAGCCACAAGCGCGGAGGCTGGGATGGTGATGATCCAGGCCACGACCATGTTTCCGGCCACGCCCCAGCGCACGGCGGAAAGGCGCTTGCTGGCGCCGACCCCGAGCACGGAAGTGGAAATGACATGGGTGGTGCTGATGGGCGCGCCGAAATGGCTGGCCCCGGTGATGACCATGGCCGCGGCGGTTTCGGCCGCGCAGCCGTGGATGGGCTCAAGCTTGAAGATCTTGTGCCCCATGGTCTTTACGATCTTCCAACCGCCGGTGGCGGTGCCCAGGCCCATGGCCAGGGCGCAGGAGAGCTTGACCCAGAAGGGCACGTGGATTTCGGGGATTTCGTGCGAGAGGAACAGCGCCAAGGTGATGATGCCCATGGTCTTCTGGGCGTCGTTCTGACCGTGGCTGGTGGCCATGAAGGCCGAGGAGACGATTTGCAGCTTGCGGAACAAGTTGTTCACCTTGCGCGGCTTGGCCTTGTGGAACAGCCAGGAGAGCAGAACCATGAAGAAATAGCCGCCGATGAAGCCCGCCATGGGGGAAAGCACAAGGGGAATGATGACTTTCTTGAAGATGGACATGAAGTTCAGGGCGTCGAAGCCGCTGTAGGCCACGGCCGCACCCATGAGGCCGCCGATGAGCGCATGGGACGAGGACGAGGGCAGCCCGAGGTACCAGGTGAGCAGATTCCAGAAGATGGCGCCGAAAAGCGCCGCAAGGACGATGCCCTGGCAGCCCGCCACCACATCGGCGTTGACGATGCCGCTGCCGATGGTCTTGGCCACCTGCTCGCCCATGAACGCGCCCGCGAGGTTCAGCGAGGCGGCCATGACCACCGCGACCTTGGGCGAAAGCACCTTGGTGGAGACGATGGTGGCGATGGCGTTTGCGGAGTCGTGCGCCCCGTTGGTGTAGTCGAAGAACAGGGCCAGGGCCACGATGGCCACCAGCATCATCGGCAGATCAGGCATTTTTCAGCACCACGCCTTCGATGATGTCGGCCAGCCGCTCGGCCTGGTTCACCGCCTGCTCAATGCGGTCGTAGATGTGCGTCCACTTGACGATTTCCATCACGGCGTCGAAGCCGGTGAGCTTGATGTCGTACACCTCGCCCAGGGCCACAAGCAGCAGCATCTCGCACTCGTACTTCAGGGATTTGACCTTCTTGGCGTTCTCGTCCACGGGTTTGCGCTCGCGCAGGCGGTCCAGCATGCGGCCGCCCTCTTCGATCATGATGGCGAGATTCTTGACGAGCTTCTTGGCCGGGAACTTCACCATATGGAAGTCGTACAAGCCGATGCGCGTGGAGATGGCCTTGATGAGGTTCAGGAGGTCTTCCTGCGCGATGTTGATGTTGTGGATGTCTTCGCGGTCGATGGGAGTGATGAAGGTCAAGGAAAGCTGCTGCGAGATGCTCCGCGCGATGCCGTTGCCCGTCTCCTCGATGAGGTTGATGGACTTGCACTTGTTCTCCACATCCTCAAATTCCTGGAAGATGCTGTTCAGAGCGGCCACGGCCTCGTTCAGCTTCTCGTACTGTTCCTGAAACAGGTCGAAAAACTGAATCTCCTTGGGAAAGAAGCTGAAGCCCATAGGCTCTCCTTGTGACAGGTCGTGCTTTGATGTTCGCGGCGGGCTCAAAGGATGCCCTCCGCTCCAGGCGCGGAACTATAGCCCGGCCCAGGTCGTCTGCCAAGATAAATCAAACAGTGCTCCCGGGGGCGGACTCGGCCGCCTTGACACCAGGGGCTGAAATGCTCAGAACAGAGCATGGTGAACGCTTCAACTCTTTGCGCAGGCGTTTCGGCAGTGTTGTGCTCTGCGGAACTGCGCTTCCCGACAACAGAAAAGAAAAAAGCCGACCCTTTCGGAATCGGCTTTTGTGTCTTACGTGGTGGGTCACCAAGGAATCGAACCTTGAACCTCCGGATTAAGAGTCCGCTGCTCTACCAATTGAGCTAGTGACCCACGTTTGCGTCGGCGTCGTTGTCGTCGTCAGCGCGAAAAGGGGTCTACGTGGACAGGCATCCTTTGTCAACACGAAAAAATGCATCGAGCGAAAAAAATGTCACACAAAGTTCTTAGAGGCCTCCTTTGCTTCCTCCTGCTGGCCCTGTTCCCGCCCCTTTCCGCCAGCGCCGCAGACCGGCACGAAGACTTGCCCCTGGCCACTTCCTGGGCTGCCTACAGCCTTGGGCAGCAGGCCCGGGCAGAGGCCGGGCTGGAGGCGCGGCGCGTGGCCGTGCTGTTCCTGGAGCCTGACGAAGGCTGGTACACCTACTCCCATTCCCCCGGGGGCTTCGCCAAACCGACCAAGCTTTCCGCCAGTCTGGGCAAGACGCCCCTGCCCGTGCTCTATCCCGCCGGCCAGCCCAAGGCCGACCCGCTGGATCCCGGCGCACTGGTGAACGCCTATGCGGGCAAGACCCCGCTGTTCATCCTGCTGCCGGAGGACGGCAAGGGCAAGGCGCCCAGCCTGATGGCCAAGCTTGAGCTGCTCTTGTGCACCAAGGACAAGTGCCTGCCCGCCAGCATCGATCTGGCCTTCGTGCTGCCCAAGGGCAATCTGCCCGATGTGCGCCAGCAACCCTGGTGGCCCGCCCTGCTGGCCGCGGCCAAGACCGTGGACAAGCAGGCCCCGGCCAAAACGGCCTTTGCAGCGCCCCCGGCGGAGGCCCCACAAGACCAGGCTAAAGCCGACCCATCCCCTGCAGCGGCAGGGCAGCCCTCCAGCGCAGGCGTCTGGTCCAGCCTGACCCCGCGCTACTTCCAGCCGGAGCTTGAGGTGGGCGGCCTGGTGAAGGCCGTGCTGCTTGGCCTGCTGGCCGGGTTCATCCTGAACTTCATGCCCTGCGTGCTGCCGGTCATCAGCATCAAGCTCTCGGCGCTCATGGCGGGTGGCGGCAGCGCGGACGCGGACATACGCCGGGCCAGATTCCGCGAGCACAACCTCTACTTCGCCTCGGGCATCCTGCTCTACTTCCTGGCCCTGAGCGTCATCCTGGGGGCCACGGGTCTGGCCTGGGGACAGATCTTCCAGCAGCCGGTCATCGTCATGAGCCTGACCGCCCTGATCTTCGCCCTGTCCTTGAGCCTGTTCGGTGTGTTCAGCCTGCCCATAGTGGACCTGAAGTTCGACCAGATGACCACGCACCCCAAGCTGCAGGCCCTGTTCACGGGCCTCTTGGCCACGCTTCTGGCCACGCCGTGCAGCGGGCCTTTCCTTGGCGGAGTGCTGGGCTGGACGCTCATGCAGCCGCCCTGGGTCATCAGCTCGGTGCTGCTCGCCGTGGGCGCGGGCATGGCTCTGCCCTATCTGGTGCTGGTGCTGTTCCCCGGATTGGCGCGCCTGTTCCCCCGGCCAGGCGCCTGGACCGGCCACTTGGAAAAGGGCGTGGGGCTCCTGCTCATGGGCACCTGCATCTATCTCATCAGCATTTTGCCGGAGGCCCGGCTCATACCGGTGCTTATCCTGCTGTGGTTCACGGCCCTGGGCGCGTGGGTCTGGGGCCTGGCGGGACCTGGCTTCGATACGGCGAAAAACGTCCTGCTGAAGCTTCTGGCCGTGCTGCTCATCGCCGCCGGCTTCTGGCTGGGCCTGCGGCCCGCCACGGTGGTGACGCAGATGGATGCTTACTCCGAAGCTTCCCTGCGCGCCGTGCTCGGCAAGGAGACCGTCATCGTGGACTTCACGGCCGACTGGTGCCCCTCGTGCAAGGTGCTGGAGCAGACCACCTTGACGCCCGCACGCCTTGGGGACATGAAGAAGCGCTTCGGCCTCAGGCTCATGCGGGCCGATTTGACGGAACAGAACCCGGAGGCCGAGGCCCTGCTGCACGCCCTCGGCAGCAAGAGCATTCCGGTGCTGGCCATCTTCCCCAAGAATGCACCGGAGCACCCCCTCGTCCTGCGCGACCTGTTCACGCCCACGCAGTTCGAGGAAGCCCTGGAACACACAGCGCGCCCATAAAGGAGGCCCCCATGCTGTCCTTCACCTACCGTCTGCCCACCACCCTTGTTTTCGGCCCCGGCAAGCTGAACGAGTTGGAGACCACCCCGCACCTGCCGCAGGGCAAAAGGGCCCTCATCGTCATCGGGGCCAGCGGGAACATCCTGCGCCAGGGCTACCTGGCCCGTGTGCAGGGCCTGCTGGGCGCGCGCGGCGTCATGACCACGGTATTCGACGGCGTGCACGCCAACCCGCGCACCGATGACGTGGACGCAGCGGCGGCCCAAGCCCGAGAAATGGGTGCGGAAATGATCATCGCCCTTGGCGGCGGCAGCGTCATCGACTCGGCCAAAGCCATCTGCCTGGCCGCCACCAAAGAGGCCCCCTTCTGGGGCGCCTTCACCGCACAGGCGTACGAAGGCGCAAAAGGCCTGCCACTCGTCGCCATACCTACCACGGCGGGTACGGGCAGCGAGGGCAACGGAGCGGCGCTCATCTGCGGCGCACCCGGCAAGCGCGGCTTCGTGCACCCGGCCTTCTTCCTGT
>NZ_DATMYK010000026.1:0-5593 GCF_035560995.1 Humidesulfovibrio sp. | reverse complement strand
GCTGCTGGCTCTTCTACGAGACCACCCCCGGCGCCCAGAAAAAGAAGAAGACCGCCAAGGAGGCCGCCAAGGCCTTTGAAGACGCCGTGAAAAAGCAGAAGTGCGGCGAGGACATGACCGGTTGCGACATCGGCCTGAAGATCCAGAAGTTCACCGCCAGCACCTGCGAGTTCACCTTCTACGGCGTGCCCTTCCGCTTCAACCCCCTGCTGCCCTTCCTGGGCGGCGTGGTCATCTCCGCCGCGGCGGCCTTCCTGGGCGTTGGCGGCGGCTTCCTGCTGGTGCCCTTCCTGACCAGCGTGACCCAGCTGCCCATGTACCTGGCCGCCGGCACCAGCGCGCTGGCCGTGCTCGTGGGCATGGTCACCAGCATCATCACCCTCATGGGCAAGGGCACTCCCATCGAGTGGCACCTCATCGGCCTTGAGCTGGTGGGCATCACCGTCGGCTCCATCGTGGGCCCCATGACCTCCAAGTACCTGTCCGACTCGCTGATGAAGCGCATCTTCATCGTGCTCTCGCTGTACATCGGCATCGGCTACCTGCTGGCCGGCTTCTACGGCATCAAGATCCCCGGCGTGTAATAACGCGCATATCCGCCTCCATGAGCCCCTCCCCCCTTGCGGGGGAGGGGCTTTTTACGGCACTCTGCAAACATGACGCCCACCCCAACCACCCCCTTCGCGATCCTGGACTCCCTGCTCATCGCTCCCTTCAGGCTGCTGCCGCAGCCGGAGGCAGCCTTCCTGTTCGGCGTCGTGGTGCTGGCCCTGGCCGGCGCGGCACTGGGGCGCGCCGGGTACGCCCTGGTGGCCCGCGCCCAGCGCGCCCGCTGGACCACACAGGACGCCGAGACCAAGCGCCGCCAGGAGCTCTCTATCCAGGCCGCCCAGGCGGGGAACAAGGCCGCCTATCTGGCCCAGAACCACCTGGCCCAGGAGGCCTACGGCAACACCATGGCCCTTTCGGCCGGGCGCGCGGCCGCCCTGCTCTGGCCCGCCTGCGCCCTGCTCGCCTGGCTGTACTGGCGCTTCGAGGACGTGCCCATGCCCCTTCTGTGGGAAGGCGCCGGGCCGGGCTATTACTTCCTGCCCGTCTATGCCGCCATCCTGTGGATCCACTCGCGCCTTGCGCGCGCAAAAAAGGCCGCGCCCCCCGCAAACACGGGAAGCGCGGCCTAAGCCAGCCTTTTTCTGCGGGGCTAGAGCTCCAGCGGCTCCCGACAGGGTGCCACCAGACGCGAAATCCCCACCATTTCGAATACCTTGCGGAAGTTCTCCGAGAGACCTTGGATGCACATGCGTTCGCCCCGTTCGCGGGCGTCCTGCAATAGCTGCGTCAAAAGCGATAGCCCGGCGCCGTTGATGGAGGCGTTCTCCGCAAAGCTGAGCACGATGAACGGCTTGCCGAGTTCCCGGGCGCGGGCCATGGCCCGCTCCAACCGGGCCTCGGAGCGGGCGGTGACGCCCCCCTGGATGCGCAGCACCGCCGCCTGGTCCGTCTCCTCCACCGGGAATTCCTCGGTCTGGCTTTTGGCGATGGCGATGCGCTCCTCCGCGCGGGAAAGGGCCTCGCTCAAGGCCTGGCGCTGCACGGGCTTGTTGATGAAGTCCGTGGCGTCGAGGTTCAGCGCGCGGATGGCCAGGTCCATGTCGCCGTGGCCGGTGATGACGATGACCTCGGCGTGGGGGTCGATGTCCTTGATGCGCCGGAGCACCTCAATGCCGTCCATGACGGGCATCTTGATGTCCGTGAGCACGATGCCCGGCCGCTCCCGCTCAAAGGCCTCCACGCCTTCGGCCCCGTTGACCGCGGTCAGGGTGTCGTACCCGTATGCCGCCAGAAGCAGGCGAAACATGTTCAGGGTCGGCTGCTCGTCGTCTATGACCAGGACTTTCTTTTCCATGCTATTCCCCCGTGAAATATGGTCCGCGCAGGGCCTAGCCCGCTTGCGGAAAATGCAGGCTGAAGGTGGTGCCCTGTCCGGGCGCGCTGTCGATGCGGATCTGCCCGCCGTAGTCGCGCACGATGCCGTAGGTGATGGCCAGGCCCAGGCCCATGCCCTGGCCCGTCTCCTTGGTGGTGAAGAAAGGCTCGAAGATCTTGTCGCGCATGTCCGCCGCCATGCCTATGCCCGTGTCGCTCACCTCGACCACCACGCCCCCGGCCTCGGCGTAGCTGCGGATGGTGATGCCGCGCCGGGCGTTCAGGTCCGCCGCGGTGCTGGCCTCATTAATGGCGTCGCGCGCGTTGGTGAACAGGTTGAAGAACACCTGCTGCAGACGGTTGTCGTGGGCAAGCACCCGGGGCAGGCCCTCGGCCAGATCCAGGGTGAAGCGGATGTTGTCCAGCTCGAACTGCCTGCGCACGATGGTCAGCACGCTTCGAACCGGCTTGTTCACGTCCACGGGCTCCTTCAGCATCTCGGCCTTGCGGCCGAAGGCCCGCAGGGTGTTGATGATCTCGGCCGCGCGGTCCACCTGGCCGCTTATCTCGCGCACCACCTGGCGGAAGGATTCGCGCGGGGCGGTCTGGCCCTGCTCGTCCAGAATGGCCAGAAATTCGCTGCCCATCTTGATGGCGTTCAGCGGCTGGTTCAGTTCGTGGGCGATGCCCGCGCTCATTTCACCCAGCGATTTCATCTTGCCCGCCTGGATGAGCTGGGCGTCCTTCTCGATCATCTCCGTGATGTCCGTCACCGCGATGATGATGGCATGGCGGCCCCGGTAGGAGATGGGGCAGGCGTGGACGTTGACGTAGAAGGGCTTCAGGCCCTTTTTGTAGTGCAGCACCTTGGGGTGGTACAGGCAGCCGGTGCCGCCGTTCACCACGGCCTGGCCGTCGCCGCCGCCTTCGCCTTCATAGCCCTCGAGCCCCTCGTAGGACTGGAGGCAGTCCTTGCGGTTCTCCGGCCCCAGGGCCAGGTAGCTCATGCCGATGAGCTCGTCCTTCTCGTAGCCGTACAGCTCAAGCGCGCGCGGGTTCACGTCGGCGATGCGGAAGTCCTCGCAGTCCACCACGAACACCGGGTCCGGGCCGGAATCGAACAGCGAGCGGTACTTCTCCTCGCTCTCGCGCAGGCGGCGGCGGTAAAGCTTGATGCTCCAGACCATGTTGCGGAACGAATCGCCCATCTGGGCCACCTCGTCGCCCCCGCGTTTGCGGTAGAACACGCAGTTGCCGCAGGTGCGGTGGCTGGCGGCCGCCCGCACCGACTGGTCGAAATGCCAGCAGGGCATTTCCGTGTTCTCGTAGGCCGGGCAGTCCATGGGCTTCCAGTGCTCGTCCTCCTCCTGCAGCTCCGTGGTGATGTCGAAGTTGCCGCGCGAGAGTTCGTCGGAAATGCGCGTGAGCTTGGACAGCGGCCGGGTGATGTACTGGGTGAGGCGGTTCGAGATGAAGAAGATGATCAGGATGATGGCCGAGATGAAGCCCAGAAAGGTCAGGCGCAGGGTGGCGATCAGGCTGTCGATGTGGCTTTTGGACAGGCCCACGTGCACGGTGCCGATGCGGTACAGGCCTTCGTTCATGGGCACGGCGATGTCGTGGATGTCCTCGCCGTTCACCGTGACCAGACGCACGCTGCGGTTCTCGCCCGGGGGCAGGGCGTTGGCCTGGCGCAGCTCCGCCGGGAAGGCGCGGGTCATGGTGTGGGCCAGCACCTCTTCGTTCTGGTCGGTGACGAAGATGTAGGAGATGAGGTGCTTGCGCTCGTGCAGGCGGGCCTCGTCGAAGATGAGCGACAGAAGCATCGGGGAGTTCTTGTCCAGCACGAAGCCGCTGCCGCGCTCCGCCGTGGAGTGGGCGATGGCGCTGCCGCGCATTTCGAGTTCCGTGGTGAGGGACGACACCAGGATGTAGCGCGCGAGAAAGGCGATGGCCACGCTGATGAGGAGCACCACCCCAAGAATCGACACAAAGATCTTGTTCTTGAGGCTCAAGCCCTCGTAGCGCCGCAAGGCCTTGCGCCACAGGGTCATGGCGCGTCCTTCCCGCGCAGGCGCCGGAACTCGGCAAGCACCTCCAGCCAGGACTCCACCAGGGTGAAGCGCCCCTCCTTCAGCTGCGTGAAGTACACGCGCTCCATGCCCTGGTGGTTCTCCGGCCCGAAGCTCACGGTCTGGCCCGGGCCCAGCTCATAGTCGCGGATGGAGTCGATGGCCTTGATGAAGCTCTCGCGGGTGAGGTTGCGTCCGGCGCGCTTGAGGCCCTCCACCAGGATGCGGGCGTTGTAGTAGCCCTCAAGCCCCACGGAGTTCGGCTTGTCGTCCGGGTAGTACCTGGCCAGAAGCTCCACGTATTCCTGCGCCCCGCCGGAGAATTTGCGCGCGTCGGAGCCCTCGGTGGGGGGCACCACCTGCGACATGACCACAAGGGGCGCAGGTTCCGCGCCCGCGCCCTCGGCCAGCCTGCGGGCCAGTTCCTCCGCGCCCACGAAGGACACGGTGTAGAAGATGGGCGAGAAGCCGCCCGCCTGGGCCAGCTGGATGAAGCGCGCGCAGGGGTCGTAGGTGCCGATCATGACCACGGCCTCGGCGCGGGAGTCCTCGATCTTGGTCAGGCCCTCCTCCACGTCCAGGGTGCCGCGCACATAAGAGCCGCGCGCCACCGGCTCCAGGCCGAACTCCTTCAAGGCCAGCTCCGTGCCGGTGAGGCCGTCGAAGCCGTAGGCGTCGTACTGGTAGAACACGGCGATGCGCTTGAGGCCCAGGTCCTTCACCAGGTGGCGCACGGCCGCGGCCGTCTCCTGGTAGTAGGAGGCGCGGATATTGATGATGTAGCGGTTGAAGGGCTCGCGCAGGGCGTTGGCCCCGGTGAACATGCCCAGCAGGGGAATCTGCGCGTCCTCGAGCAAGGGCAGGATTTTGACCGTGGTGGGCGTGCCCACATAGCTGAACAGGGCGAACACCTTGTCTTCGATGATGAGCCGCTGGGTGTTGGCCAGGCAGCGCGGCGGATCATAGGAGTCGTCGTAGGACACGAGCTTGAGCCTGCGCCCGTGCACCCCGCCCGATTCGTTCACGTGGTTCAGGTAGCTTAAGGCGCCGCGCAGGGTCTGCGTGCCCAAATAGCTGGCGTGGCCGGAGAGCGCCAAGGACGAGCCCAGCACGATGGTGTCGTCGGTGACGCCGCTGGTGGCCTGCTCCACGGCGGCCTTCTCGCTGTGGCGGCCGCAGCCGGAGAGGCCATGCAGCGCCGCAAGCCCGGCAAGGGCGAACACGGCGGGAAGCAGCGCCAGCGAGATCCAGAAGGGCTTTTTCGAAAGCCAGCCGCCGCCCATGCCTCCTCCCCTCTTTTCATGAATTCGTGTGGGCCTCGCACAGGGCGCAGGCCGTTCCCCGCGCCGCGGAAAGCCCGGGCCCGCCCCCGGCTGAGTGCGGAAAATCTTCAGCACCCTATGTCAGTTGAGCTACCGCTTCAACAGGAAATGCGGGCGGTAGCCCCTTTCCCGTGGGCATGGCGAAGACGGCACGGCAAATGAAAAGTCTTGCTCAAGACTTGGCACCGGGGCGTATCCGTGCTATTAGGCCGCAGAGAGGAAGCCCCCCGCAATGCAGCACGACGCCCCCCACGCCGCCGCTCAGTCGGCAGC
>NZ_DATMYK010000025.1:0-6528 GCF_035560995.1 Humidesulfovibrio sp. | reverse complement strand
GCCTGCGGCTCATCGGCGGGCCCTTCTGCAATCTGGCCAATGCGCAGACGGCGGCCCAATACGCGACCCTGGGCATGGAGAGCGTGTTCGTGAGCCCGGAGCTTTCCGGCGAAGAGCTGCTTTCGTTGCCGCGCACAAGTCCGGTGCCTTTGGGCATCGTCATGGGCGGCTTCTGGCCCCTGGGACTCACGCGCATCCTGGCCGAGGAAGTTCGCACCGAGGAGCCCATCCTAAGCCCGCGCGGCGAGGTGGCCTGGGTGCGCAAGTACGCGGGCAACCACTGGATCTTCCCCGGCTGGGAGCTGGATCTCTCCGCCCACCGACGGGAGTTGGAACAGGCCGGATACGCGCTGTACGCCAGTTTCCGCGAGCCCTGGCCGAAGTTCCTGGAAGCCGCGCCGCGCACCAGCGTATTCAACTGGGACCAGGGACTGCTGTAACACGGGGGGCGCATATGGAAGGCGGCATGAACGGGAGGCCAAAGGTCGGCATCAGCCGGTGCCTGCTGGGCGAGAACGTGCGCTATGATGGCGGGCACAAGCTGGATCGCTTTCTGCGCGACGAACTGGGACGCCATGTGGACTTCGTGCCCGTGTGCCCGGAGGTGGAATGCGGCCTGTCCGTCCCGCGCGAGGCCATGCGTCTGGTGGGCGACCCGGAGGCCCCGCGCCTGGTGACCATAAAGAGTGGGCAGGACCTGACCCCGCAAATGGACGCCTGGGCGCGGGAGCGCGTGGCGCGGCTTGGGGAAGAGGGCCTGTGCGGCTTCGTGTTCAAGTTCGGCTCGCCCTCCAGCGGCATGAGCCGGGTGAAGGTCTACCCCGAAGGCGGCGGCTCGCCGCTGCTCAAGGGACGCGGGCTCTTCGCCGCGCGCGTCATGGACGAGCTGCCTCTCTTGCCGTTTGAGGACGAGGGCCGGCTGAACGACCCGGCCCTGCGCGAGAACTTCATCGAGCGCGTGTTCGTCATGCACCGCTGGCGCACGCTGCTGGAGCAGGGCTTCAGCCTTGGGCGTCTGGTGGACTTCCACACCCGGCACAAGCTGCTCGTCATGGCCCACAGCGTGGTGCACTACCGCAGCCTGGGCAAGCTGGTGGCCGAAGGCGGCAAGCTGCCCCCGGCGGAGCTTCAGCACGCCTATCTGTCCGGGCTCATGGAGGCCTTGCGCCTTACGGCCACGGTGAAGAAGCACGCCAATGCGCTCTCCCACGTCATGGGCTACTTCAAGCGACGCTTGAGCGCAGACGAGAAGCAGGAGCTGCTTGAAATTATCGAGTCCTACGCCAGCGAGCTGTTGCCGCTCATAGTTCCTGTGACTTTACTCAACCACTACGTGAGGAAATTCGGCGAGAGCTATCTGGCCGGGCAATGGTACCTGCATCCGCACCCGGCGGAGCTCAAGCTGCGCAATCACGTCTGATTTTTTCCGCCACATCCGCCATTTCCGCACGGCCGTCTTGCCGCACATGCCCTTTGCCTGTATACGGTTGTGAAAGGAGTGTGGCATGACCGCGTACGTTCATCAGATCGAACCCAAGGAAGCAGGCAAGTTCCTCGACGAGGTGCGCCTGGGCGCGCGCACCCTGCTCGATGTGCGCCAGGATTTTGAATACGCCGAGGGACATCTTCCCGGCGCCAAGCACATCCCCCTGCCGGAGCTTTCCGAGCGTTTGGGCGAGCTGGACAAGAACTTGCCGCTCATGGCCTACTGCCGGGCCGGTTCGCGCAGCTTGGCTGCGGCCAATATGCTGGCTGGCCAGGGTTTCCGCGAGTTGATGAGCCTCAAGGGCGGCATGCTGGCCTGGGAGGGCGCTCAGGCTCAAGGCCCGGCCGATCTCGGCATCCAGAGCCTTTCCGAGGCGCGCAGCCCCGCGGAGCTTTTGGAGCGCGCCTGGGGCATGGAGTTGGCCCTTGAGGATTTTTACAACGCCCTGGCCGTCCGCTCGACCGACGAGGAGTTGGCCACCCTGTTCCGGCGCTTCGCCGGGTTCGAGGAGCGCCACCGCCGCACTCTGTACGAGATTTGGTCGCGCTCGCCAGGAACTGAGAAGGACGAGGCGCAGCGCGCGGCCTTTGAGGAGCGCGCCAAGGCGTCCGTCAGCCCCGGCGTGCTGGAGGGCGGCATCGTGGCGAGTGACTACCTGGGCCACATGGCCGATCCTTCCGACGCGGGCGAGGCCCTGGAGCTGGCCATGGCCGTGGAGGCCCAGGCCCTTGACCTGTACATGCGCCGCGCCGCCAGCGCCGAGGATGTTGACCTGCGCCGCACGCTGAACCTGCTGGCCGAGGAGGAGCGCGCCCACCTGAAGGTGCTGGGCACCTTCGTCGACGGGTGGAAGCGGTTCTAGGCCGCCTGTTTGTCCTCTGCCGGTTCTTTGCTGCGGCGCTGCCCCAGCAGGTTGCCCGTAAGGATCAGCGCCAGGCCCGCAAAGGTCGTGGCGTGGATGGTTTCGCCCAGGATGAGGTGGATGAGCAGAAGCGACAGGAAGGGCGAGAGGAAGATCAGGTTGCCGATGCGCGCGGTTGATGTCGTCAGCCGCATGGCCATGAGCCAGAGCACGAAGCTGACGCCCATCTCAAACACGCCCACGTAGGCCGCAGCAGTCAGGCCAGGGTTATTCCAGCCCGGGAGTTCGGAAAAGATCAGCGTGGTGCCCAGGATGAGCGGGAAGGCCGCCCCGAAGTTGAGCAGCAGCGCCAGCACGGGGTCGGTGCCGTTCTTCGTGTTGCCTATCCAGTACAGCGCCCAGATGAGGGTGCTCAGAAGGGCCAGCCCCACCCCGGCCGGGCTGCCGAAATCAAGGCCGGTCACGTTGCCCTGCGTGGAGAGCACCACCACCCCAAGATAGCTGACGCAGATGGCGGCAAGGTCGCGCCGGGCCAGCTTTTGTCCCAGGAACGGCACGGAAAGCAGCGACAGGGTGATGGCCCAGGTGTAGTTGAGGGGCTGGGCCACCTGCGCGGGCAGCAGCGAATAGGCCTTGAACAACACCAGATAGTACAGGAAGGGGTTGAGCGCGCCCAGGGCGCAGTTGCGCAGCAGTTCGCGCGGGGCAAGGGACTTCAACAGTCCCAACTTGCCCTGCAAGGCCAGGATGCCCAGCAGGGTCAGCACGGAGACGGCATCGGCCGCGAGCAGCAGCTGCAAGTGGTCCAGGCTGCGCAGGGCGATCTTGAAGGCCGAGGCCACGGTGCTCCAGATGAGCACCGTGCCCAGGCCGTACATGTAGGCCAGCCGTTGCCGGGAAGAAGCCTGCTCCACAGCGGCGCTAGATGACCACGTGGCGCTTGATGTGCGCCACGGCCTCTTCGGTGGAGTCCGTCAGCAGGAACAGATCCAGGTCCTTGAGGTTGCAGTAGCCGTCGGCCACCAGACGTTCACGGAACCAGTCCACCAGCCCGCCCCAGAAATCCTTGCCCAGAAGCACGATGGGAAAGGCCTTGATGCGCCGGGTCTGGATGAGCACCAGCGCCTCGGACAGCTCGTCCAGGGTGCCGAATCCGCCGGGCAGGGCGATGTAGGCCAGGGCGTACTTAATGAACATGAGCTTGCGCACGAAGAAATAGCGGAAGTCGCAGCGGGTGTTCAGGTACTGGTTGTTGTGCTGCTCGAGCGGCAGGTGGATGTGCAGGCCCACTGAGCGTCCGCCGGATTCGAAGGCGCCCTTGTTGCCCGCCTCCATGAGGCCCGGCCCGCCGCCGGTGATGACCGCGAATCCGGCCTCGGCCAACTGGCGTGAAAGCTCCACGGTACGCTCATACCACGGTTCGCCGGGCTTCACCCGGGCGGAGCCGAACACGGAGACCGCCGGGCCGATGTCGTTCAATGTTTCAAAGCCGTCCACGATTTCGGACAGGATTTTGAACAGCCGCCAGGACTCCTGCATGGACAGGTCGTCTATGAGGTACTGCTTGGAATGAGGCATGGTCTTTTCTTTGGCTCCTGAATAGTGGTTGCGGCCCTGCGCCGTCTTTGGCTAACATGCGCGCTTGCCGGGTGCATAAGGCTTACACGCAATCCGGTGCGAACGAAAGAGGCGCGGGCGGTTCCGCCGCGCCACGGAGTGCATTTTAAACGCTTCAAAGCGGGGGTTGCATGAAGATCCATTTCCTCGGAGCCGCACAGGCCGTTACTGGTTCCTGCTACATCCTCGAAACCGGCGGCCATCGCTTCAGCGTCGACTGCGGCATGCACCAGGGCAACAAGGAGATTGAGAAGCGCAATCTCAACATGGACAACTACAGTCCGGCCAGCTTGGATTTTGCCCTCATCACCCACGCGCACATCGACCACATCGGGCTTTTGCCCCGTCTGGTGGGGGCGGGCTTCAAGGGCAAGATCTACGCCACCCCGCCCACCATGGACCTGATGAAGATCCTGCTGCTCGACAGCGCGCACATCCAGGAAATGGAAGCCGAGCAGCGCCTGCGCCGCGGCCTGCGCCGCGGCAAGGTTGGCACGCCGCCACCGGCCGTGGAGCGCCGGGGCAAAGCCGCGCCCGCAACGGTCTACCCGCCCGTGGAACGCCGCGCCGTGGGCATGGAGCAGCCGCTCTACACCACCCAGGACGCCCTGAACACCTTCCCGCTCATCGTCCCCGTGGAGTACGACACCCCGTTCGAGCCCGCGCCGGGCATCCGCGTCACCTACCGCAACGCCGGGCACATCCTGGGCTCCGCCTTCATCGAGGTGGAGTACGTGGAGGAGGGCAAGACCACCCGGATCATCTTCTCCGGTGACCTGGGCCGCCCTGGCCAGCTTATCCTGCGCGATCCCAGCAAGGGGGGACACGCGGACTACCTGTTCATGGAGTCCACCTACGGCGACCGGGACCACAAGAGCGCGGAGACCAGCCGCGACGAACTGGCCGCGGCCATCGCCTACAGCTACAAGAACAAGGAAAAGGTCATCATCCCGGCCTTCGCCGTGGAGCGCACCCAGCAGATTTTGTACACGCTCTTTCTGCTGGACCAGGCGGGCAAGCTGCCCAAGGACATGCCCATCTACCTGGACAGCCCGCTGGCCATCCAGGCCACGGAGATCTTCCGCAAGCACCCCGAGTACTTCGATGACGACATGAAGGCCCTGCTGGCCCAGGGCAAAGATCCCCTGTCCATGCCCAACCTGCGCTTCAGCCAGTCGGCGGAGGAATCCCGCGCGCTGAACACCATGACCGGCTCGGCCATCATCATCTCGGCCAGCGGCATGGCCAACGCGGGCAGAATCCGCCACCACCTGCGCCACAACCTGTGGCGAAAGGGGGCGAGCGTGGTGTTCTGCGGCTACCAGGGCGAGGGCACGCCCGGCCGCAAGATCGTGGACGGAGCCAAGCACATCACCATCTTCGGCGAGGAGGTGGCCGTGGCGGCCAAGATCTTCACCATCGGCGGCTTCTCGGCCCACGCGGGCCAGGCGGAAATCGTCCAGTGGCTCAAGAGCTTCGACGGCACAAGCACCAAGGTCATCCTGATCCACGGCGAAGTGAAGGCGCTGCAGGCCCTGTCCGGCATCGTGCGCGACCAGCTGGGCATGGAGGCGCACATCCCCACCTATCTGGAGGAGCTGACCCTTGAGCCCGGCAAGGTCATGGTGCCCGTGGTGGACGAGGCCAAGGCCGCGCCGCGCATCGACTGGGACTTCCTGCTGGCGGACAACAAGCGCCTGGTGGAAGAGTTTCAGAAGCGCATGGAGCAGGCCAAGGCCAAGCCCTGGGTGGCCCAGACCGAGATCCGCGAGCGCTTCCTGGAGCTGAACGGCAAGATCGCGGCGCTTATCTCCGAACTGTAGGCGAAGGGAACCATGCGCATCATCGCAGGCGAATACGGAGGGCGGAGCATCCGCACCGTGGAGGGGCCGGGGTACCGCCCGGCCACGGCCAAGGTGCGCCAGGCCGTGTTCTCCATGCTGGAGGCCCGGGGCCTCAGCTGGGAGGGCGCGCGTGTGCTCGACCTCTTCGCAGGCAGCGGCTCCCTGGCCATGGAGGCCTTGAGCCGGGGCGCGGCCGAGGCCTGGCTCATGGACAAGAACCCGCGCGCGGTGGCCGCCATCAAAGCTTCGCTGGCCGACCTGCGCGTTGCGCCCGCGCGCTTCCGGGTGCTGAATGCGGACCTCTTGAAAGCTCTTGAAAAACGGGCGCCAGCACCTTTTGACCTGGTGTTCGTAGACCCGCCCTACGGGCTTGACCTTTTGCCCCCGGCCATGGAAAAGGCCGTGCGCGGCGGCTGGATAGCCGACGGCGGGCTGGTGCTCGCCGAAGTGGAGGCACGCTGCGACTTTTCCGGCCGCATTCCGGCCCAACTCATCCCGCAGGCCGACAGGCTCTACGGGCAGACGAGGATACTGCTGTGGCGGAATTCAATCCAAGACTCGCCGTCTACCCCGGAACCTTCGACCCCCTGACGCGGGGGCACATGAGCCTCATCTTCCGGGGGCTCCGGGTGTTCGAGAACGTGGTGCTGGCCATAGCCAAAAGCACGCCCAAGAAGACCTGCTTCACCCTGGAGGAGCGCGTGCAGATGGCCAAGGAG
>NZ_DATMYK010000024.1:0-7791 GCF_035560995.1 Humidesulfovibrio sp. | reverse complement strand
AGCCTGGAGCGCGCGGCCGGGCTTCTGGACCTCTCCCCCGCGGAAACCAGCGCCATGGGGCTTACGCGCGCCACCCTGCCCCTGGCGGTGACGCCCTACTACGCGCGCCTGCTCGACCCGAAAAATCCCGCCCAGCCGCTGCGGCGCATGGTGCTGCCCTCCTGCTGGGAGGCCGTGCGCGCCCCGGGCGAGGCCGACGACCCCCTCGGCGAGGACGGCCATTCCCCTGTACCGGGCCTTGTGCACCGCTATCCCAACCGCGTGCTGTTTCTGGTGACGGACTTCTGCTCCACCTACTGCCGCTACTGCACGCGCTCGCGCCAAATGGGCGGGGTCGCGGTGGGTGGAGTTCCGGTGGGCGGAGCTTCCGTGACGGGAGCGGGCCGCCAGGATTCTCTGCGCGCCCGCTGGCAAAAGGGGCTCGACTACATCGCCCGCACCCCGGAGGTGGAGGACGTGCTGCTCTCCGGGGGCGATCCTCTGACCATGCCCGACGAGGCCCTGGACTGGCTGCTCACGCGGCTTCGGGCCATCAAACACGTGCGGATCGTGCGCATCGGCACCAAGGTGCCCGCAGTGCTGCCCATGCGTATAACCCCGGCGCTGACCAGGATGCTCAAAAAGCACCATCCCCTGTGGATGAGCCTGCACTTCGCCCACCCGGACGAACTGACGGACGACACCCGGCGCGCCTGCGCCCGCCTGGCCGATGCGGGCATCCCCCTGGGCAGCCAGACCGTGCTGCTCTCCGGCGTCAACGACGATCCCGGCGTCCTGGGGCATCTGTTCCAGGGTCTGCTCTCCTTGCGCGTGCGGCCGTATTATTTGTACCAATGCGACCCCATCAGCGGCTCGGCCCACTTCCGTACGCCCGCCGCGCGCGGGGTGGAGATGCTGCGCGCCCTGCGGGGCAGGCTCTCCGGCTACGCCCTGCCGACCTTCGTCATCGACGCGCCGGGAGGCGGCGGCAAGATACCCCTGGCGCCGGACTACACCCTGGGCTATTCTGGCTCTGACCTGTTGCTGCAGAACTACGCGGGCGGAACATACCGCTACCCCGATCCGGCGGGCGCGGCGGTGAAAAGCGTTCCGGGCCTGGTCATGGTCCCAAAGGCGAACAAGGGGGCGGCATGAACGTCGGACTGGTTTATGATCTGCGTTCGGAATACCTCGCCGAAGGCTACAGCGAGGAGGAGACCGCGGAATTCGATAAGGAGGACACCATCGAGGCCCTGCGCCTGGGCCTGGAAGCCCTGGGCTTCGAGGTGGAGGCCGTGGGCTCGGTCAAATCCCTGGTGGCCGCCCTGGCCAAGGGCCGCCGCTGGGATCTCGTGTTCAACATAGCCGAGGGCCTGCACGGCCCCGGACGCGAAGCCCTGGTGCCCGCGCTGCTCGACGCCTACCAGATTCCCTACACCTTCTCCGATCCGCTGGTCATGGCCCTGTGCCTGGACAAGGCGGCCTGCAAGCGCCAGGTGCGCGACCTGGGCCTGCCCACCCCGGACTTCGCCCTGGTGCGCACGGAAAAGGACGTGGCGAGCGTGCGCCTGCCCTACCCCGTGTTCGCCAAGCCCGTGGCCGAGGGCACGGGCAAGGGCATTTGCGCGGCCTCCAAGGCCACGGACCGCAAGGAACTGACGGCGGTGTGCCGGGCGCTCTTGAAGCGCTTCAAGCAGCCCGTGCTGGTGGAGGAATACCTGCCCGGCCGGGAGTTCACCGTGGGCATAGCGGGCACGGGCGAGCTGGCCCGCCCGCTGGGCGTCATGGAGGTGGCGCTTTCCCGCCAGGCCGAGCCCGGCGCGTACTCGTACAGCAACAAGGCCAACTTCGAGACCCTGGTGGAATACCTGCCCGTGGAGGGGCCGGAGGCCGCCGAGGCCGCCCAACTGGCCCTCGACGTCTGGCGGGGGCTGGGTTGCCGCGATGGCGGCCGGGTGGACATCCGCCTGGACGCCGAAGGCCGGGCGAACTTCCTGGAAGTGAACCCCCTGGCCGGGCTGAACCCCAAGATTTCCGACCTGCCCATCCTGTGCAGCATGAACGGCGTGAGCTACCAGGACCTCTTGCGCATGATCGTGCAGTCGGCCCTGGAGCGCCTGCCCCTGGACCCGGACAAGGAGCGCAAGGCCCGGCGCTAGCGCCCCTTGAAGGAGCATCTTGCCAAGGACGGCGCGAACGGGTATTTTTACGACTTGCCCGAAGAGGGCGGAGGACCGCAAGGCCCGCCGTCCCCCGCCCTGCGCGGCCCGGCCCGCAAACGGCGCGTGGCGCCCGCCGCGGCGGAACCATCCACATACAACGCGCGAAAGCGGCGCAAAACGGAGTGAACATGAGCGAAAAGGCCCCCGAAAGCTACCAGCTGGTCCTCATCAACGGCAAGAAAGAAGAAGTGCTGTTCTCCTCGCCCAAGCTTCTGGACGTGGAGCTCAAGCGCGAGCAGCACATCCGCTCCATCACCACCGGCCGCGTGGAAATCCGCAAGGCCTAAGGCCCCGGCCTCCGGGGCGGCGGTTTTTTCCGGCCGCCCCGGGGAGCGGATATTGCATCAGCCCGCGCGGAGGCGCCATGACCCAGGACGAGAGCAGAGCGCGGCAGCACGACCAAACACCGCACACCGCACCCTGCGGCGGGTTCACCCTGGTCGAGGTGATCACCGTCCTCCTGATCATCGGCATCCTCTCCGCCCTCATCGCCACCCGGGGCAACACCCTGAACAGCGACCTCCCCGCCCGCATGAGCGAGGTGCGCGCGCAGCTGCGCTACATCCAGCTCAAGGCCATGAAGTCCGGCGCAAGCTACCTGGCGCTGCAGTGCAGCAACTCCACTTATTGGGCCTATGACACCGCGACCCCAAGCACGTATCTGCTCCTGCCCGGCGAGAAGTCCGCAACCATTTCCCTGACGGACAAAAACATGGCCATGAACGCGTTCACCATCGCCTTCGACCGCTTCGGCATCCCCTACAGCGGCAGCCCTCTGGCGAAGCTCTCGACCAACGCCACGATAACCATCACCGCCGGCGGGCAGAGCGACAGTCTTTACGTAACGCCGGAAACCGGCTTCGTGCCCTAAGGAGACGCGGTGCAGGCGCAGAACGCACACAAACCGGACCGCGCGCGCGGCTTCACCCTGGTCGAGGTCATCGTCATCATCGTGGTGGCGGGCTTTCTGGGCGTGGTGGTGGTGAACCTCATGGGCACCCAGCTCATGCGCAGCGGCACGCCCCTCATGACCGCCAAAGGCGCGGCCCAGGCCGAAGCCACCATGGAGACCATCACGGCCTATTTTTCGCAGCGCGTGAACAGCGGCACCAGCGGCGCGCTGGACGCCGTGGCCGCGCGCTACCCTTCGAACGCCACCCTGACCATGACGCGCAACGCCAACTTCGAGGGCGTGGACGCGCTCACGGTCACCGTCACTGAAAGCGGCGTGAGCCTGACCACGGTGCTGACCCAGGTACGCACCAGCAGCGCGGACAACTCCGTGAACTACTAGGTGCCGCGGATGCGCAGACAGGCAGGCTTCACCCTCATCGAGCTCATCGCCGTGGTGATCATACTGGGTCTCATCGGCGGGCTCATGGGCTTTTTCATCTCCACCGGGGCGCGGGGCAACCTTGCGGCCATGCAGGCGGAGCAGAACGCCCAGCGCGGGCAGATCGCCCTGCAGCGCATCAGCCTGGAGCTGCGCGACATGAACGGCGGCCCCACGGGCTCGGCCAGCGCTCCCCTTGTCGCCTCCAGTCCGCCCAGCATCCGGTACACCTCCAGCCAGGCCGCCCTCTCCGACGCGCGCACCCTGGCCTACAGCGCGGGAACCAAGACCATCACCATCATCCCCACAGACGGCGGCACGCCGCGCACCCTGGTGGACGGCGTGGAGTCCTGCACCATGACCACCAGCGGGACCAGCGCCACGTACGACATCACCTTCACCGTCACCTTCACCCTCACCGGGACCAGTGCGCCCTTCTCCATCACGGTAAAACCGCGCAACACCATCATCACTCCGGTGACGAGCTAGGAGCCCAGCATGCCCACGCACGCCCCCCGGCATGACGCCCCGTCCGCCCACGGCCAGCACGGCAGCATCGCGGTCTATCTGGCAATAGCCTTAGTGGCCTTCGGCGTGCTGGCCATGGCCGGGGTGGGGCGCTTCAGCTCGGTGGTGAGCAGCGTGCTTGCGCCCAACTGCGCCACCTCGTGCCGGTACATGGCGGAGTCCGGCATGCGCTACGCCATGGCCCGCCTGCGCGCGGCGAACGACGCAACGGCCGTGGCCGCGGCGGCCGCGGACATGACCGCGCACGGGGCCTACGTGGTGGACGCGACCAAGGGCCTGAGCTTCACCTTAACCGTCACTTACAACTCCAGCGCCCAAACGGCCACAGTCACCAGCATCGGCAAAAGCTGCGCCAACATCACCGCCTCCACCTCATCCCAAAGCGGCACGGTGAACCTGCCCAAGGTGAAGGACGTAGTCGACTTCTCCAACCTCGCGGACGACTTCATGCTCACCAGTGCGCTGCAGTCCACCAACCCCATCAGCGTGGACGCCAGCACCAAGACCATCACTTTCGGCACGGTCGACAAGGGAGAGCACAACGCCGCGGCCATCTGGTACGCGGGCAACGCCACCATCGGTTGCGTAAACGGCAATTGCACCATGGATAATGGCCTGCGCGCCTATTTCGACGTGCAATGGAACCCGGCCTCCCGCGCGGACGGGCTGGTGTTCGGCGTCATAAGCGCGGTGACGAACGCTCCCGGGTCGGTGGGCGGCGATCCCTACATGGGCGAGCTCATGGGCTGGGCCGGACCGGGCACAGCCACCGGTTCGGGCAAGGGCATCCAACCGCCAAAAATCGGCCTGGAGTTCGACACCTGGTACAACGGCGGCTGCGCCACAACGCCCAACACCTCCGTGTTTCTTGCGGCCTCACGCTGCGACCCCACCCAGGTCAGCGTACTTTCTAACGCCAATGAGAATAACAGCCCGGACCATTTGGCCTATGTGTTCTGGGGATCGAATTCCAGCCCCACTCCGGCGTCCCAAACCGTCACGGTCAACGCCACCACAACGGTGACCAGAAGCGGCATAACCTACGACGACAACAAGCACGGCGCAGGCACGGGCACCTCCACAGAGCCGGTGGCCTCCAACGATCCGGACGATTCCGGCAACGGGCTGTTCGGCGTCTATTACCCCAGCACTCCGCTCAACTGGCTGCGCAGAGGCACAAAGTACTTCATGCGCTACGAACTGACGCGCCTCACCACGGCCAGCTCCGGCGCAACCTACTGCTACGTGCTCAAAACCTGGATAACCGACACGGATCCGGATGCGGCCTTCAAAACAGTAACCACAGACTACAACACGACTCCCACCATGCAGCAGGTGGTTTTCCTGAACGCGGACTACCACGCGAAGATGAACAAGATTTTCTTCGGCTGGACCGAAGCCACGGGAGACTATGCCCAGAAAATCACCGTGGGCAACTTCAACCTGGCCTTCAAGAAGGCCCAGCCCACCTACGGTACGGCCCCCAGCGGGGCCAGCGTCTACTGGCCCATGTACAACAACATCGGCAGCAGCGTGACCGACGCCAGCGGCAATGGCGTCACCGGCACCATCAACGGCACCGTGCGCTGGGTGCCGGGCATACAGAACAACAACGGCGCGGCGCTTTACTTTAACGGCAGCACCTATGTGAGCGCCGCAAGCAACGCGGCCGCTCAGCTGACCACGATGGGCGGCGTTTCCCTATGGTTCAACATGACCAGCGCCCAGACAGGAGTGTGGTTGCTGCACAAGGGCGAGACCGGACGCACCAGCGAATGTTACGGCCTATATATCGACAGCAACGGCTACCTGCGTTTCCGGCTGCGCTACGGCACCGCGAGCAATAGCTACACGGAGGTCATCTCCACGATCCGCCCGTTAGCAGGCGCCTGGTACCACGTGGCGGTCACTTGGCAAAACAGTTCCACACCGCTGACCATCTACGTCAATGGGACCAAAGACACCAGCGTGGCAGCGAATACGGCCCAAAGTACGGCCACCAGCCTTTACCTGGGCGCGGCCAACGCAGGCGCCACGAAGTTCGCCGGCATCATCGACGAAGTGTACCTGTACAAGACGGCCCTGACCCAGGCGAACGTCACCGCCCTGGCCACGGGCAAGCCCTAACGGTCCCAAGGAGCTGTCATGTTTCGCCGCCTACACCAGATGCCCGCGGCATTGCCCGCCCTCGCGCTGGCCCTGGCGCTTTTGCGCCCCGCCCCCCTCGCCGCGGCGGATATTCTGCAGGAAACCCTGAAGGCCAAGGCCCAGACAGAGCAGGAGCAGCAGAAGGCCATCAGCCAGGACCTCCAATTGAACTCCGGGCAAAGCGCCGAGGGCAGCCAGCAGCAGGCGGCCCCCAAAAGCGGCAAGGCCTTTCCAGGCCCGGTGCTGCAGCCGGGCACGCAGAGCCCAGGCCAGGCAACCGCGCGGGCCGACGCTCCGCAGCCCGCTGGACGCGCGGCCCCCAAAAGCGGCAAGGCCATGTACGGCGATATCGTGATCCACAAATGATGCGGCCCACGGACCGGAAAAGAGGAGCGCCCATGCGCAGGACACAGTTAGCGGCCACGTCGGCCCTTGCCCTCCTCATGGCCCTGGCCGCCCCAACCCAGCCGGTCTGGGCCGCGCCCAGGCAGCCAGGACAGGCCCAGGCCGCCCAGTCGTCGCCCCAGCAGACCGCCCAGCAAGCGGAAGACACTGCCCTCAAGGCCGCAAGCGACCCTGAGGTAGTGGGAAAGCTCAAAAAGGCCGTCGACGCCCAGGGCGACATCTCCCCCTACACCCTGAAAGCCCTGACGCACGACCCCGCGGCCCTGGAGGCCGTTGGGCGCCCCGGAGCCGCGGCAGGCGGCCAAAGCGCGCCCGCGCCCGCCGCTAAGCCCGGGGCCGGGCCCAAAAGCGGCAAGGCCATCTACGGCGACATCATCATCCACAAGTAAGCCATGAGCCTGCCGCCACGCCCGGAACATTCCAGCCTGCCCCTGGGGCATGTCAGCATCGGCGACTGCGCCTTCGCCCTCAAACCCGTGCTGCTCACCACGGTGCTCGGCAGCTGCGTCTGCGTCACCTTCCACCATCCGGGCCGCAAGGCGGGCGGCATGTTCCACGCCATGCTGCCGGACAGGGGCCTGCGCCGCAATACGTCGCAGTCGCGCACCTGCACCTTCGCCGACCTGGCCGTGGATTCCATGCTGGAGCGCTTCGCCGCCGCGGGCATGCCCGCCCAGGAGCTTACGGTCAAAATCTTCGGCGGGGCCAACACCCTGGAGGCCTCGTTCAAGCCCGGCCTGCGCGACATGCTCGACGTGGGCCGCAAGAACGTGGAGGCGGCCCTGGCCACCCTGGCCGCCCACGGCCTCGCCCCGGCGCGGCAGGACGTGCTGGGGCCGCAGGGCCGCAAGCTGTTCTTCGCCACGGCCACGGGGGAGGTCTGGGTGAGCTACCTGACGCCGGAGCTGGCCCGCCGCGCCATTGCCAGACAGAAGCAGGAAGCGCTTGAGCAGGCGGCCCTTGCAGGAGGCAAGCGGCGCGAGGGCGGCGAGTGAGCGCGCAACGCCCACGCGCGCTGCCGATCCTCGTCTTGTGCCTGCTGGCCGGCCTTGCGGCCTGCCTGACGGCCAGGACGCCAGCCACGGCCGCCCAGCCAGCGCAGGCCCCCCAGGCCAACGCCCCCACTGAAACCGCCGTCATCCTCTCGCGCCTGCCCCACGATGCGCAGGCCTTCAC
>NZ_DATMYK010000023.1:0-2072 GCF_035560995.1 Humidesulfovibrio sp. | reverse complement strand
GGGAGCCCCCATGCCCGACACAATGCCCACCCTCTTCGTCTCCCACGGCGCGCCTACGCTCGTCATGGACTCCGTGCCCACGCGCGACTTCCTGCGCGGCCTTGGGAACGAGCTGCCCCGGCCCAAGGCCGTCATCGCGGTCTCCGCCCATTGGGATACGCCGGACACGCGCCTGTCCAGCGGAACGCAGCCGCACACCATGTACGACTTCTACGGTTTCCCCGACGCGTTGTACGAGATGACCTACGCGGCTCCCGGCGCACCCGAACTGGCGCACAAGGCGGCGCAGTTGCTGGAGGCAGCGGGTCTGCCCGCCCAGTTGGACGAGAAGCGCGGCTTCGATCACGGGGCCTGGGTGCCGCTCTCCCTCATGTACCCACAGGCGGACATTCCCGTGGTGCAGCTGTCCATCAGCTCGCGCAAATCCCCGGCGCATCACGTGGCCCTCGGCCGGGCGCTGGCCCCCCTGCGCGAGGAGGGCGTGCTCGTCATGGCCAGCGGCAACGCCACGCACAACCTGCGCGAGGTCTTCAGCCACGACATGCTGGAGGCTCCGGTTCCCTACGCCAAGGCCTTCGCGGACTGGCTCACCGGGCGGATTGAGGCGAACGACGAGGCCGCCCTGCTGGATTATCTGGCCCAGGGACCGAACGGACCCAGGAACCACCCCACGGCCGACCACTATGTGCCGCTGCTGGCGGCCTTTGGCGCTGGCGGGGGCGCGGGAAAAATCCTGCACGACGGCTACACCTACGGGGTGCTCTCCATGGCGGCCTACGCCTGGGGCCTGTAGGCGCGCCCTTACGCATTGACGACCCGGCACAGGAGGCCGTAGCATCCGCCCATGAAACGCAATTACGAACTCAGCGTGCGCGGGGAATTCTGCGCCGCGCACAGGCTGGACGGCTACCCCGGCAACTGCCAAAACACCCACGGCCACAACTGGGGCGTGACGGCCTACGTGCTGTGCCAGGACCTGGACAAAATCGGCATGGGCCTGGACTTCCGCGAGATCAAGCTGCTGCTGCGCGAGGCGCTTTCCAGCCTGGATCACGCCTGCCTGAACGACCTGGAGCCCTTCAACGGCCAGAACCCCACGGCCGAGAACATCGCCCGGCACCTGTACCACGACCTTGGCCGCAGGCTGGCGGAACGCGCGCCCAAAACGTCCGGGGCCCGCGTGTCGCGCATCCGCATCGCGGAAACCCCCGGCGCGGAGGTTACCTACTGGGAGGAGCCTTGAGCCTCCAGGTCTGCGAGATCTTCAAGAGCCTGCAGGGCGAATCCACCTGGGCCGGCCGGCCCTGCGTGTTCGTGCGCCTGACGGGCTGCAACCTGCGCTGCCGCTGGTGCGACACCCCCTATGCCTACGAAGGCGGCGAGGCGCTCTCCCAGCGCGAAGTGCTGGAACGTGTCGAAGCCCTCGGCGACGGGCTCATCGAGTTCACCGGGGGCGAGCCGCTGATGCAGCCCTCGGCCGTCGACCTCATGAACGCCCTGGCCCGCAGCGGGCGCAGCGTGCTGGTGGAGACCAACGGCAGCCGCGACATCTCCGTGCTGGCGCCGGAAGTCATAGCCATCGTGGACATGAAGGGGCCCTCCAGTGGCGAGTCCGATAAAATGGACACCGGCAATCTGGACCGCCTGCGCGAACGCGATGAAGTGAAATTCATCATCGCCGACCGCGAGGACTGGCAGCACATGCTGAACCTCCTGCCCCGCATCGACACCTGCCGCAACGTGGTGAACGTTTCCCCGCTGTTCGGCGGCGTGGACCCGGCCGGGCTGGCCCGCTGGATTCTCGAGTCCGGCCTGGACCTGCGCCTGAACCTGCAGCAGCACAAATACATCTGGAACCCGGACGCGCGCGGCGTCTAGGAGCGACAATGCAGACCCCGAACACCGCCCTGGTCGTCTTCTCCGGCGGGCAGGACTCCACCACCTGCCTGGCCTGGGCCCTGGCCAACTTCGACCGGGTCGAGACCATCGGCTTCGACTACGGCCAGCGCCACAGCATCGAGCTGGAATGCCGCCAGACCGTTCTTTCCCAGCTGCGCCAGCACTACCCGGAC
>NZ_DATMYK010000022.1:0-12355 GCF_035560995.1 Humidesulfovibrio sp. | reverse complement strand
GTCCCCGGTGCGGTACATGCGCCCGCCCGGAACCGCGGGGTCGGGCAGAAAGCTCGCGGCCGTCAGCTCCGGCCGGTTCACGTAGCCCCGCGCCACCTGCACGCCGCTTATCCAGAGCTCTCCGGCCACGCCGATGGGCACGGGATGCAGGCGCGCATCCAGCACGTGCAGCCCGGTGTTGCTGATGGGGCGGCCGATGGGCACGGTATGCGGAGGCGTTTCCAGGCAGGGCTGCCAGGACACGTCCACCGTGGCCTCTGTGGGGCCATAGAGGTTGTGCAATTCCGCGCGCAGCAGGGTGTTGAAGCGGGCCACCAGCTCTCTGGGCAGGGCCTCGCCGCTGGTGAACACATAGCGCAGGGAGGACAGCCGGGGGATCTCCTCCGGCCTGGCTTCCAGATGATCCAGAAACACGCGCAGCATGGAGGGCACGAAGTGCAGCACCGTGACCCCACGGGCCTGGACGGCCTCGACGATGCGGGCGGGGTCGCCCTCGCCGCCCGGCTCCAGCAGCGCAAGGGCCGCTCCGGTCCAGGACCACCAGAACAGCTCCCAGACGGAAACGTCGAAGGTCGCGGTGGTCTTCTGCAGCACCACGTCGCCGGGGCCGATGGGGAAGCGCGACTGCATCCACAAAAGCCGGTTGCACACGCTGCGGTGCTCTATCTGCACGCCTTTGGGCCGCCCGGTGGAGCCGGAGGTGAAGATGACGTAGGCCACGTCGTCCGGCGCGATGACGCCCCGTCCCCCGGCGTCGGCGCCCGCGCCTGCATGCGGCAGGGCGCGCAGATCGGGCGCGAGCACACGCTGCCCGCAGGCGGCGAACAGCTCGGCGCGTTCCGGGGCGCAGATCACCGCGCACCGGCCCAGGTCCTCGAAGATGGAGCGCAGACGCGCTTGCGGCAGGTTGAGGGAAAGCGGCACGTAAACCGCGCCCAGGCGCATGACGGCGAAGACGCAGGCCATCATGTCCAGCGAGCGTTCGAAACACACGGCGGCATAGTCGCCCCGGCCAAGGCCCTGCCCGGCAAGATGTGCGGCAAGAGCGGACACCAGGGCCTCGAACTCCACATAGCCGCAGGACTGGCCGGAAGGAGCGAGGATGGCGGCGGCGGCGGGCGTTTTGCGCGCCTGCTCGGCAAAGCGGCTGTCCACATGGCGTTCGATGTCCAGCGGCTCGGCCGTGTCGTTGAAGCCGCGCAAACGCGCCTGCTCGGCTTCCGGCAGGAGGCCCAGCCCGCAAACCGGAACCGCCTCCTGTGTGAGCACAGCGTCAATGAGCGTGGACAGCCGTTCGCACATGGCCCGGGCGGTTGCCTGGGAAAACAGCTCAGTGCTGTATTCCAGATGCACTTCGTAGGTGTCGGGCTCCACTTCGCGGAAATAGAAGCTCAGGTCGAACTTGCTGCGATCATGCGGCAGATACAGGGGCACCATGTGCAGAGGAGGCTGGTCGGAGCTGGTCCACTCGGCGCCTTCCAGAGCCACGAACACGTCGAACAGCGGATTGCGCGAAAGGTCGCGCTCCACACCCAGGGCCTCGACCAGTTTTTCGAACGGGCAGGCCTGCGCCCCCAGGGCGCGCCTCAGGGCGGCGTCCGCCGCGCGCACCAAATCACCGAAGCCCGCCTCCGGGTCAAAAACCGTGCGGATGGCCAGGGTGTTGACGAGCAGGCCGACCATGTTCTGGGTCTGCGGAAGGACGCGGCTGGCCGCCGGGCAGCCCACGATCATGTCGCTTTGCCCTGTGTGGCGGTGCAGGAAGACGTTGACCACGGCCACCAGCACCGGAAACAGCGTCACCCCTGCGGCGTTGGCGAGGGCCTTCAACTGGCGGCCCTGGCTGTTGCCCAGCTGGAACGTCTGCACGGCCCCGGCGTAGCTGCGCATGGCGGGCCGGGGATAATCCAGGGGCAGGCGCAGCCGCTCCGGCAGGGGCAACAGGGCGTCGCGCAGGGCGTCCAGTCCCTCCGGCTCCTGCTTGTGCTCCCACACGGCGTAGCTCAGGTAGTCCAGTTCAAGGGGCGCCCAGGCCGGCGTGGCGCCGTGCAGCGCGGCGGCATATGCCTGGTTGAATTCGCGCATGACAATGGCCGCCGACCACCCGTCGAACACGATGTGGTGGACGCTGAAGTACAGGATGAAGTCGCCTTCGGTCTGGCGGTACAGGGCTGCCCGCACCAGGGGCTGGTCCAGGCCCAGAGGCATGGGCGAGGGGCCATGCGTAAGTTCCGGGCACAGGCCTTCGTGATACTCCAGCCGCAAGCCGCCGGGCGGCACAAGCCGCTGCTCCGGCGCATCCGCAGAGATGCGTAGCCGCAGAGCCTCGTGCCGGGTTTCGAGCAAAAGCAACGCTTCTTGCAGCGCGCCTTTGTCCACGGGCACGCGCAGTCTGGCGGCAAAGGAAATCTGGTAGACGCGGCTGTCCGCGTGCAGCCGTTGCAGAAACCAGATGCGCCGTTGGCTTGCGGACAGCGGATGGCTGCCCTCCGGGGACACGCGCGGGATGCTGACGGCGCCCGCGGCGGCCGCCCCTGCGACTACGGACCCCGCGGCTACGGACCGGATGCGCGCCGCAAGGCTGCGCGGCGTGGGGTTGGCGAAGATGTCGTCGACGCCGAGCCGCACGTTCAGCCTTTTGGCCACTTGCGCCATGACGCTCATGACCGAAAGACTGTGCCCGCCCAGCAGATGAAAATCCGCATCGAGCGACGGGTCGGGATGTCCGAGCACGGCGGCGTAAATCTCGCGGACCACGCCCTCCACATCGCCGGGTGCGCTCGCGCCCCCAGGCAGGGGCGCTGCCGCAGGAGGCCTGCTCGCAGACGGTCCGCTCGCGGATGGCTTGACGACCGTTCCAGCGGGTGCGCCGGGGCGCTTTTCGGCGGCGGGCATGGCGGCCAGCGCCGCTTCCAGCCCCTGGCAGGAAATGTCCTTGTCCGCCGCCGCCGCGCGCAGAACCGCATGCAGCCGGTCCATGAGACCGGCCACGCGGGCCTGAGGCAAGACCTCGGGATCGTACAAAAAGCGCAGCACGAGCCTTTCGTCTGGAATAATAGTGATGCCGAGCGGATACGGAAGCTTCTCATGGCCTCCCACTTCCAGCAGCCTCGGCCCGCCCTGGCCGAAGGGCGACTCGAAGGGATAGTTCTCGAAGACCAGCAGATGGTCCAGCAGCGTGCCCCCGATCTCGGCCAGGGGCAGGTGGCCGTGCCGCATCTGCTGCAGGCTCTGCTCCTTGAGCCCGGCCAGCAGCTCGCCAAAGGCGCTTTCAGCGGTCCAGCGCGCCCGCACGGGCAGCGTCTGGATGAACAGCCCCACGGCCCGGTCCACGCCGCCCAGCTCCCCAGGCCGGCCGGAGCTGACCACGCCGAAGACCACATCCCGACGGCCGCCGTTTTCCGCGCTGAGCACAAGGGCCCAGAGCGCCTGGAACAGCGCCGACAGGGTGACCGCGTGGGCCGCCGCAACGGCCTTGAGCCCTTGGCCCAGCTCCGCGTCCAGGGCCAGGGTCCGCGTCTGCGGATCGCCGCCGGACGCGTTCGGGCGGGACTGACCGGCCACGCCCGTCAGAGGGGTGAAGCCGTCCAGAAGCGCCGCCCAGTAAGCCTTGGCGGCGGGCTTGTCGCAGGCGTCGAAGCGGCAGCGCCAGCGCTCGTAGTCCGCAAGGGCGAAGGGCGCGGCCAGCGGCCGCGAGGGCCGTCCGGCGAGGCGCTCGTAGGCGGCGAAAAGCTCCTCCAGCAAAATGCCGATGCACCAGCCGTCCATGAGCAGATGGTGGAAGCACCAGCTGAGGACCAGGGTATCCCGGTCCAGGCGGATGAACTGTGCGCGCAGCAGAGGCCCCCGGCCAAGGTCGAAACCCTTGTCCCGCTGGGTCCGCAGCAACGCGTCGGCCTCGATCCGGGCGGCGTCCGCCGGCAGGTGTGCAAGGTCATGGTACTCGGCGCTTGTTCTGGCGCTGCGCAGCACCACGCGGTGGAACTCGCCCGGAAAGGGCATGGGAAACAGCATGCGCAGGCTTTCGTGCCGGTCGACCACCGCGCCCCAGGCCCGCATGAGCTGGAATTCGTCGATGCCGCCGCCGAAGTGGAACGCGATCTGCTGCGTGTAGACGCCGTCGTCCGCCCTGAGGCTCTGGTAGAGCATGGGCTCGTGGCTGGGCCACGGCTCCGCGATGCGCTCGATTTCATCGGGGCTGCACGCGCAGGCCGACAGGATGGCGGACAGGGTTTCCTCCGGCAGGGGCGGCCGGTAGGCGGGCAGGGTGCGCACCGCCTCGGCCCAGGCCTCCAGCAGGTCCACGGCCCAGGTCTCCGGCAGGGCGGAGGGGGGATAGTAGGCCAGCAGGTGCAGCTCTCCTGCGGCGTCCAGCCAGGCGGTAAGATCCAGCGCGCAGTCCGGCTGGAAGTCCGGGTGGAGCAGTTCCGAGATGTCGCCGGGCGCGGCCAGGGAGAGCAGCGGAACCACGTCGCCCTCTGTCTGTTCCTCTTCCCGGACTCCGAGGTAATTGAACCCCACCTGAGGCCGCGCGCCGAAACGGTCCGGATCGCGCTGGCGCAGATAGCCGTAAGCGTTGCAGGACAGGGGGGTGAAAGCATCGCGCACGAAGGCGCGCACTCCCTCGTCCACTTCTGCGCATGCAGCCGCCGGGGCCAGCGGCATGGGGCACAGGGCCGTGAACCAGCCCAGGCTGCGGCTCAGGTCCTGGCCCGGCAGCAGTCCGTCCCGGCCATGGCTCTTGAGGCTCACCAGCACGGCCTCGCGCTGGCCTGCCCGGCCCAGGGCCACCGCCAGCGCGGTAAGCAGATCGCTGAACACCGACGGCGAGAGCTCCGCCCGGAAGCCGGCCAGCCGCACGCGGGAAGTCGTAAGCCTGGAAGCCGCAGGCTGCGGACGCAGGGCCGAGAGCCCCCCGGCCGGAGTGCGGAGCACGGATTCCCAGAAGGCCTCCTGTTCGGCCGTGGGGAAGGCGCCGGCATCCACAAACCGCTGAACTTCCACCGCCCGGGTGGCCATGCCGCAGGACTCGCCGCTGGGCTCGCCGTGCAGGAACCTCTCCAGGTCTCCCTGCAGGATGTCCAGGGAGAGCACGTCGAGGGTCAGATGGTGCCCCACCAGAACTAGGATGCGTTCGGCCCCGCGCGTGGCCAGCCCGGCAACCAGGGTCCGGCCCGTCTCCGGGTCCACCTGCGGGGCAAGCTCGCGGGCCATGGCGCGCAGCATGTCCGCGTGGGGCATGGCGGGCGGAAAGTCCCGGCGCGTCAGAACAGGCTCCTGACGCTGTTCGAGCACCACCGCGCCCTCGGGCGAGAAGGCCAGCCCCAGGGCCTGGAAGCGCTCCGGCAAGGCCTTGAGCCAGGCTTCCGCGTCCTCGGTGGGCACGCCCGGGCCGAGCTTGAGCGGCAGCAGCATGTGGAAGATCTTCCAATGCTCCGGGTGGTCCCGCAGGAAGGTCTTCTGGATGGGCAGCAGGGGAACGCTGGCGCCGGGGGTCAAGGGCTCTGCCGCCAGGGCCGCGGCCTGCCCGGCGGCCCCTTCCAGCATGGCGCAGAGCTCCGCGAAACAGGGCGTGCGCAAAAAGTCCGGAGCGCCGAGGACCGTCAGACCGTTCCGGTGCAGCATGCCGGTGATCTGGATGGCCTTGATGGAGTCGCCGCCGGCGCGGAAGAAATCGTCGCACTCCTCCGGCCCGGTGCGCAGGATGGCGGTCCAGGCGTCGGCGAGCAGGGCGCGCGGGACTCTCGGAGCCTGGGGGGCCCCGGCGGCAGGCAGGGCCGCCGCCATGTGGCGCAGGAACTCGCCGAGCAGCGCCTCGCCGTCGGGAATGAAGGTGGCGTCGTGCTCCAGCACCAGGCAGGGAGTTTCCCCGGTCTGGAGCAGGAAGCTGCCCGTGAACTTGCTGGCCCGCAACCGGGGCGCGAGCCGCCGCAAGGCGAAGCCCGGCGCGGCCAGCGGCTCCGTGTGGGCGTGGGTGGCCAGAAAATCCGGGGCGGTTTCGGACAGCACATGGCGGCTATGGGGCAGCGCCTCGCGCAGCTGTCGGGCCACGGCGCGGGCATCGACGTCGGCGCGCAGCCGCAAAGCCACGGTGCTGACGAAATAGCCCGCCGTGCGGTACTCCTCGCCGGTCTCGCGCAGGCCCACGGGCAGGCACAGAAGCAATTCCTCCCGGCCATGGCTGCGGCACAGGAAGCGGGCCAGCAGCGCCACGAAACAGGCCAGCACGGTGACGCCGCTGGCCTTGGCCTGGGCTTCGAGGCCCGCCGCCACCTCCGGCGGCAGGGGCAGAACCGCCATGGCCCCCCTGCGTTCCGGCGTGGGCGTGGCGTTCAGCGGGGGCAGGGGCGGCGCAAAAATCCTGCGCCAATATTCGGCGTCGGCGCGGGCCGCCTCCGAACCCAGGTACTCCGCCTCGCGGCGGCAGAATTCCGCCTGCACCGCCAGGGAGCCTTTGGGCGGGCGACCGCCAGCCAGCCGCTCCAGGGCGTTGCGCACGATGATGTCCAAGGCCTCGCCATCCGCCACGAGGTGGTGGATCAGCAGGAGCACCTGCACCCGGTCGCCGACCCTGGCCACGACAATCCTGGCAGGGGCTTCGCCGCGCAGGTCGAAGGGCGTGTGGATGAGCGCGTCGAAATGCGCCATGGCCGAGGCTGCATCCGGGAAAACCGCTTCCGACAAGGGAATGCGCGCGCCCGGCCATTTGGCGAAGTGCGGCGCGTCGATGTCTCCGGCCACGGCGCTGGTGAGCAGCTCCTGATCTTCCACGGCCTCGCGCAGGGCGGCCGCAAAACGTTCCGCCCCGTCCCCTTCGGCCTCAAGCAGCAGGGGCATGTTGTAATCAATGGCGCCCGCCTTTGCCTGCTGGTGCGCCCAGATGCGGAACTGCCCGCGGCTGAGGGGCGCGGTGGCGCACTGCCGCGGCGCGGCCTTTTCCGCGCGCCCGCGCAGCAGGGCCTCGACGTCGAACAGGTTCTCGCAGACCACGAAGTCCCGAAAGGCCAGGTCCACAGAGTATTGGGCGCGCAGCTGGTGCAACAGCGACATGGCGAGCAGGCTGTTGCCGCCCTGATCGAAAAAGTTCGCCGCCGGGTCATAGGACCGGCCGAGCACGCCCTCGCAGATGTCCAGCAGCCGCTGGTCCACGGCGCGTTCCTGCTCCCTGGTCCGCGCCGGACTGCGGGCGATGTTCAGCAGGGCCTCGCGGTCCACCTTGCCCGTGCGGGTGACGGGCATGGATTCAAGCACGTGCCAGGCGGAAGGGACCATGTACGCGGGCAGGTTCTCCCTGCTCCAGACAGCCACCGCTTCCAATCCCGCGCCGGCCCCCGCGCCAGGCCCAGCCTCGGGCCGCAGCAACAGAAACGCCGCCAGCACCGACTGGCCGGAGGCGTCCCTTAAGGCGAGCACGGCCGCCTGGCGCACAGCGGGGCAGCTCTCCAGCAGGAATGTGACCTCGCCCAGCTCCACGCGGTTGCCCCGGATCTTCACCTGGTCGTCGGCGCGGCCCACCAGCAGCAGCTCCCCCGCCTCGGACCAAAGGGCCAGGTCGCCGGTGGCGTAGGCCACGGAGCCGTTCTCGCCCGGCAGCGGCCGGAAGCGGCGCTCCGTCAGCTCCGGGTTGTTGTGGTAGCCCAGAGCCACGCTGGCCCCGCCGATCCACAACTCGCCGACCATGCCCGCGGGCCTGGCCCGCCCCTGGCGGTCCACGATGCGCGCCAGGGCATTGGGAATGGGGCGGCCGGAGCTGATGGGCAGGGGCTCCTGCGGCGCAACGCGCTTCATGGAGGCGCAAACGCAAGTCTCCGTGGGGCCGTAGGCGTTGAAATAGCGCAGCGCGCCCGCGTAGTGCAGGGCATCGGCCGCCACGGGCGGCTCTCCTGCGGTGATGAGCACGCGCAAGGCCGGGAAGGGCTCTCCTTCGAACAGGCGCAGATACGACGGCGGAAAGGTGACGACGGTGACGGCGTTGTCCGCCATGTATTGCCTGAGCGACCAGGGCTCGTTGCGCAGTTCCTCGCCCACCGGGCACAGGCAGCCCCCCGCGAACAGGGCCATGAACATCTCCGAAAGGGACGCGTCGAAGATGGGCGGCGCGAACTGGAGGACACGATCCTCCGGCCCCACGCCGAAGACCTCGATCTGGCCCTGGATCATGTTCACGAAGCCGCCGTGCGGAGCGAGAACGCCTTTGGGCTTGCCCGTGGAGCCGGAAGTATAGATGAGATAGGCTCCGTCGCCGGGTTCCGGCCCTTGCGGCAACTGCGCCAGGGGGAAGTCGGCGTGGGCGGCCGCCGCGGAATCGACTGTCGCCGCCGCGCGGGAGTCGGCCAGGATGAACGCGGTGCGCTCCGCCGGGGCCTTGGGGTCCACGGGCAGGTACACCGCGCCGAGGCGCTGTATGCCCAGCACGATCTCCGGCAGGTGCAGCGTGCGCCGGGCCAGCACGGCGACCACGTCGCCCTTGCCCACGCCCTGCGCCGCCAGCCAGGAGGCGCAGCGCAAGGAATTCTCGCGCAACCGGGCATAGGTGAGCGAGGCTCCGTGCTCGTCGCGCACGGCCTCCCGTCCGGCGAAGGCCCCGGCCTTCTCGTCGAACAGCGCGGGCAGGCTGGCCACCGGGTAGGGCCGGACCTCGCCCGCCTCCCAGCTCTCCAGCTCCCGCCTCTCCTCGTCCAGCAGATAGTCAAGCTGCGGCAGCTCGGCGCCGGACGCCAGCTGATGCGTCAGGTGCTCAAGGCGCCGCACGTACCGGTCGACATCCCGGTCGGACAGGTGGTTGCGGCTGTTGCGCACCAGCAGGGCATACTGCCGCGTCAGGCACTCTTCCATCACCAGCGCGCCGAGCAGGACCGGTTCCTTGGCGCTGTGGTTCTGGTCGATCCAGACGATGGGGAAGTCCGGGGTGCCCAGGGGTCGGCCCGGCAGATAGTTGATGAACGTATCGGCGATGTGCGCGAGGTTCTTGTCCGGCAGCCGCCGCATGGCCAGCTGGAACGGCGTGCGCACGTGCCGGAAGAAATCCGCGCTCTGCTTGCCCACGGCCTCCAGCAGTTGCGCGAAGCTCTCGAACTGGCCCATCTCCAGGAAAAGGGACGGGGTGGCCATGCGCACGCCCTGCCGTCTGCGGTTTGATTTGCGCTCTCCGAAGGCGATGGGCGTCTGAATGACGAGGTCCTTCTCGTCGCACATGTGGGAAACGACGAGGGCGTGCAGGGCCGTGAAGTACGCGGCCGGCCCTATGCCGCGCCGGGCGAGAATGTCGGCGACTTCCTGGGAGGTCTCCTCGGACAGCACATATTTCTTGTGCCGCGAGTCGCCGAGCATGTCCGGCCGGCCGGGCAGCGCGCGGAATATCCGCCGCTCCGGCAGCCGTTCCAGGTGTTTCTCCCAAAACGCCACGTCCTTCTTGGCCCGCTCCGAGATGCGGTACGCCTCGTCCGCCTCGTATTGCTCAAGCAGGGAGCACGGTGCGCCCAGTTCGAGGGGTTCGCCGTGCAGCAGCGCGGAATAGACCTCCGTGAGGAACGACACGTGGAAAAAGTAGCCGAGCCCGTCGAGGGCCAGGTGCGAGCATTTGAACAGGAACACGCATTCGGACTCGGCCATGCGGATGAGCGCGTAACGGACGAACTGCTCGTCCACGGACTCGTCGAGAAAGGCTTCGGCGAAGCGCAGAAGGGCCGCCTCCCGGTCCGGGTCGTCCCGCAGGTCCAGGGCGCGGAGGTCGATGTCGCGGGGCGCGCCGAACTCGAAGCACGGCTCGGCCCCGTCCTGCCGCATGGTGGCCCCCAGCAGGGGCATGTGGCGCAGGACCACGCGGACCGCCTCGCGCAGAACCTCCGGCGAGACGTTCCGGGCAACGCGGAAGATGCCGCGCGTGGATGTCTCGGCATAATCCGTGAGGGAGGTCTGGCAACCCAGCCACAGCTCTTTTTGAAACGCGTTAAAAGGAATCGTTTCCGGCCGTTCGCTGGCCGCCTCGGCGTCGTTCATCTGTGGCTTGTCCATACAGCAACAAATACCGCATCCAATGACCGGTTGGCAAGGCTAACTATCGCTTGGTGCTGTACTTTCATGTTCGTGTGAGCTATCCAAGCCTTTGTGTGGGAGTCATTTCCCGCATGGGCCTCACGGCTCCGGCAGCGCTTCCGCCCTCCACGGCCATCAGCGTGCCTGCCGGTTTCATGGAGGCGCAGACGCCGGTCTGCGCGCACCCCCCTGGAGAGTCAACCCCGCCCGCAGGCTTTAAGCCCCAGGCCGGTAGGCGTGCTCTGTCGGCGGATGCCGCATGCCTTGCAGAGTATAAGGAGGAAGCTGTGGGGAATGGCGAAATGGATTGGGCGCAGCTCGACTGGAAACAAGAGCTCGCCAACAATGTCGTTACCATCGACCAGCTCAAGGAACATGCGCGGCTTGCCCCGGAAGAGGAGGCGAAGCTGCGCGAGGTCGCGCAGCTTCATCCCATCAATATCCCCAGATACTATCTGAGTCTCATCGACTGGAGCGATCCGGGCGACCCCATACGTCGGATGTGCTTCCCCGGCGCGGAGGAGCTTGTCGTGGCCGGAGCCATGGGCGAGACCACGGCTGACCCCTATGGCGACGACAAACACGACAAGGGCAACGGCGTGCTGCACAAGTACGACTACACCGCGCTCGTCGTCGTCACCGAGTGCTGCGCCATGCACTGCCGCCACTGCTTCCGCAGGCGCATAGTGGGCAAGCCGGGCGGCCAGGCCCCAAGGGATTTTTCCGGAGCCCTGCGCTACATCGCCGCGCACCCGGAGATCAACAACGTCATCCTTTCCGGCGGCGACCCGCTGATGCTCTCCACTCCCGCCCTGCGCACCATGTTGGAGGGTCTGGCCGAGATCGGCCACGTGGACTTCGTGCGCATCGGCACGCGCACCCCGGTCACCTATCCGCTGCGCCTTTTCGACGAGGAGCTGCTCGGCCTGCTGCGCGCATTCAACGAGCGCAAGGCGCTCTACATTCCCACGCATTTCAACCACGCGCGCGAAATAACGCCGCTCTCGACGGAGGCGGTGCGCAGGCTCCGGCTGTGCGGCGCCACGGTGAACAACCAGGCGGTGCTGCTGCGCGGGGTGAACGACACGGCCCAGGACATCGCCGCCCTGATGCAGGGGCTTCTCGCCATCGGCGTGAACCCGTACTATCTCTACCAGTGCATGCCCGTTTCCCGCGTGCGCCACCATTTTCAGATCCCGCTCAAAAAGGGCGTCGAGATCGTGGACGCGGCGCGGGCCATGCTCAACGGCTACGGCAAGCGCTTCAAATACATCATCGGGCACGACATAGGAAAACTGGAAATCTGCGGCATGGCCGGCAACCAGATCGTCCTCAAGCAGATGCACGCCCGCATCGGCCACCCGGAGCAGGCCTCGCGCATCATCATGCAGGAGCTGGACGACAACGCCGGGTGGGTGACGGTGTGACCACCGCGGCCCTGCGCGCCAGGGCCAGCGCCCCGGCCGAGGGCGCGGCCGCGACGCTCTATTGCATTCCCCACGCCGGGGGCAACGCCGCCTTCTACGCCACGCTGGGCGCGCAGCTCCCCGCCACAGTCGTCTGCCGTCCGCTGGAACTGCCGGGCAGAGGCAGGCGCCACCGCGAGCCGCTGCACACCAGCATGGAGGCCATGGCGAGGGACCTGTGCTCCCGCATGGCGCCGCAGGCTCCGTATGCGCTGTTCGGGCACAGCATGGGCGCCCTGCTGGCGCTGCTGTGCGCCATCCGGGCCCAGGAGGACGGCCTGCCGCCGCCAAGGGCGCTGTTCCTCTCCGCCGCGGCCGCGCCGGTGGACTGGGAGCAGTGCCGCCCCCCGGCCCTGGCCTCGCTGCCCTCGCAAGCCCTGTGGGACCGCGTGGCGGTCATGGGCGGGCTGCCGGAACCCATCGCCGCTTCCCAGGAATTTCTCAAGTATCTTGAACCCATCCTCCGGGCGGACCTTGCGGCGCTTGAGGCATGGAACCCGACCCCGATCGCTTCCCTGCCGGTGCCCATCACCGTGTTCCTGGGCGACCGCGACACGGTGACCGAACAGCAGGCGCGGCAATGGCGGCGACTGACGAGCAGGGAATTCCGCCTCCATGTGTTCCCCGGCGATCATTTCTACCTGCAGGACCATTGGCGGACCCTGGCGGACCATATTTCCCGAACGCTTGACCCCTCCGGCTGAGATGGCGCATCCCCACGCATTCCCCACGCTGCTGCCTCCCCCCCCGCGCGAGGGGACGGTCGCCTGCGTCGGCATTGCCCTGGACGGAGACGCCGCCGCCTGGATCGAGGCGGCAACGCCCTTCGTCACGGAGTCCGAGCGGGCCCAGGC
>NZ_DATMYK010000021.1:0-11919 GCF_035560995.1 Humidesulfovibrio sp. | reverse complement strand
GCCCGGCAGCCTGCTGGCCACGCTGGTCTGCCCGCCGGAAAACGGCCGGTGGAACGAGCTGCGGCCGCTGGTGCTTGGCTACCTTTTCGCCGAGGCCTTGAGTGGCCTTGGGCAGGCCGTGCAGGTCAAGTGGCCGAACGATCTTCTGTCGGACGGACGCAAAGTGGCCGGCATGCTCGTGGAAGAGCGGGCAGGGTGCATTCTTGCCGGCATCGGACTCAACCTGGCCTGGGCGCCGGAGCCCGCGGCTCTGCGCGACGGGCACAGCGTTGCGGCTGGCGAATTTCACCCGTCCGATGGCGGGCTTGGCCCGGCGCGCCTGTGGCACGCCCTTGTAAACCGGGTGGAAACGGGGTACAGAACTCTTCTTGAGGCTTTTTCTCCCAGGGAATTCTTGACGATTTTCCGCACCAGGATGGCCTGGCAGGGGAGGCGTGTCCTCGTACAGGAAGGCGCAAGCGTTCGGTATGAGGCGGTCGTCAAGGGCATTTCCGGGGAGGGAGGGCTTTTGCTGGACCGCGCCGGACAGGAGGTCGTCCTCCTGGCGGGCGATGTGACCCCGGTTTGACGCGGGGCTGGAACAGAGGGGCTCAGAGCGTATTGCAACAGCAAGGGGGACAGTTTTGGCCATGAGACCGAAGTCTTTTGAGCAGGTTCTTGAAGAAGTGAAGGGCAAGCCCATTTTGGTGGCCAACCGGGGCATTCCCGCGCGCCGCATCTGCCGTTCCATCACCGAGATGTTCCAGGCCGTGGCGGTGATGACCGCCACCGATGTGGACAAGACCTCTCCCGCCACCACCGGCGCACACGAACTCCTGCTCCTGGGCGAAGATCCCCGCGCCTATCTCGACCTTGACCGCATCATCAAGATGGCCAAGGATCGCGGCATCGTGGCCATCCATCCCGGCTGGGGCTTCGGAAGCGAGGACGACTCCTTCCCGAAGAAATGCGAAGAGGCCGGCATCATCTTCATCGGCCCCAACCAGGGCCCCATGCGCTTGCTGGGTAACAAAGTGGCCGTGCGCAAGCTGGCCGAGGAGATCGGCGTGCCCGTGGTGCCCGGCTCTCCCGAAGCCGTGAGCATCCCCGAGGCGCGCAAGATCGCCAAGGAGATCGGCTTCCCCATCATGCTCAAGGCCGAGGGCGGCGGCGGCGGCCGCGGCATCTACGAGGTCTACGAGGACGCCCAACTGGAGAGCGCCTTCTCCAAGGCCTCGGCCCTGGCCAAGGCCAGCTTCGGCAACCCGCGCCTGTACGTGGAGAAGCTCCTCACCAGCGTGCGGCACATCGAATTTCAAACCGTCGCCGACATGTACGGCAACGTCTTCGTGTTCGACGAGCGCGACTGCACCGTGCAGCGCAACCACCAGAAGCTTGTGGAGATCACCCCTTCGCCCTGGCCCAAGTTCACCCCGGAGCTGCGCAAGGAGCTCAAGGGCTACGCCGAGAAGCTCATCAAGGCCGTGGGCTACCATTCCCTCGCCACGGTGGAGTTTCTGGTGGACAAGGACGGCAGGCCCTACCTCATCGAGGTGAACACGCGCCTTCAGGTGGAACACGGCATCACCGAGTGCCGCTACGGCATCGACCTGGTGGAGGAGCAGCTGGCCATCTCCTTCGGCTCCAAGCTGCGCTTCAACGAGCACAACACCAAACCCTACCTGCACGCCATGCAGGTGCGCGTGAACTGCGAAGACCCGCAGGACAACTTCTCGCCCAACGCCGGGCTCATCACCAGCTACGTCTCCCCCGGCGGCCAGGGCGTGCGCATCGACTCCTGCATCTGCGCGGGCTACCGCTTCCCCTCGCGCTACGATTCCGCCGCGGCGCTTCTCATCACCTACGGCAACTCGTGGGACAAGACGGTCATGCTCATGCGCCGGGCCCTGCGCGAATACAAGATCAGCGGGGTCAAGACGACCATCCACTTCCACCGCGAGGTGATGAAGCACCCCGACTTCGTGGCCAGCGACTACGACACCAACTTCGTCCGCCTGCACAAGGACGAGCTCATGGCCTACACCGACCAGGAGGCCGAACCCGTCCGCCTGGCCCGCCTCGTGGCCGAGATCAGCGCGCGGGGCTACAACCCCTATGTGTCGCTTGGCGAGTACCGCGGCCGCGCCGACAAGCGCCTGGGCCGCTTCCAGCTGGTGAAGGCCCCGGACGCCACGGACGCCGCCTTTGAGCCGCGCATCACCCGCGGCATGAAGCGCGACGACATCCTGGACGCCCTGCGCGAGGACCGCGCGGCCGGCATCGTGCACTTCAGCGACACCACCACCCGCGACATCACCCAGAGCAACAGCGGCAACCGCTTCCGCCTGGCCGAGGACCGCATCATCGGCCCCAGCCTGGACAAGTGCGGCTTCTTCAGCCTGGAGAACGGCGGCGGCGCGCACTTCCACGTGGCCATGCTGGCCAACATGACCTACCCCTTCACCGAGGCCAAGGAGTGGAACCAGTTCGCTCCCACCACGCTGAAGCAGATCCTCATCCGCTCCACCAACGTGTTGGGCTACAAGCCGCAGCCCAAGAACCTCATGCGCCTGACGGGCGAGATGATCTGCGAGCATTACGAGGTCATCCGCTGCTTCGACTTCCTGAACCATGTTGAGAACATGCGGCCCTTTGCGGAAGTGGTGCTGCACTCCAAGAAGCACATCTTCGAGCCCGCCCTGTCCATGTCCTGGGCCAAGGGCTTCGACGTGCCGCACTACCTGGACGTCACCGAGAACATCCTGTCCATGTGCGCCAGTGTCATGGGGGTGAGCAAGAAGAAGGCCTCGCAGTCCATCATCCTGGGTCTGAAGGATATGGCCGGCGTATGCCCGCCGCGTTTCATGCGCGAACTCATCGCCGCCCTCGTGGCCAAGTACCCGGAGCTGGTCATCCACAGCCACCGCCACTACACCGACGGCCTTTTCGTGCCCACCATGGGCGCGGCGGCCAAAGCGGGCGCGCACATCGTGGACGTGGCCATCGGCTCCAGCGTGCGCTGGTACGGCCAGGGCGACGTGCTCTCCACCGCCGCCTACATCGAAGATGAGATGGGCCTGAAGACCGTGCTGGACAAAGACATGATCCGCAGCACCAACTTCACGCTCAAGCAGATCATGCCTTACTACGACAAATACTGCTCGCCCTACTTCCAGGGCATCGACCACGACGTGGTGCGCCACGGCATGCCCGGCGGCGCCACCTCCTCCTCTCAGGAAGGGGCCATGAAGCAGGGCTACATCCACCTGCTGCCCTACATGCTCAAGTTCCTGGCGGGCACCCGCAAGATCGTGCGCTACCATGACGTGACCCCGGGCTCGCAGATCACCTGGAACACCTCGTTTTTGGCCGTCACCGGCGCGTACAAGCGCGGGGGCGAGCGCGAGGTGCGCCGCCTGCTGAACGTGCTCGACATCGTGAACCTAGCGCCCGAGGGCGAACTGACCGACCATGAGCGCGAGGCGCGCCTCGACCTCTATCGCGACAGCAACGACGCCTTCCGCAACCTGCTTCTGGGCAAGTACGGCAAGCTGCCCCTGGGCTTCCCGCCGGACTGGGTCTACCAGAGCGCCTTCGGCACCGAGTGGAAGAGCGCCGTGGAGTGCCGCACCGAGGCCTCGCCCCTGGACACCTTGCCGGACATGGACCTGGCGGCGGAGGAGAGCATCCTGGACGCCCGCCTGGGCCGGAAGGCCACGGACGAGGAGTTCGTGCTGTACCTGAACCATCCGGGCGACGCCCTGAAGACCATTGAGTTCTGCGAGACCTACGGCGACGCCAACAACCTGCCGCTGGACGTGTGGTTCGAGGGCCTGGAGAAGGGCGAGACCCTGCTGTTCCAGAGCCGCTGCGGCAAGCCCCATGTCATGCGCATCGCGGAAATCTCCGAGCCGGACGACCAAGGCTGCATCACCGTGCGCTACTCGGTGGACTCCGAGACCATGAGCCACCGGGTCAAGGTGCGCGACGCCGTGGGCGCCGAGCGCGACAGCCTGGAGATGGCCGATCCAAAGAACGTGAACCACATCGGTTCCCCCTCCAACGGCGACCTCTGGGTCATGCACGTGCGCGTGGGCGATGTGGTGAAGAAGGGCGAGGAGATCTTCAACATCTCCATCATGAAGCAGGAAAAGAGCGTGTACGCCCCGGTGGCCGGCGTGGTGAAGCGCGTGCTGAAGAACGCCAACTATCAGGAAGACAAGATCATGGTGCCGGTGAAGGAAGGCGAGCTGCTTGTGGAGCTTGGCCCCGCCCAGGCGGGCTGCCCCACCTGCAAGGCCCCTCTGGCCAGCGAGGACTTCCGCTTCTGCCCCGTGTGCGGCCAGAAGATTTAGCGGAGAGAGCAGCAGATAGCATTATTGTATGTGCAAATGACCGCGCGCCACTGAGCGTTTTATAGGCGGCCAGGAGATAAAGGGATGAAAATTCTCATCGCACGGAACCTCGTGTGGTGCTGAAAAGCCCTCTCCTGGCCGCTTTGTCGTCTATTTTGGGGTATTGTTGTATGTGCAATTGACGAAAGGCCGAGAAAAGGGGTATCTGCAAAAAGTCGGCTGTAAAAATGGCGCATCCCGCTTCCGCAGGCGCTCACGGGCATGGACGGGAAGGGGCGTCGCTTGCGTCCTTACGATAGGTCCCTCAATGATGACACGGCCCGCCAATGCGCGGCGCTGCAGGAGGAGAGCATGGCCAAAGTCCAGAAGGAACAGACTGCCAAGGCGGCCGAAGTTGCCGCGGAGGCGAAGCCCAAGGCCGGGAACAAGGCCGAGCTGACCAAGAAGATCGTCCTCACCGGGGCGGACATCGTGGCCATCGGACCGGACGCCGAACTCATCGTGGGCGGCAAGAACTACAACACCGCCATCATCAGCCAGGTGGACGGCATCCGCGCTCCACAGTTCCGGGCCATCTCCTCCATCGCCTTCCACAAGCTCCTGGACGAGACCAAGGTCAACGCCGCCCTCGTGCGCAGCACCGTGGACAAGGAATACAACAACACGGACTGGACCGACGACGAGATCAACCGTGACCCTGAATTTCTGCGCAAGTTCACCCGCCGAATCGCCAAGCGCATCGCGGCCGAGTCGGTCAAGAACACCGGCACCCTCATCAAGCTGCGCACCTTCGTGAACAACGTGGTGGAAGGCTTCGCCACCAGCCCGGAGGGCATCGACCAGCTGCGCAAGCGCTCGGTGCTCGTGCAGGCGGCCATTCTGTCCGTCGATCCCCCGGCCGAGGTGAAGGAAGCCGTGCGCGGCGCCTACCTCGACATCTGCGGCGAGGCCGGCCTGGAGAACGAGCCCGTGGCCGTGCGCTCCTCCGCAGCGGGTGAGGACAGCCGCAAGAAGGCCTTCGCCGGCCTGCAGGACACCTATCTGAACATCGTGGGCGACGAGCGCTGCGTGGAGGCCTACCACTGGGACTGCGCCAGCGCCTACAACCTGCGCAGCATGACCTACCGCCGCGAGGCCATCCTGGACGCCGTGAGCCGCGCCGAGGAAACCGGCGACGACATGATCGCCGAGACCGCCAAGAAAGAGTGGGCCATCGAGAACACGTCGCTCTCCGTGTGCATCATGCGCATGATCAATCCGCTCATCTCCGGCACGGCCTTCAGCGCCGACACCTCCACCGGCTGCCGCGGCACCGACCGCAACGACCTGGTGTCCATCGACGCCAGCTACGGCCTGGGCGAGGCGGTCGTCGGCGGCATGGTCACCCCGGACAAGTTCTACGTCTTCCAGCGCGACGACCACTCCGAGGTCGTTGTCCGCTTCATGGGCTGCAAGGACAAGAAGATCGTCTACGACGAGGACATGGGCGGCACCAAGGACGTCGAGGTTGAGGAGAACGAGGTGTTCCGCTGGGCCCTTTCCCTGGCCCAGGCCGAGGAAGTGGCCAGAGGGGTGCGCAACATCTCCCGCGCCTACGGCGGCATGATCATGGACACCGAGTTCTGCATCGACTCCGCCGACCGGCTGTGGTTCGTTCAGGCCCGGCCCGAGACCCGCTGGAACGAGGACTTCGACGTCCACCCGAACACCATCTTCATGCGCCGCAAGGAAGTGGACCCCAAGGCTCTGGCCGATGCGGAGCTGATCCTTGAAGGCAACGGCGCCAGCCGCGGCGCGGGCCAGGGCACGGTCAAGTTCCTGCGTTCCGCCCTGGAGCTGAACAAGGTCAACAAGGGCGACATTCTGGCCGCAGAGCGCACCGATCCGGACATGGTGCCGGGCATGCGCATCGCCAGCGCCATCCTGGCCGACGTCGGCGGCGACACCAGCCACGCGGCCATCACCAGCCGCGAGCTGGGCATTCCGGCCGTCATCGGCCTGCAGAGGCTCGAAGTCATCCGCTCCCTCGACGGCCAGGAGATCACGGTCGACGGTTCGCGCGGGCGCGTGTACCGGGGCAAGCTGCCCCTGGTGGACGTGGGCGGCGAGATCGACGTCGCGGCCCTGCCTGCCACAAAGACCAAGGTCGGTCTGATCCTGGCCGACATCGGCCAGTCGCTGTTCCTTTCCCGCCTGCGCCGCGTGCCCGACTTCGAAGTGGGCCTCCTGCGCGCGGAGTTCATGCTGGGCAACATCAGCGTGCACCCGCTGGCCCTGGAGGCCTTTGACCGCGGCGTGCTGGGCTCCCTGGTGGACGCCAAGCTGCGCGACCTCGACAGCCGCCTGTCCAAGGTCATGAAGGAGCAGCTGGCAACCGGGCTCATCAACCTGCGCATCAAGCTGCGCGACTACGTGGGCATCATCACCGGCCTGGGCAAGGAGCTGGCCTCCCTGTCCGAGCGCGAGGGCACCAAAGGCACCGATGAGGTGCTGGCCATCCACCGCCGCCTGCGCGAGCTGGACAAGAAGCTCGACGAGCACATCGGCTACGCCACGGAGCGCCTGGAGTCCCTCAAGACCTCCGTGTCCCTCAAGAAGCACATCGCCGTCATCATGGGCTACTACGACGTGGTGGACGGCACGAGCGAGAACTACGCCGAGGCCCAGAAGACGAAGCAGGACCACGAGCGCGAGATCGAGAAGATCGCCGCCCGCGTGAAGGACGACCCGGAAGTGGTGGACGTGCTCACCCGCATCGCCGCCCTGCGCGAGGAAGTGGCCCTGAAGATGGGCCTCAAGAGCGAGATGGACGAGGTGCGCACCCTGCCGGAGCGCATCCGCAAGTTGCTCGAGTCCCGTGGTTTCCGCACCGGCAAGGAGCACTACATCCAGACCCTGGCCCAGGGCCTGGCGCTGTTCGCCATGGCCTTCTACGGCAAGACCATCGTTTACCGCACCACGGACTTCAAGTCGAACGAGTACCGCAACCTGATTGGCGGCCTGCTGTTCGAAAGCCACGAAGACAACCCGATGCTCGGCTACCGCGGCGTGTCGCGCAACATCCACGACTGGGAGCTTGAGTCCTTCAAGCTGGCGCGCGGCATCTTCGGCGGCAAGAACCTGCAGATCATGCTGCCCTTCGTGCGCACTCTGGAAGAAGCCCGCAGCATGAAGCGCTACCTGAAGAGCGTGCACAACATCGAGTCCGGCAAGGACGGCATGAAGGTCATCCTCATGTCCGAGATTCCGAGCAACGCCATCTTGTGCAAGGAGTTCATCAAGGAAGTCGACGGGTTCTCCATCGGTTCCAACGACATGACCCAGATGGTGCTGGCAACCGACCGCGACAATTCGCGCCTGCAGCACATCTACGACGAAGAGGACCCGGCCGTTGTCTGGGCCATCCTGGTGACCATCTTCGCGGGCCAGAAGTACTGCAAGAAGGTGGGCTTCTGCGGCCAGGGCGTATCCAACAGCGAGATCCTGCGTGGCCTTGTGGCCATCGCCGGCATCGACTCGGCCTCCGTGGTGCCCGATACCTACCGCAAGACCAAGATCCAGATGGCCGAGGTGGAGGCGCTTAATATCCCCGTTTCCGGCCTGGGCGAGTGGCTGCGCGACCAGCACTTCAGCCGCTTGGAGATCCTGCTGGAGGAGAACGGCTACGGCCACATCCTCAAGCGTTACAAGACGGCCGAGGACTTGATGGAGTGGTATGAGGGCGAGCTGGACCGCTTCAGCGAGCAGCTGCGCGACAACATCGAAAACGCCAAGGAAGCCTTCTACCGCCAGGAGATGGAGCGTTTCCGCGCCATCTTCCACAAGCCGGTGATCTACTCCAGCTGGGACTGGACCTTCACCGTGGAGGACGCCATGCACCATGCCGGTTTCGCCACCTACGAGGAGCAGGAGGCCGCCCTGGCCGTGAAGCGCTCCATGAAGTGGTAGGAACCTTTTACAACTGACGTACGCACGGGCGGCGACCAGGACACTCCGGGTCGCCGCCTTTTTTCCGCCAAGGAGGCGTTATGCGTAAGATTATCCTCGTGCTCATAAGCACGCTCATTTTGAGCGCTTGCGCCCAGACCGCCAGCCGAGAGCAGGTCGCCCAAACTCTGCGCGACAACCCGCAGATCGTGTTCGACGCGCTCAAGCGCGACAAGTCGCAGCTCATGGACATCCTGGATCAGGCCGTGGCCGAGCGTGAGGATCTGGAACGCAAGAACGCGCAGCTGCGCGCTCTGGCCGATCCCTTAACGCCGGAACTCCAGCCTGGGCGCATCTTCCTTGGCGCGGCTGGAGCCCCCGTGACCATTGTGGAGTACTCGGACTTCCAGTGCGGCTACTGCGCCCAGGGGCAGGCCACCATGCAGGAGCTGCTGCGCCGCCACCCGGGCCAGGTGCGTGTGTTCTTCAAGCACTTTCCGGCCCGTCCGGGCTCCCTTGAGCCCGCCGTGGTCTTCGAGGCCCTGGCCCTGCAAAAGCCGGAGGCCGCCTGGCGCTTCGCCGAGCTGGCTTTCGCCAACCAGCGCGCCCTGGCCGATGGCTCCGGCCGCGGTCTGGCCGCCCTCATCGCCAGCCTGGACGCGGGGTTCAAGATCGACTCCGCGCGCCTGAAGAAGGACATGGAGTCGCCCGCGGTGCGCACACGCATTGAGGCGGACGTGGCCGAGGCCCGACGCTTCGGCGTGGAGGGCACGCCCACCTATCTGGTGAACGGCGTTCCCGTGCGCGGAGCCGCGCCATTGGAAGAGTTCGAGGATCTGCTGGGACTTCTTGGGCGTAAGGATCAGGTGCAGGCGGCCAAGCCTTAGTCCGCGTGGGGAACGCTCGCACGGCTGCCCGGGTCGGCGGCCGTGCGGGAAGCTCCGCTAGTCGAAGGCCGGGTGCTTCAATTCGGCGTCGATCTGGTCGGCGTCGGGCGCGTTGTAGCGCACCAGGTTGCGCAGGTGCAGGAAGCTCTCCGGCTCCATTGGCAGGAAGTCTATGGCCACTCCCGTGGCATCGCTGCGGATAATGCGGCTTTCAATCTCGATGACCGCCTGGGGTGAGAGGGCGATGCGCAATAGCCCTGTGGCCCCGGTCTTCACCAGGGCTTCGGGCACGGCCAGCAGGCCTTTCAGGCTGATGTTGCACACCAGCAGGCGCACTTCCTCGCCTCCTGGCACGGTGAAGCTGGCGGCGATGTGCGTGTCCACCCGGCTGCGGCGGCGGCGGTTGGCGTCCATTGTTCCTCCTCGGCCTGGCGCTTTGTGCCCAGGCTGGGCAATACCTTACGATATGACCGGAATGCGGGTTGGCGTCAAGGCTGTCTGGCGCGCAGCACCTGGGTGTTCGGCAGGATTATGCCCACCAGGATGAGGGCCATGCCCGCCACCTGGATTTGCACCACGTCCTCGCCAAGCAAGAGGGCCGAGGCCAGCACCGTGGTGATGGGCTCCAGCGTGGAGCAGATGGACGCGCTGGCGCTGCCGATCAAGTCTACTGAGCGATAGAGCAGGGTGACGGCGAGGGCCGTGGGCACCAGCCCCAGGGCCAAGGTGAGGGCCTTGGCGCCCAGGTCCAGCTCCGGGAAGCGCACGGGCGGGCTCATTATGGTGTAGACCACGGCGGCGAAGAGCACGCAGTAGAAGGAGATGCTCTGCGGATTCTCGCCTTTGAGCAGCCATTCCAGGCAGATGAGGTACACGGAGAAGATGAGCATGGACACGGTGGCGAGCATGAGCCCGGTCTGGTTGATGTCGCGCAGGAAGGCATCGTAGAACACCAGCCCGCAGCCCGCCACCAGCAGCAGAAGCGAAACGCCCACGATGCGGTCCAACCGGGTCTTGAAGATGAGGGCCGAGAGCAGCGTCACCGCCACGGGGTAAAAATACAGGATCAGCGAGGTGGTGGCCGCCGGGATGTACTTGAGCGAGGTCATGAAGGACAGGCTTTGCACCGGATAGAGTCCGACGCCGAGAAAAGCGGCCTTAAGGAGCGTCTTGGGGCGTACACGCAGCACGGTCCTGTCGGTGGCCGCAAACCAGCACAAAAGCATCAGCGCGCCGATGCCGAAGCGGTATTGCAGGATCTCCGCGGCGGCGAAACCCTTGGCATAGGCCAGCTTGCCCAGCACAGCCAGCATCCCGAAGCACACCGCCGAAAGCACGGCGCACAGCATCCCAGCAAACGAGCCCACTCATCCCCTCCAAAAATGTGCGTGAACAGTGGGCTTATGCGAAGTCGACCTCGGGGGCAAGGCTTTGCCTGCGTGTTTGGCCTGTTACAGCTCCGTGTTGAAGGTATACTTGAGCACCAGGGGTTCGGCGTCGCGACCGGAGGGCACGTCCACCACGAACTCCAGGGTGCCTGCGGCGGGCTTGCTCCACTTCTGGCTGGCGCTCTCCACCTTCCACTTGCCGGGCAGAAGCTCCTGCAGCACCACCTGCTGCGCCTGTTTCTTGGAATTGCGGATGCGCAGCTCCCAGCTGGCGCGATAGCTGTTCTTGCCGGTCTTTTCAAAGTCCGTCACCACGCGTTCCACGCTCAGGTCAAAGGCTTGGCCGAGGCGCAGTTCCGCGGTGCCGCCCACGGCCACACGCTCAAGCGGGGCCTCGCCCAGAAAATGCCGCACGCCGTTTTCTTCCTGGAAGGCGCGGAACGTGCCCTTTGGCAGCGGCAGGCCTAAACTCAGGGCCTCGGTGTTCCGAAAAGAGAGGACCACATCCAGCTTTTCCTTCTGGGGTTCGCTCTCGCGGCCGGAGGGCAGGGCGTTTGCGCGGCCGACGAGCTTGCGCGAAACCGGGACGGTGGCGCTCTCGAACAGCCGCACCTGGCGCGATTGCTGGTTGGCCAGGCTGACGGGCTGCTTGATCTTGTACAGGTGGTACTCGAAGAGTTCGGCGCTTTCACCGCCTTCGTTTTGCGGCGCTGCCTTGGCCATGACCATGGCATCGGCGGCATAGGCGCGAGCCAGCATGGGGCGTTCGGTCCTGGGCTCGCCCGCCAGCAGTTCCACTGCGGCGTCGCGGTAGTCACGGCCGGTGCGGTTGGTCAGCGTGGCCCAGCCGCTGAGCAGTCCGCTGGTGGCTGCCTTGTTCATTGTCAGCACGTAGTCCATACGCCAGCTCAGCTCGCGAACGAGATACGACAGCTCGACGGTCTGCTTGGCCGGACCGGAGTTGTCCACGTTCAGCGAGAGCCGGGGCCGGGCGGAGAGGCCCTCGGGCAGGTCCGGGTAGATGACGGCCTCAAAGGGGCCGGAATACACGCGGCCATCCACGAGAAAGAGCGGCGCCTCATCGGTGGAAAGCACTGTGGCCTCTTTCTGGACGCGCCCGCCCTTGGTCTTGCCGTCGGGCAGCACCAGGGTGACCTGCTTGCCCACGTGGCGTTTGAGCAGCGTGCTCGGCGTGAGCAGTTCTTCGTCCAGGGCGATGTCCAGGATGTTCAGTCCCTTGGGTGCTGTGTTTGAACGCACCTGCATGGTCTGCGCTTCGATGGTGGCGGGAAGATCCGGCAACAGCAGCTGGCTTTTCCCCTTAGGCAGGGTCGTCGCACGCTGCTCCGTGACCAGGCTTTGTCCGTTCTGCTGCACCACGAG
>NZ_DATMYK010000020.1:0-7913 GCF_035560995.1 Humidesulfovibrio sp. | reverse complement strand
CTACGAAACCGACCGCATGCGCTTCCTCGGCCGGGGCAACACGCCGGCCGAGCCCCTGGCGCTGCGCGCGGACCCCATGGACTACGCCATCGCCCTTTCCGGCACGCAGGGCTCGGTGCTCGATCCCATAGTGGCCGTACGCAAGCGCTTTGCCCTTGATCCGGGCGAATCCGTGATCGTGGACATGGTCACCGGCATGGCGGATGACCGCGAGGCTGCGATGCTGCTGGTGGAGAAGTACCAAGACCGGCGCCTGGCCGACCGGGTTTTCGACCTGGCCTGGACGCATAACCAAGTGCTGCTGCGTCAGCTGAACGCCAGCGAGGCCGAGGCCCAGCTCTATGGCCGCCTGGCCGGGGCCATCCTCTACGCCGGGGCGGCGCTCCGGGCCGAGCCGGGCGTGCTGGGCAAGAACCGCAGGGGCCAGTCCGGTCTCTGGGGCTATTCCATTTCCGGCGACCTGCCCATGGTGCTGCTCAAGATCGAAGACGGCGCCAACATCGAGCTGGCGCGCCAGCTGGTGCAGGCCCACGCCTACTGGCGGCTCAAGGGTCTGGCCGTGGATCTGGTCATCTGGAACGAGGACAACGCCGGTTACCGGCAAGTGCTGCACGACCAGATCGTGGGGCTCATCGCCGCCGGGACCGAGGCCAGCCTGGCCGACCGGCCTGGAGGCATCTTCGTCCGCCCGGCGGACCGCATCTCGGAAGAGGACCGCATCCTGTTCCAGAGCGTGGCCCGGGTCATCCTGGCCGACGGCCGGGGCACCCTGGCCGAGCAGATCGGCGGCCGGACGCTTTTGGGGGCGCAGGCGGGAGCGCTGCCGCCGCCGTTCAAGCCCACGCGGGCCCTGCGGGCCGAGCTCCCGCCGGAGGTTCCGCTGCCCCGCACGGATCTGGCCTTTTTCAACGGCCTGGGCGGCTTCACCGCGGATGGCCGCGAGTATGTCATCACCACGGCCAAGGCCCAGCTGACTCCCACCCCCTGGGTCAACGTGCTGGCCAACCCCACCTTCGGCACCGTGGTTTCCGAAAGCGGCCTGGCCTGCACCTGGAGCGAGAACGCCCACGAGTTCCGCCTCACCCCCTGGGGCAACGATCCAGTGAGCGATTCGCGCGGGGAGGCCTTCTACATCCGCGATGAGGAACGCGGGCACTTCTGGTCGCCAACGCCCCTGCCCTGCCGCGGGGCGGCGCCCTACGTCACCCGGCACGGCTTCGGCTACAGCGTTTTCGAGCACACGGAACGCGGCATCGCCACGGAGCTTTGGGTCTATGTGGCCCTCGACGCGCCCATCAAGTTCGCGGTGCTCAAGGTGCGCAACCAGACCGGGCGGGCGCGCAAGCTTTCGGCTACCGGCTATGTGGAATGGGTGCTGGGCGATTTGCGCAGCAAGACGGCCATGCACGTGGTGACGGAAGTCTCCCCTTCAAGCGGGGCGCTTTTGGCGCGCAACGCCTACAACGCGGAGTTCGGCGAGCGTACGGCCTTTTTCGACGTGGACGATCCGTCGCGCACGGTCTGCGGCGACCGGGCGGAATTCCTGGGCCGCAACGGCAATTTGGCTGCACCCGCCGCGCTCAGGCGCACGCGCCTGTCCGGCCACGTGGGCGCAGGCCTGGACCCCTGCGCCGCCATCCAGCTGCGCTTCGGCCTGGAGCCCGGCGAGGAACGCGAACTGGTGTTTCGCCTGGGCGTGGGCCAAAACGCCGAGCACGCCAGGGAGTTGGTCCGGCGTTTCCGGGGCCTGGCTTCCGCCCGTCTGGCGCTGGACAAGGTCTGGCAGCACTGGACACACACCCTGGGCGCGGTGCATGTGGAAACGCCCGATGCGGCCTTCAACGTGCTGGCCAACGGCTGGCTGCTCTATCAGACCGTGGCCTGCCGCCTGTGGGCGCGCTGCGCCACGTACCAGTCCGGCGGGGCCTTCGGCTTCCGCGACCAGTTGCAGGACGTCATGGCGCTGGTCCACGCCCAGCCCGCGCTGGTGCGCGAGCATCTGCTGCTGTGCGCCGGCCGCCAGTTCGAGGAAGGCGACGCACAGCATTGGTGGCACCCGCCGCTGGGCCGGGGCGTGCGCACGCACTGCTCGGACGACTACCTGTGGCTGCCCCTGGCCGTGTGCCGCTATGTGCGCACCACGGGCGACACCGGCGTGCTCGAGGAGCCTGTGCCTTTCCTTTCCGGCCGCCCCCTGAAGGAGGATGAGGATTCCTATTACGATCTGCCCGGCCGTTCCGGGCAGACGGCCACCCTGTACGAGCACTGCGCGCGGGCCGTCGGACACGGGCTCAGGTTCGGGGTGCGCGGCCTGCCGCTCATGGGCTCCGGTGACTGGAACGACGGCATGGACCTGGTGGGCAGGCAAGGCAGAGGGGAAAGCGTGTGGCTGGGCTTTTTCCTGTATGACGTGCTGACGCAGTTCGCTCCGCTGGCCCGCGCCCACGCTGACGCGGCCTTTGCCGGGCGCTGCGAGGATGAGGCCGTGAGCTTGCGCCGGAACCTTGAGCTCAATGCCTGGGACGGACAGTGGTACCGCCGGGCCTACTTCGACGACGGCACGCCGCTCGGCTCCGCCTCCAACGCGGAGTGCCAGATCGATTCCATCTCCCAGAGCTGGTCCGTGCTCTCCGGCGCGGGGGAGCCCGCGCGCTCGCGTCAGGCCATGAACGCCGTGGACAAGCGTCTGGTGAACCGTGAGGCCAGGCTGGTCCAGCTTCTTGATCCGCCTTTCGACTCCTCGGCCTTGAATCCCGGCTACATCAAGGGCTACGCGCCCGGGGTGCGGGAAAACGGCGGGCAGTACACCCACGCCGCCGTGTGGGCGGCCATGGCCTTTGCCCGCCAGGGCGACGCCGCGCGCGCCTGGGAACTCTTCGGACTCATCAATCCGGTGAACCACGCGCGCACGGCCGAGGACACCGCCGTGTACAAGGTGGAGCCCTATGTGGCGGCTGCGGACGTCTACGCCGTGGCCCCACATGTGGGGCGCGGCGGCTGGACCTGGTATACGGGTTCGGCTGCGTGGCTGTACAGGCTGATGGTGGAGTCGCTTCTGGGCCTGCGGCTGGAGGTGGACCACTTGCGCTTTGCGCCCTGCCTGCCCGAGACGTGGAAGGAATTCACCATGCACTACCGGCACAGGGAAACGGTCTACCACATCACCGTGACCCAGCTTCCGGCCGGGAGCGCACCGCTTGTGAGTCTGGACGGCGAGCGGCAAGCGGATGGCCGCATTCCCCTGAAGGACGACCACAAGGAGCATTGGGCCGAGGTCCGGGTGTCTGCCCCGGGAGCGTAAAAGACTCAAGAGCGGACGGTATCCTGGAGAGGGCCGCGACGTGCGGCCGTTCAGGCATCCCCAGGATGCGCGAACCATGCTTGCGCGACGGTGTTCGCTAGCGTACGGACAGGGCAAGGAGGCAGAGAGCTGCTTCCGCCCCCCCCTCCCTACACAGGAGGTCGCAGTGCCCACGCCGCCCATGCTTCTTGGCAATCATCTTCTGGCCGCCTTGCCGACGGAAGTTCAACTCCGCCTCGCCGCTTCCCTTGAACTGATGCCGATGCCTCTCGGCATGGTGCTGTATGAACCCGGCGACACCATGCCGCATGTGTATTTCCCCACCGATTCCATCGTGTCGTTGCTGTATGTGATGGAGGACGGGGCTTCCGCCGAGATCTCGGTGGTGGGCAACGAGGGGCTCATCGGCGTGGCCCTGTTCATGGGGGGCTTAAGCACCCCAAGCCGCGCCATCGTGCAAAGCGCGGGCGAAGCCTACCGCATGCCCGGCCAGCGGCTGAAGGACGAGTTCAACCGCCACGGAGAGCTGACGCTGCTGCTGCTGCGCTACACCCAGGCGCTCATCACCCAGATGGCCCAGACGGCCGTGTGCAACCGGCACCACAGCATCGACCAGCAGCTGTGCCGCTGGCTTCTGCTTTCGCTGGACCGCCTGCCCAACAGCCAGCTTTCCATGACGCAGGAGCTCATCGCCAACATGCTTGGCGTCCGGCGCGAGGGCGTCACCGAGGCCGCGGGCAAGCTGCAAAAGCTCGGCGTCATCGAGTACGCCCGCGGGCGCATCACCGTGCTGGACCGGCCCAAGCTCGAAAAGCTGTGCTGCGAGTGCTACGCAGTGGTGAAACGGGAAACCGACCGCCTGCTGCCGTATCTGGCCGGGTCCCGGGGCCGGTGACTCCTCCGCTGACCTGCAGCTGCAGGCCCTCCACCTTATGCCCCGCTCCGGAAAAGAAACGCCCTTCCGTGTCGTGGCGAACAGACACGCATGAACAGGTAGTCTAGGCCTGCGCTATCGGGATAGCTCTGCACCTTTCTCGTGCCGCCGCCGGCTTTCCTCGTGCTCAAGGGCCTTACTAGATGCCGCCAATACTCCAAGCGCCTGTGGTCAACCTCCTGCTTGCCGGGTTGCCGAATGAGGAACTGAACAGGATTCTTGAGTGCAGCGACTGCGTCGGCCTAGCTCTCGGCGAGGTTTTGTGCGAATCCGATCAGCCCTTTCTGCATGTCTATTTCCCGCTCACCGGCTTTGTTTCGTGCGTCACCGCCCTGGTGGGGCGCCAGCCGCTGGAAATGGGCCTTGTGGGCAACGAGGGCATGCTCGGCGCCACGCTGTCCCTTGGGGTCAACGGCGCGCCCATGCGCGCGGTGGTGCAGGGCGCGGGCACAGCGCTCAAAATGACCGCCTCGCAGCTGCGCCGCGAGTTGAGCCGCAGCCCCTGCCTGCAGCATACCCTGAACCGCTATTTGTTTGTTCTTTTGGCGCAGCTGGCGCAAATGGCTGCCTGCTCACGCTTCCATGAAATTGAGCCCAGGCTGGCCTGCTGGCTTTTGATGACTCACGACCGGGCCCATGCCGACCACTTCCACCTCACCCACGCCGATCTGGCCGACATGCTTGGCGTGCGCAGAAGCGGCATCACCATCGCCGCGGGCGTGTTGCAGCAGCGGGGCCTCATCCGCTACGCGCGGGGCGAGATACACATGCTCGACCGCGAAGGACTGGAAAAGGTGGCCTGCGGCTGCTACGCGGCCCTGTTGCAGGACTACGCGCAGATCTTCGCTTAAACTCCATGCTTCCCTCCAGACAGTCATGCCGGATGGCTCACGCCGTCCGGGGGCTTTTCTGCGCCCGGCAACGGAGGCCGCCCCCCGCTCGCATCCGTTGTCGGCCAGGAAGGGCGGACGCGGGACTGCGGGCGAAGGGGCGGCAGGGGGGCGGGTGGGTTGCGGAACGCAATCGCTCCGCAACCCTCTGCAAGGAGGAAGGGCTAGTTGGTGGTAATCTCCACGCGGCGGTTCAGGTAGCGGCCGTCGGAGGTCTTGTTGTCGAACTTGGGAACGCTCTTGCCCTTGCCGACGATGTTCAGCTGGCCGGAGTAGCCCTTCTGCATGATCCACTTGGCCACGGAATTGGCGCGGCGTTCGGAGAGCTTCTGGTTATAGGCATCGGTGCCCACGCTGTCCGTGTGGCCGGTGATGGTGAAGCTCTTGCAGCTCGAATCCTTGAGGAGGCTGGAGGCCTGCTCCAGGGCGGGCTCCATTTCCTTGGTGATCAGGTACTTGTCAAAGGCGAAGTTCAAGTTGCCGAAGGTGATGGATTCGCACGCGCCGGAGGCGACGACAGCGGCCGGGGCCATGGCGCGGGGAGCGGGGGCCTCGTCGGGCACCACGGTGTAGAACACGTCGCGCACGAACTGCCTCATGCCGGGCTCACTGGCCATGGCCTTGGGGTCGCCCGCCACGCTGCAACCCTTCAGGGCGCGGATCTGGGCCACGACTTCCTTGCCGTGGGCCTTATCGGCGTAGCTGACGATGTGGATGCACAGGTTCGGATACTTGTTGTACAGGGCCTGGGCCTCGGCCACGGGCTCGCTGCCGAAGTTGGAGTCGCCGTCGGTGAAGATGATCAACGCCGTTCTACCGCTCATGGAGCCGATCACGGGGTCGATCTTGTCCAGGCCGAAACCCAGGGGGGTGATGCGGCCGTAGGGGTCATACTTGGTGTCGATGGACTCGATGGCGGGAATCACCGCGGACCTGCGGAAGATCGTGGGAGCCAGCTGCGTGGCCGAGGGCGCAAAGGTGTTCACGCCGCTCTTGTAGCCCAGTTCGGGAATTTCGGAAGTCATCTTGACGCCGAGTTCCTTGGCCATCTTAAGCTTCAGTTCGCTCCAGTCCGGGCTGGTGAGGACCATGGAACCGGAGTGGTCGAAGAGCAGGATGAAGTTGTCGACCTTGGGACGCAGAGTCTCGGCCTGGGACGGCGCGGCCACGGCCAGCACCGCGAAGGCGGCCAAAAGCAGGGTGGAAAGAAGATTCTTACGCATACTCATAAATAGTCTCCTGGAATTGCAGTGTGTTCAGACGTGGCCGCGTCGAGAGAGGATTTGCGGCCGTGAAATGCCTTCAGTCATTACCGCGCTTGACGCGGGCTAGTTCATCATCATCTTGTCCGCGCCGGTGCCCATGGGCATGCGCACGCCCGTCTCCCTGGCGATGCGCGCATGCATCTCAATCAGAAGATCCATCTCTTCAATCCGCAGGGCGGCCGTCTCCCTGGAAACGGCCTTGGCGGCGATGGTGTCCGGCTGGGGCTGAAGCATGATGGCGTTCAAACTGGCGGTCTTCGCGTAAATGTCCTGGTGCAGCCGGAACAGCCTGTCCTTATAATCGGCCTGGATCATTCGGATGGATTCCCGTTTCTCCGGCGAGACGCCAAGCAGCCGCATGCCGCTGTCGTGGTTTTCCTGCATCTGGGTTTTGGCCATCGGGCCCGGACCAGGTCCGGACATCTGCTGGCCGAAGGCCAGGGAGGCGAGAAGAAGGAGCGTGCTCGCCGCTGCCGCCATGAGAGGAATGGTGCGTTTCATCCGTGTCTCCGTGCGTTGCTGTTATGGCTGGTGCGCCAAGTCCCGGCTGAGACCAAGAAGGAGAAGGTACCGCGCCGTGCTCTGCATGGGGTTTCGCCCCTTGCCCGGGCCAGGTTGCGCCGCGCCCGCCGGTAGAGCCCTTCCACGTGATTTCGCTATCGCCTTAAAACGTATATCCCTGCGAGGTGACGCTCCTGACGCCGCGCACATTCTGCGCAAGCTCAATGGCCAGGGCCCGCTCGGCCCCATTTTTGGCCTTGCCGGCCAAGGTCACGTCGCCCCCGCTGGTGTTGACCGTAATGCCGGTTGCGGACGCACCGAGTGAGTACAGAAGGGTGGACTTCACCCTGGCCGTGATCCAGCCGTCGTTGCCGCCCAGCCAGCCCGCTCCCGCGCCGCCTTCCTGGGCTGCGGGCTCCACGCCGGTGACGGTCAACTGGTTGTCCACCGCCGCGACGCCGCGCGTGGTTTCCGCCAGCCGCCCGGCCAATTTCTTCGTGGCCAGGCTATCGGCCGTGCCGCGCAGCCGCACCGTGCCCAGACTGGTGTCCACCAGCGCATGCAGGCCGCGGGCGGACTTGCTCCAGGCGATCTTTGACATGACCTCCGCGGCGACCCCGGCGTCGTCGACAGCCTCGCCATAGCTGCGGTCCGCACTCTTTGGCGCGGGCGCATAGCCCGGCTGCACAAGGATCTGGTTGTTCACCTCCTGCACGCCGTTGACTTCAGAGGCTATCCGCCCCGCGAGCTCCTTTTCCGCATCTTCGGCCACGGTCCCCGTGAGCCGGACCAGGCCGCTTTGCACAAGGGCCTGGAGCTTGTATGGGCGCAGATGCGGGCTTAAGGCGAAGGTCGTTCCGATCTGGCTCTCCTGGCGCGCATCGACGACATCCTGAGACACCGAATCAGCCGCGGCGACGCCGGTGAGCGAAAGAAGCGCCAGCACGAGCCCGGCCGCGAGCGTCAGTTTTCGAGTTCGAACGGACATATGGTCGCTCCACGGAAATAATGTTGGTGCATGC
>NZ_DATMYK010000019.1:0-11513 GCF_035560995.1 Humidesulfovibrio sp. | reverse complement strand
ACAACACAGCAGGCAACAGTCAGCAGCATGAGCTTTTTCATAGTTAACTCCCTCCTCCGTATGGGAACTAAAGAATATTCCTGGGAACCAGACACTGTCAAGCTTAACCCACCATTCTTTGCGTCCAGTTGTCGAGAATTTTTTTCTCCTGGAGCACCATCCTATCCGCGGGATTGATGGCGAGGGCACCTTGCACCGCAAGGGCCGCTTCGTCAACCCATCCGCCTAGCCTTAAGCTCTGCGCGGCCAGAACAAACATGCGTTCCGGGTGCTCTCCGTACACTGTGGTGATGAGATGCGCGTAATCCGCGCCGAAAACCTCGCGCACAAGGGCGTTCTGCGAGAACAGATAGCGCGCCAGGAGCGCGTTTTCCTTGTGCCGCGCAAGATATATGGGCAGCAGCTGGCGGCTTTGGCTGATGATGAAACGGATGCGGTCGATTTCGCGGCGCATGCTTTCTTCGGTCTGGCGCAGCACCTGGAACAGCTCCTCCACCACCACGCGCTCGGCCTCGGGCAGGTCGCGCCCGCGCAGGGCCAGAAACCACGGCGCGTAGGTCAGGGCCTGGTAGGCGTCTTCCTTCAGCTTGATGGTCTCGTGGAAGATGTAGCCCAGGCCCCAGTCCAGGAACTGCCCGGTGAGCGGGGTCTCGGGATCGTTCCGGAACACGTGGTGCGCCGTGTCCTTCATGCGCCACAAGAGCCCCTTGTCCATCTCCTGGCCGATCAGGTCGCGCAGGATGGTGAAGGCCACCGCCCCTTCGCGGTCGAAGGAGACGAACTGCTGTTCCAGAGCCTTGCACGACATGCAGAAGTTGCGGAACATGTCGCGCACGAATTCGGGCAGCTTGGCGCGTATCCAGGTTTTGGACATGGGGCTTAGGCCCTCCCTTTGCGGGGTTTTTCGGCCATGGCGGCAAGCTTGGTCAGCTCGGCCATGCGCAGGTCGACCATGCTGTAGAGCGAGCCCGGCGTGTAGCGGCCGTCCTTCCTGCGCGTGCCCGCGGGCAGCCCGGTCAGAAGCGTCATGGCCTGCTCAATGGTGGCCACCGGGTACAGGTGGAACTGCCCGGCGCGCACGGCCTCCACCACCTCATCCTTAAGGAGCAGGTGCACGGCGTTGTCCGCCGGGAAGAGCACGCCCTGGCGTCCGGTGAGGCCCCGCCGGCGGCAGACTTCAAAGAAGCCCTCGACCTTGCGGTTCACGCCGCCCACGGCCATGATGGCCCCGCTCTGGCTTACCGCGCCGGTGAAGGCCAGCGAGAGGTCGATGGGCGCGCCGGAAAGCGCGGACAGAAGCGCCGCCAGCTCGGCGCCGGAGGCGGAGTCGCCCTCGACCCCGGCGTAGTTCTGCTCGAAGCACAGGCTGCCCGTGAGCACCAGGGGCTTGTCCTGGGCGAACAGGCGCACCAGGTAGCTCTTGATGATCATCATGCCCTTGGTGTGGATGGGCCCGCCCAGCTGGGCCTCGCGCTCCAGGTCCAGAATGCCGCCGTGCCCCACGCCCACCGTGCAGGAGATCTGGTGCGGCAGGCCGAACTCGTAGTCGCCGAAGAGCGTGACCGAGAGCCCGTTGGCCCGGCCCACGGCGTGGCCGCCCGTGGCCACCTTGATGATCTCGCGGTCGTAGTCGGCCATGAACTCTTCTTCGAACAGGTTGGCGCGGAAGTCGTGCTCGGCCACGGCGCGGTTCAGGTCGCGCAGCTCCACAAGCTCGCGGCCGTCCATGCGGGCGATGGCCGAGGCCTCGATCATGCGGCCGCGCACCTGGGTGAAGGACAGGGTGAGGCGCTTCTGGTCCTCGGCCAGGCGGCTGGCGTGGTCCACCAGGCCGGCCAAAGCCTCGCGCGAGAAGGGCGGCAGCCCGGCCTGCTCGATGATGCCCGTAAGCGCCGAGAGGTAGTGGCGGATGCTGGCCGCGTTGCGCACAACCGTGCCCTGCAGGTGGGCCTTGAGCTTGAAGTGCTTGCGGAAGCGGTCGTCGTTGGCGAGCAGGGCCTCGTAGGCCTCGTCCGTGCCCACCAGGATGATCTTGAGGTCCAGCGGGATTGGCTCCGGCTCGATGGTGCGGGTCTTGGCCTGCTCGGCGTCGCCGGGCTCCTCCATGCGGAGCTTGCCCAGGCGCAGGGCGCGCAGGAGGCCCTCCCAGGAGCCCTGGTTGCCCATCAGATCCTCGATGTTGACGATGAGGAAGCCGCCGTTGGCGCGGTGCACGCTGCCCGCGCGCACCAGGGTGAAGTCCGTGTAGAACGCGCCCAGCTCGCTCTCGCGCTCGATGCTGCCCAGCAGGTTGAAGGCCGTGGGGTGGTCCTCCACGATGACCGGGGCGCCGCTGCGTTCCTTGGCGGCCTTGCTGTTGTCAACGAAGAGGTTGACCTCGTGGCGGTAGCTCACCTCGTCCGGGGCGGGCTGCTGGCCATGGCCCTCCGGGTGCTGGCTGTGGGCCTGGGCCTGGGCGCCGCCCGTGCCTGGTTTGTCGGCCGGGTCGCGGGGCAGGTAGGACTCCACGTTGTCCAGCACATCCTTCTCCACCGCGTTCATGTGCTCCAGCAGGCGCGGCGCGGCGGCAAAGCCCTTGCGCAGGGGCTTCAAGTGCGCGGCCAGGGCTTCCCTGGCGATCTCGCGGTGCAACTTGGTTTCGCCCTGGCGGAAGCCTTGTTCGCTCAAGGAGAGCTTGCGCAGGAAGCCGCTGATCTCGGACAGCAGGCGCTCGCCCTTGGTCTTGAGCATCTTGCGCCGGGCCGGGGCAAGGCGTCCGTATTCCTCGTCGCCCATGACCTTTCCGCCCACCATGGGCATGATGGTCAGCCCGCCGGTGTCGTCCATGTCCAGGGCGAAGCCCTTGTCGCGGGCCATGGCCTCCATCTTGTTATAGATGCTGTCGCGCTTGGCCGAGAAGCGCTTGAAGAGCGTCTCGTGCTTGCGGCGGTAGGCGTCCTGGTCGAAGCTGGCGGAGATGGCCAGGCGCACGTCGGTGAGGGCCTTGGTCAGGCCGGTCTTGTAGGCGCGGCCCTGGCCCGCGGGAAGCTGCACCGCGCAGGGCCGGTCCTCGTCCTCGAAGTTGTGCAGGTAGATCCAGTCGCAGGGGGTGGGGCGCTTGGCGGCTTCGGGCTTCAGGTACTGGCGCACGAAGTGGGTGCGGCCCTGGCCGGGTTCGCCCGCCACGAAGACGTTGTACTCCAGGCCGGGAATCATGAGGGCCATGCGCAGGGCCTGCATGGCGCGCGGCTGGAACACGCCCTGGCCGTTCTTTTTGGGCACGCTGCGGCTGTCCTCATAGGGCAGGGCGGCCGGGTCCAGGCTGTTGCGCAGCTTTTCCGGGGGCAGGGGCGCGGCGGCGCGCTGAATAATCGGATGCGTTTTTATGGTCATGCTCCGTCCGTGATGGTGTGTGGGGCGGCCCCTGGCGGGGCCGCTCAAATTTCTCTACTGGCTTCCGGGCCGATTGTCACTAGAGCGATGCGGCTCGCCGGGGGGCGGGCCCGGGTGAAAAGATGAAAAATGCATGGCCCTGACGGCGAACCGCATTGACGAGGCAGGGGGCTTGTGCTAGCTACTTCTCCTTGTGAAGAAATGAACGTCCCGGCCAGCGGCCGATGAGGGGACCGTTCGGGGTACATCATGCTCTTTTCCAATCAGGGCAAGCCTTCCGGCGCAATGGAGCTTCTGTCTACGGCGGGGACCATTGGTCTTCAGCTGGTGTGCGCCACCTTTATCGGGCTGGCTATGGGTTACTTTCTCGACAAATGGTTGGGAACGAGCCCCTGGCTGCTGATAGTGTTTCTCCTGCTGGGCATCGTGGCAGGCTTTCGTGATGTGTTTCTGGAAGCCAAGCGCATCCAGAACAAGTCCGAGGGAGACAAGGGGGCGGGGACCGGCTCGGGGGACTCTGGCCCGAAATAGTTCCAAGGCCAGGCGAACAAGCCGGGCCAAGGTGTAAGAGGCTTCATGCTGCAAGTGCTTGTCCAGAAGATCGACGCTCTGCTGTACCGTCGCGGTTTCGCCGTGCCGGATGCGCGCAGGCTGATGCGCAACCAGATGCTTTTAGCTGCCGGTGGGTCGGCGGTTGCGTGTCTTGTGACGGGGTTCGCCAATTGGGGGTTCTCCTTCGCTGCGGGCGCGTTCATCATCAGCATCAACTTCTGGTGGCTTTCCAAAGCCGCCCAGGAATTGGTGCGGGTGAAGCAGGGCGCCACGTTCACGCTTTTGACGCTCTTTTATGGAAGGTTGGTGTTGACCGCCGCCGCCATCGCCGGGCTTGTGGGATGGGCTGGCGCGTCGGTTTACGGGCTTTTGGCCGGGCTCTCCACCGTGGTGCTCAATGCAGCGCTGTGGGGCGTCCTTCAGATCAGGCACAAAGTCCCCTCTGTGGGGAAGGGGAAGGAGGCTTAGAACATGTCTGCAGGACTTCCGCATCCGCTGACCTATTCGGTCATCATCGACGAGAAGCTGGGACTCGGTCTGCCGCCGCACGTGTACTACATGTGGCTGGCCATGATCATCCTTTTCACCTGCGCAATGATGCTGCGCGGTCGTCTCCAGCTGGTCCCCGGCGGACTGCAGAACGTGTTCGAGACCATCATCGGCGGTCTTGAGGACTTCACGGTGACGAACATAGGCGAGGAAGGCCGCAAGGTGTTCCCGTTCCTGTGCGCCATGTTCATCTTCATCCTGGTGATGAACTACATCGGCCTCATTCCCGGCTGCGACGCCGCCACCGCCAACGTGAACACCAACGCGGCCATGGCCCTGTGCGTGTTCATCTACTACAATTTCATCGGCATCAAGAAGTGGGGCTTCGGCTACATCAAGCACTTCATGGGCCCCATGGCCGCCCTGGCCCCGCTCATGCTCGTGCTCGAGACGGTCAGCCACATCGCCCGCCCGCTCTCGCTCACTCTCCGTCTCTTCGGCAACATCCGCGGCGAGGAAATCGTCCTGGTGCTGCTCTTCGTGCTCGCTCCGGTGCTCGGCACCCTGCCCATGTACTTCCTGTTCATCCTGGGCAAGACCATTCAGGCCTTCATCTTCTTCATGCTGACGATGATCTACCTGAAGGGTTCTTTGGAGCACGCCCACTAAACTTGGGGAAATGGTCGCTTGACCACAACATTATACCTTTAGGAGCAATCGATATGCGCAAGTCTCTTCTGATGACCCTGGCCATGGTGCTGTTCGCTTCCGCCGCTTTCGCCTCTGACGGCGCCGCCGCCGGCGTCGCCGCCGTGGGCCCGGTCGCCGCTTGGGCCACCGCCATGGGCATGGGCATCGCCGCCGGTCTCTGTGGCATCGGCCAGGGCCTGGGCCTGAAGGCCGCCTGCGAAGGCACCGCCCGCAACCCCGAAGCCGGTGGCAAAATCACCGTCACCCTGATCCTGGGCCTGGCCTTCATCGAGTCCCTGGCCATTTACGCCCTGGTCGTCAACCTGATCCTGCTCTTCGTGAAGCCCCTGGGCGCCTAGTCCACTGGCCGATTTCCGGAATCAAGGAGGCCGCAAGGCCTCCTTTTTTCCGGGGTTTCTGTTCTAAATTTCACAAATCAGGAGCCAGCGCCCGGAATGGCCGTCAAGAGCGAGCACATCCCCAAGGCCACCATCGCCCGACTGGCCACCTACATTCAGGTTCTGTCGGAGTTCAAGCGCGAGGGAACGGACGTCGTGTCCTCCGAGCGCCTTGCAGAGGCCTGTTCCGTCAACTCTTCGCAAATCCGCAAGGACCTCGCCTACTTCGGCGAATTCGGCGTGCGCGGCGTCGGCTACTACGTCCAGGACCTCATCACATCCATCAAGCGTTCGCTCGGCATAGACCGCGCCTGGAACTGCGCGCTGGTCGGCGTGGGCAACCTGGGCCGCGCTCTTCTGCGCCACCGCGAGTTCTCCCGCAAGGGCTTCATCATCCGCGGCGCCTTTGACTGCGATCCCTACAAGATCGGCGAAGTGGTGGAAGGCATGGAGATCGTCTGCTCCCGCCAGCTGCCCGCAAAGGTCAAGGAATTGAGCCTGGAGATCGGCGTCATCACCACCCCGCCGGAACGCGCCCAGCGCGCCGCAAACTACCTTGTGGGTGCGGGCATCAAGGGCATCATCAACTTCGCCCCTGCACGCATCGCTGTGCCGAAGCATATCCACCTCGAATATGTAGACTTCTTTCATTATTTCTACGCCGCAGCGTTTCACATCCGCTTCGACGACACCCACGATTAATACCGCTCCCTTTACTGGGAATAGTAATTCACGATCACAGAATCGGTTGACTTGGCGTCCGCTTGCGACGATGATGCCCTGTGTCCACAGCATCTCGTGCCTACCTGGAGCGATCACCTGTGCAGGATCTCGAACAGTACCCCAAGGTGTTCTTGCAGACGGGCGACTGCTTCCTCGGAGTTCGCCCCACCCTTGTCTCCACGGTCCTTGGCTCCTGCGTGGCCGTCACCATGTGCGACCCCGCCCGGGGCATCGGGGCCATCTGCCACGCCTTCCTGCCCGATAGCGTCAGCTTCCAGAATTCCTCCCGCGAGCCCCAGGTCTGCCGCTTCGTGGACACCGCCCTGGAGAACATGTTTACCTCCATGCTGAAGCTCAAGATCCCCACGGACAACATCGTGGTCAAGGTCTTCGGCGGCGCCTCCGGCCTCATGGGCGGAGCGGAGCGCACGACCCTTTACGACATCGGCGGCCGGAACATCCGCGCCGTGCGCCAGTGGCTCATGGTCCATGGCATGCCCATCGCCAAGTCGCAGATCGGCGGAAATCAGGGCCGCAAGCTGCATTTCCTCACGCACACGGGCGACGTGTGGGTGAAACTCCTGCACCGCTCCGGCGGGGAGGGCTGACATGCGTCGCACGCCAAGTTTTTTTCTCGCCTTTTCTCTGATTCTTGCCCTTGGGCTTTGCGTGCAGGCCCCGGCTGCCGAGACCGCGACGCAGCCCGCCTTGGTGCAGGTGGGCGTCATCGACGCGCTGCTGGCGGGTGGATATGAAGGCTCGTTGCGCCTGGGCACGCTGCGCACACTTGGCGACATCGGCCTGGGCACCTTCGATGCCCTGGACGGCGAGATGGTGGTGCTGGACGGCGTGGTGCACCAGGTGCTGGCCAGCGGCAAGGTCGCCCGCCCGGCCGATTCCCTTACCACGCCCTTTGCCCAGGTGGCGCGCATGCCCAGCCCCCAGGCTCTGCGCCTGGCCCCGGGCCTGGATTTGAAGGCCGTCGAGGCCGTTCTGGACGCCCAATTGGCCGATTCCAACGTCTTTGCCGCCGTGCGCATCGAGGGGCGCTTCGCCAGCCTCACCGCACGCAGCGTGCCGCGCCAAAGCCCGCCCTACCGCACTCTGGCCGAGGTGGCCAAGGAGCAGAGCGTGTTCCCCTTTGCCGACGTGGACGGCACGCTCATCGGCCTGCGCGGCCCGGCCTTTGCCAAGGGCTTCGGCGTGCCGGGCTGGCACTGGCATTTTCTCACGCGTGACCGTACGCGCGGGGGGCATGTGCTGTCCTTTACCCTGGCTCCGGCCGCGAATGCCGACGTGAGGCTCCAGCCTCTGCGCAGGCTGGAACTCATCCTGCCGGAGCGAGGCCTGTCCGCCTTCGACCTCTCGCGCGACCGCAGCCGCGAACTGCACGCCGTGGAGGCCGGGCAGTGAAGATCCTGATGATCGCGGTGAACGACCCCGCCGGCACGGGCATCGGCTTCTGCCGGGCCGTGAACCGCCTGGACCGGCACAAGAGCCGCATCGTCACGCTGGAGACGCGCTACACCCACTCCTGGCCCAAGGACCTGCACGTGCCGGATCTCGATGGGGCGGGCCTCTCCGAGCTTGAGGACCTGCTCAAGACCAGCGACGTGCTGCATTTTCACATGACCGCCGATGAGCACCTGCGCCTGGGGCCGTTTCTTCCCGCGGATTATCTCGCGGGCAAGGCCATTGTGCACCACGAGCACGGGCACCACGACTTCCGTTCCAACCCCGAAGCCTTCCGCGAGAAGTACCGCCGCCTGGGCCGCAAGAACCTGCTGGTGAGCACCCCGGACCTGAAGCGCATGATGCCCGAGGCGCGCTGGCAACCGAACCTTGTGCATCAGGACGAGGAGCCCCTGCGCCCGGCCGAGCGCCAGTGGACCGGGCCGCTCAGGCTGGCGCATTCGCCCACGCGCAAAGACCTCAAGAACACCGACGAGCTGCTGGCCGTGGTGGGCGCCCTGCGCGGCGAGGGCCTGGGCCTGGAGCTGGACTTCATCGACAACGTGCCCCATGCCGAGTGCCTGGCGCGCAAGCGCACAAACCACGCGCTGTTCGACCACATGCAGGGCTACTACGGCGTCAGCAGCCTGGAAGGCTTGAGCCAGGGGTTGGCGGTCATCGCCGGGCTGGACGCCTGGAATCTGGCGCACGTGGCGGAGTTCGCGGGGGTTGCCGGGGCCGATTTGCCCTGGGTGCTGGCGCACGATTCCGACAGCCTGGCGCGATCTCTGCGCGTTCTGGCCGGGGATCTGGAACGCTGCCGCGCCGTTGGCCAGGCCTCCCGCCGCTTCGTGGAGGAGTGCTGGTCCGAGGCCAAGGTGGCCGGGCATTTGTGCGATTTCTGGGATGCCCTGTAGCGTCCCGCTGCTGGGGTTTGCTCCGGGCGGCAATTGGTGTACTGTGCCCGAAATGACGCACTGGAGCAGGCAATGATGAAGGGTCTGAAGCGGTTGCAGGCAGGAATCGGTATCGCCGCCGTGGCTGGCGCGCTGGCACTTGGGACTGGCCCGGCCTTTGCCGCGGAGTATGAAGTGCGCATGCCGGTGGAGAAGACCGTGCGTCTCGCCCCCCCGGATGATGCCGCAGCTCCTGCCGCCAAACCCGACGCTCCAAAGCCTGACGCCGCAAAAGCCGACGGGGCCAAGTCGAGCGCTCCCAAAACCGCCCTTGGCCGCGCCGCTGAGGCTGCGGCTGCGAACGCTTCCAAGCCCGCAGCGCCAAAGGCGGCCGCGCCCGCTGTGAAGCCCGCCGAGGCCGCACCAACGGTGAAGTCCGCCGAAACTGCGCCTGCACCGGTCAAGCCCGCTGACAAATCCGCCGACAAGCCCAAGCCCGTCGCCAAGGCGAAGAAGGCCAAGCCCGCGCAGGACGCGAATGCGCACGCCCTGTCCGCCGATCCCGACGCCTTGGCCGAGGAGTCCGGCGTGGTGCACGTGCCCAGCGGCGCGCCCATCCCGGTGCCCGCGCCCGGCACGGCTCCTGGTGTTGCCGAATCCGCCCCGGCTACGGACAAGCCTTCGGCCAAGCCTGTCGCCAAGGCTGTTCCTGCCCCCAAGCCCGAGCCGAGAATCGACCCCAAGGCCAGCGTCATGCCGCCCGCGTCCGCAGGCACGCCTACGCCCCTCGCCCTGCCGGCCGACGGCCAGTGGGTGGGCGATGTGGACATCGAGTTCCAGGCCGACCGCATCATCCTGCGCGCGGCCACCAACGCCGCTGTGGAGCGCGTCACCTGGTTCAACCTGACCAACCCCGCCGAGCCGCGCAAGCTGGCCGTCGACCTGCGTGGTTCCTGGCGCAAGAAGGGCAATGCCGTGCTGCGTTACGACACCGGCCCGGTGAAGGCCGTGGTCACGGGCGAGCACCCGGACCGGCTGCGCCTGGCCGTGGAGTTCCGCGATGGAGCCGTTGCCCCGCAGCTGGAGCCCGTGCTGGAAAACGGCCCCAAGGGCGTGAGCCTGACCATCCCCCTGGCGGTGCGCCTGGCGCGCTAGGCCCGCTTCCGCCAACACGGCGTTTTTGCCGTCTTTCCTGCGCTTTTGCTCAGTCTCGTCACGCAATCGTCACAGGGCCGTGGCCCATACGTCGCTTCGGATGCGTAAATCTCCTTTTGCAGCACGCCAGCCGCCGCATCCCTGCGGCCCCAGGCGGCAACGACATGGAGACGTACATGGCTGACATCAAAGTAACCTCGCAATCACTCGATTTTTATTACGGGGCCTTCCACGCCCTGCACCAGGTGAGCCTGGACTTCGAGAAGCATCAGGTGACGGCCCTCATCGGGCCCTCCGGCTGTGGAAAAAGCACCTTTCTGCGCTGCATCAACCGCATGAACGACCTCATCCCCGGCACGCGCGTCACCGGCGTGCTGGCCCTGGACGGAGAGGACATCCACGCTCCGGGCGTGGACGTGGTCGCCCTGCGCCGCCGCATCGGGATGGTGTTCCAAAAGCCCAATCCCTTCCCCAAGACCATTTACGAGAATGTGGCCTACGGCCTGCGCGTGAACGGCGTGAACGACAAGCGCGTGCTGGACCAGGGCGTGGAAAGCTCCCTGCGCGGCGCGGCCCTGTGGGACGAGGTGAAGGACCGCCTCGAAAGCTCCGCCCTCGGCCTTTCCGGCGGGCAGCAGCAGCGCCTGTGCATCGCCCGGGCCCTGGCCGTTAGACCCGAAGTGCTGCTCATGGACGAGCCCGCCAGCGCGCTCGATCCCATCGCCACCCAGAAGATCGAGGACCTGATCCACGAGCTGAAGCGCGACCTGACCATCATCATCGTCACCCACAGCATGCAGCAGGCCGCGCGCGTTTCCGACCGCACGGCCTTCTTCTACCTGGGCAAACTCATCGAGGAAGGCGACACGCGCACCATCTTCACCAAGCCGCGCAACCGCCAGACCGAAGACTACATCACCGGCCGCTTCGGCTAGAAAGGATACCCGCCATGCAGCAACGCAGCCATTTCACGCACAAGCTCGGCGAACTGCGGATGCAGCTCATCCGCATGGCCGCCCTGGCCGAACAGGCCGTGCACAACGCCTGCCGCTCCTACCTGGAGCACGACACCGACCTGGCCGAAAGCGTGGTCATGAACGACATGGCCATCAACGACATGGAAGACGCCATCGACGCCTTCAACCTGGAGCTCTTGGCCCTGGACCAGCCCATGGCCAGCGACCTGCGGCTCATCATCGGCTCCATGCGCGTCACCATGAACCTGGAACGCGTGGGCGACGAGGCCGTGAACCTGGCCCACCGCACCCTGTTCCTCTCCACCCGCCAGGCCCTGCCCGCCAACCCGCGCATGGCTCAGCTGTGCGCGCACGTGCAGGACATGCTCACCAAGGCCGTGCGCGCCCTGGTGGACGAAGACTCCGTCCTGGCGGGAGACATCTGCGCCATGGACCACCGCGCCGACGAGCTGTCCCTCAAGGTGCTCAAGGAAGCCATCAACAACATGGTGGACGAGACGCGCATCGTGGAGCGCGGCGTGCACGTCATCATGGCCTCGCGGCACCTGGAACGCATCGGCGACTTGGCGACAAACATCGCCGAGGCCGTCATCTTCATCAAGGAAGGACAGAACGTGAAACACAGGTGCAAGGGTTAGGAAAGAAGAGCAGGGGCACTGCCCCTGCACCCCGCCAGGAGGTATGCACCCCCTGGACCCGCAGAGCGCGAAAGCGTCCCGGCGAGCACAGCTCGCCGGGACGCTTTCGCGCAGGCTGGGCATCTCTTCCGTCCCTGGACCATCCTTTTCCCAAATGAGCCGGGCCGGAGG
>NZ_DATMYK010000018.1:0-10809 GCF_035560995.1 Humidesulfovibrio sp. | reverse complement strand
GTCTGGGGGCGGCGCCCCCAGCGGGGTTCAAGGGGCAGTGCCCCTTGTTCTCTTTCCCCGCCGCTAGCCCACGCTCAAAATCTCGCGCAACGCCTCGGAGATTGCGGCCTGGCTGTACGGCTTGGCCAGCACGCGCAGGATGTTCGGCGGCAGGTCGGGCGGTATGTCGCCGGTGTGCAGGCGGCCGGAGATCATGATGACGGGCAGGCCGGGGTGCCGGGTGAGGATGCGCCGGGCGAACTCCACGCCGTTCACCTCGGGCATGTCGAAGTCGGTGAGCACGGCGTCGAAGCCGCCGGGGTTGTCGTCCAGGGCGCGCATGGCCTCCGGCGCGCTGGAGCGGCCGGTGACCTCGTAGCCGAGCTTGCCCAGCACGCGGGGGATGGTGGCCAGCTGGTCCTGGTCGTCCTCCACGAAGAGGATGCGCCCCTGGCCGCGCCGCACCTGCTCGGGGTGCACGGAATCCAGGCGGCTGGTGCGCTCGTACTTGGGCAGGTAGATGTCGAAGCTGGTTCGCTCCCAGGGCAGGCTGGAAACGGCCACCGCGCCCTTGTGCGCCTTGATGATGCCGTGGACCACGGCGAGCCCCAGGCCGGTGCCTTCGGCCTTGCCCTTGGTGGTGAAGAAGGGGTCGAAGATCTTGTCCAGGATGTCCTGCTCGATGCCGGGTCCGTTGTCGGTGATGGTGAGGCGCAGGTAGGGTCCGGGCGGCAGGGAGAGGCCTTCGGCGGCCTGGGCGTCCAGCATTTCGGCGTGCAGGGTCAGCAGCAGGTCGCCGCCGGTTTCGCGCATGGCCTGGAAGGCGTTGGTGCACAGGTTCAGGAACACCTGGTGCAGCTGGATGGGGTCGGCCAGGGCCAGGGCCGGATCCTGGCGGATGTCCTCGCGCACGCTGATGTTGCGCGGCAGGGAGGCGGACAGGAGGCTTAAGGTTTCGCGCGCCACTTCGGCCACATTCACGTACTGGAAGCCCGCCTGGGACGGGCGGCTGAAGGCCAGGATCTGGCGCACCAGCTGGCTGCCGCGCTGCCCGGCCTTGAGCACGCGCAGGAGGTCCTGGGCCATGTCCGTGCCCTCGGGCGCGTCCATGAGCGCCAGTTCCGCGCTGTTGATGATGCTTGTGAGGATGTTGTTGAAGTCGTGCGCGATGCCGCCCGCCAGGGTGCCGATGGCCTCCATCTTCTGCGATTGCAGCAGCTGGCGCTCCAGGTTGTTCTTTTCGGTCACGTCCTCGGCCGCGCAGAGCAGACCGACCACGGCGCCGCCGGAGTCGTGCAGGGGCACGCGGGAGACCTCCAGCAGCACGGGCCGGCCGAAGCCGTCCTCGGTGTGCCAGGCGGCGCGGTACTGGGCCTGGTTCTTGTCCACCACGGCGTGGTCCTGGCCTTGCGCGGACAGGGCGGATTCCCGGCCTTCGAAGAGTTCCTCGTCGGTCCTGCCCAGTACGCGGCGGGCGTCCTCCAGGCCGAAGAAGGACAGGAAGGAGCGGTTCACGCCCAGGTAGCGCAGGTCGCGGTCCTTCCAGGAAACCAGCTGGGGGATGGTGTCGAGCACCAGCTGAAGCATGCGTTCGCTCTTGGACAGGGCGCGCTCGGCGTTTTCGCGCTGGGTGATGTCCTCCACCACGCCTTCGTAGGCGGCCAGGCGGCCGTCCGGTCCGGCCACGGCGCGCACGTGCAGGAAGGTGGTGATGCGCCGTCCGTCGGGCCTTACGAACTCGCGCCGGTAGGCGGCCACGCCGCCCGGGCCCGTGGCGGCGGAAAGCCAGTTGGGCGCGCCTTCGCCGTCGCCGGAGAGGAAATCCGCGCCGGTGGCCAGCAGGTCATCCAGCCTGTGGAAGCCGAGCATCTCCACCAGAGCGTGGTTGGCGTCCTGCAGGTTGCCCTCTGGCGCGGCGCGAAAGATGCCGAGCACCGAGTTCTCGAAGATGCCGCGGTATTTTTCCTCGGCCTGACGCAGTTCCTCCTGCGCGCGCTTGAGGCCGGAAATGTCGTTCAACACGCCCACAAGGCCCAGAATCTCGCCCTTGGCGTTCAGATAGGTGGCCTTGCTGAGCATGACGGCGCGGTGGTCCTGGCCGGGCAGGCGCAGCTCGGATTCGTACATGCGCACCCCGGCGGAGGCGAGGAGCTCCTTGTCCACGGCGTCGCGCAGGCCTGCCGCGCCCACGTCCTGGCCCGCGCCGGGCTCGCCGATGTCTTCCGGTGCCTTGCCCTGGATGGCGGCGCGGCTGACGCCGAAAAGCCGCTCGAAGGCCAGGTTGCAGTCCTGGAACAGCCCGTGCCGGGTGAGGGAGTAGAGCGGCAGGGGGATGGCGTCCATGAGGATCTTGAGGAAGGACAGCTGGTCGTTGACGCGTTCCTGGATGCGCCTGCGCTGGGTGATGCTGGCCACAAGCAGCACCAGGATGAACAGCAGGGCGGCCAGGCTGACCATGATGGTCCAGAACAGGCCCTTGTCGATGGTGTAGAAGCGGTAGGGCTCGTTGATGATGTCCGCGCCGGAGGGCAGGGCCCCCAGGGGGATGTCGAGCTTGCGCAGCACGTCGTAGTCGAAGGCGTAGGGGTCGTCGAAGCGCGTGATGATGGGGATGTCGCCCGGGTTGGCGCCGGCCAGGATGCGCAGGGCCAGGCTGCCGGCCATGCGGCCGTGGTCCACGCCGCTGTGCAGCTTGCCGCCCACGCAGCCGTGGCCCAGCAGGAAGCGCCAGCAGCTGTACACGGGCAGCAGCACGTTGGCGGAGATGACCTCCAGCACTTCGTCGGCGGCGTAGAGCTTGCCCTCGTGCTCCAGGTACATGGGGATGACGAAGAGCAGGGTGTTCTGGGGCATGGCGTGCAGCCGGTCCAGGATGGTCTCCATGGGCAGGTCGTCCCAGTACTCGAACTCCAGGATGCCGCGCAGGCGCGGGGCCACCTCGCGCAGCTGGCCCTGGATGGCCATGCCGGTGACGGAGCGGTCGCCGATGACGATCATGCGGCTGGCGTCCGGGTGCAGGCGCGCGGCCAGACGCAGGGTGGCCTCGAAGTCCACGTTCTCCACCAGGCCGGTGATGTTGGTCTTGCCCGCCATCTTGGCGGGTTTCAGGTCGTTGACGCCGCAGAAGACCACGGGCAGGCCGGGGAACAGGCGGTCCTGATAGTCCAGGATGAAGTTGTAGGCAAAATCGTCGGAGGCGATGATCAGGTCGAAGTCCGCGCCCTTGAACTTGTCGCGGTAGAATTCGTACAGGGCGCGGGCGCGCTCCGGCGTGGCGAAGCGCTTGGTGTCCATGTACTCGATCTGCAGGTCCACCAGGTACTGCGAGTCCGTGAAAAAGGCGCGCAGCCCGCGCATGATCTCGTCCGACCAGGCGTAGCCGTCGTGGTAGGAGTTGAGCACCAGGACGTTCTTGCGCGGCTTTTCGGCCAGGGCGGAAGACGGCAGCACGGCACCGACCAGAAAGAGCCCCGCAAGGGCCAGGCACAGGGCCAGCCGCCGCACGTTTACAGCCCCAGGCGCGCCAGGTCGTCCACCAGGGCCTGCACCCGGCCGACGGAATAATCGAAGGCCGTGCGCTCGGCGGCGTCCAGCTTGATCTCGCAGACCTTTTCCAGACCGCGCCCGCCCAGCACGCAGGGCACGCCCACGAACAGGCCGGAGACGCCGAACTCGCCCTCCAGCAGGGCGGCGCAGGGCAGCACCCGGCGCTGGTCGCGCAGGATGGACTCGGCCATCTGCACCACGCTGGCCGCCGGGGCGTAGAAGGCCGAGCCGGTCTCCAGCAGCTTCACGATCTCGTCGCCGCCGCGCCGGGCGCGTTCCACCAGGGCCTCGATGCGCGCGGGCTCAAGCAGCTCGGTCAGGGGCACGCCGCCCACGAAGCAGTGCCGGGGCATGGGCACCATGCTGTCGCCGTGGCCGCCCATGACGAGCGCCTGCACGTCGCGCACGCTGACGCCCAGCTCCAGGGCCACGAAGGTGCGGAAGCGCGAGGAATCGAGGATGCCCGCCATGCCGAGCACGCGTTCGCGCGGGAAATCAAGCTCGCGCTTGGCCACGAAGCACATGGCGTCCAGCGGGTTGGTGACGATGATGACCACGGCCTGGGGCGAGTGTTTCTTGATCTCGCGGCAGCAGGAGGCCACCACGTGGGCGTTGATGGACAGGAGGTCGTCGCGCGTCAGCCCCGGCCTGCGGGGCGAACCGGCGGTGACCACCACCACGTCGGACCCGGCCGTGTCGGCGTAGTCCGCCGTGCCCTGCACCTGGGAATCGAACAGCTGCACCGCGGCGGTCTGCAAAATGTCCAGGGCCTTGCCCTTGGCCGAGCCAAGGTTGATGTCCAGAAGCACCACGTCGCCCACGCCCCGGCTGGCGAGCATCAGGGCGCAGGTGGCGCCCACCTGGCCGGAGCCGATGACGGAAATCTTCTTTCTGCGGAAGGGCACGCTCGTTCTCCTCGTTTTGCTTGGACTCGTTGGGCCAGGTTCCGCGTCTACGGGCGGGCCCGTGGGGGACCGGGCGGAACCTGGGACAGGTCTGTCAATTTTGTACGCTTTCCCGCCGTGCGTCAAGGCGCGGCGCGGACTTGGAGCGTTGGACCGCGCGGCGGGAGGAGGAAAGGGCCGCGTAACCGGGCTTGGCCGGGGCGCGTCAGGGCAGGGGCTCCGGCAAGCGGGCCGGAGCAAGGCGGCGGCACGGTGTAAGCCGCCAGAATGCGAAAGGCCGGCCCTCTCCATGGAAGGAGGGGACCGGCCCGATGCGTTTGGAAGTGCGGGAGGCTAGGCCTTGGGGGCCTCGCCCTCCTTCTTGAACACGATGAGCGGGCAGTTCTTGCAGATGTCGGCGCCGGGGAAGGGCTCGCCCAGGCGGGTGATGGCCGCGCCGCCCTTTTCCACCACGCGCTTCTCCAGGCGCTCCACCAGGGCCGCCATGTGGCCGCCGGGAATGGCCACGTTGATCTCGCCGCGCTCGGTCTTGCCGGAGTTGTAGCTGCCGCTGCAGGCCAGGAACAGGTTGGCCTGCTGCTCGTTGTAGGCGAAGACGTTGCCGCCGCAGGCGGCGGAGTTGACGCACATGGACGGGCGGAAGGGGTGCACGTCCTGGGTGGCCATCCAGTCGCCCAGAATATGGTAGGCCTGCATGTTGTCGCAGTAGAAGTGCACCACGTCCGGCGCGCCCACGCTCATGGCCAGGGGGCTCACGGCCACGGCCAGCAGCTTGCCTTCGGGCAGGCGGGGCTTGCCCTCCACCACGCGCTTGGCCTGCTCCGCATCGGTGCAGTATTTCACGTGGCTCTTCACCTCGCCGTCGTCCAGGCCCTTCCAGCCGAACACGAACTGCGCGTTGGTGCAGCCCATCTTTTCCTTTTCCACCAGCACGGCGATGCCCTCCATGCGCGCGCCTATCTCGGCCTGGCAGAAGGTAAGCGGCTTCACGGGCGAGTAGTGGGGCTGATCTTTGCGGAAGGCATCCAGCTCGGCCTGGTCGAAGAAGTATTTGATGGCCACGGGGTAGTGCATGAGCCGGAGCTCGCGCATGAGCAGTTCCTGCATCTTCACGAAATCGGGTGCGGACATGGGGGTCTCCTTTTTCGGCAGCCGCGACCCAGATGGATTGGAGGGGGCAGGCGGGCGCGAACCGAATTTTCTTTGGTGTGTGGGAGATAATGCCCTGGGGCGGTATCGTCAATGCGTACTCGCAAAAGGGAAAAACCGGGCCTCCCGCAGTTGCGAAGGGCCCGGTTCCTGTTTTGCTACGCAGATCGGAGCGCTGATTCTTGTGCCCTTGCGGGCCTGTTCCGGTATCGCGGGCGCCGCCGCGAAGCGCGGGCCTACTCCGGTATGGTCGGCGTCGCCGCGAAGCGCGGCTCATGCAACGGCAGCAGTATGTCCGCCGCCTGCTTCACCTTCAGGATGTTGTCGTAGGCCTGGTAGGAGTTGACCACCGTGCCGCAGGGAATCACCTCCATCTCCATGGCCTTGACCTCCTTGGGCGGGGTCAGGTTCTCCATGATGACGCAGAAGCCGGTGATGGCGGCCACGCCCTTTTCCGTGTCCACCAGCACGGTCATGCCGCCCTCGGTGTGGGCCGGGGTGTGCATCATCCGCACGCCGGGCACCACTTCCGTGTCGCCGGTGAGCACTTCCAGCTGCCCGTTCTCCTCCACGTCCAGGATGTAGTCCTCCAGGTAGCGGTAATCCAGCGGGTGCGGGTCGTGGATGTGTTTCAGCTCCGCCTCGTGCACGTAGATGCGCGCGTTGACGCACTTGTAGTCGTTCTCGCAGTGGTCGTTGTGCAGGTGCGTGTGCACGATGATGTCGATGTCCTCGGGCTTCAGGCCGTACTTCGCCAGGCCGTCCTCGAAGGTGTATATCTTGCCGCCGATGGCGGCCTCGCGCTCCGGGCTGATGATGGGCTGCATCTCGCCGCTGTCCACCAGGATCTTCTTGTCGCCGCCCTCCAGGTACCAGCAGTAGATGGGAATGGTGTAGGGCTTGCCGTAGGCGTGCTGGTAGGTCATCATGCCATGGTCGAAGATCTTCGTGCCCATGACGATGGGGTGTATCTTGAACGTGGCCACGGGGGCTCCTCCTTCAATCAGCATGTGTGCGTGGTTTTGGGCCGGGGTATTTCCCGCAATCGTGGCGGATATGTACCAGAGCCCGGCCCGGCGGGCAACGGGTCGCGCGGAGCTTGTGCCGCCGAAACCCTTGCCATGCAGGGGTATATGGTTATCATTTTCAGAAAGTAAAGGAGACCGCCATGGAACTGAACTTCGAATTCTCCGGGTTCCGCTTCAGCACCGGGCCCGACCCCGAACGGCCGGAACGTGTCATCGTGTCCATCTTCAAGGACGGAGCGCCCTTTGCCGATCTGCACGGCCGGGCCATCACCCGGGGCTTCTCGGCCAAGACCAGCGCCGCGGGCATAGAGGAGTTCTGCCGCCGTTTCGCCACGGACGACGCCTTCCGCAACGAACTGCTGGTGAAGCAGACGCTCAGCTGCTGCTAGGAGCCGGTTCCGCCGCCGTCTCCGCCCCCGCCGAAAGGCGAGGAGGAAGGGGGGGCGGACGGCGTGGCCACGCGCCCCAGCCAGCCCTTGCGCCGGAAGAAAAAGAGCATGGTGCCCACGATGGAGGCCATGACGCCGAGCAGCACGAAGTAGCCGTACTGGGTCTTCAGTTCCGGCATGTGCTCGAAGTTCATGCCGTACAGCGAGGCCAGGAAGCTCAAGGGGATGAAGATGGTGCTGATCATGGTCAGCACCTTCATTATTTCGTTCAGCCGCAGGCTGACGTTTGAAAGGTACAGCTCCACCATGCCGGAGAGCATGTCGCGGAAGGTCTCCACCGTGTCCATCACCTGGATGGTGTGGTCGTACAGATCGCGCAGGTAGAGGATGGTGGCGTCGTTTATGAGCGGGCTGCCGCCCTTTTCCAGCCGGGCCAGCACCTCGCGCAGGGGCCAGATGAAGCGGCGCAGGAACAGGGCCTCGCGCCGCAGGCCGTGGATGGTCTCCAGCTCCTGGGGCGTGGGCGCGGTCAACAGCGCCTCCTCCACCTCCTCGATGTCCTCGCCCATGCGCTCCAGCACCACGAAATAATTATCCACCACTGCGTCGATGAGCCCGTACATCAGGTAGTCCGGCCCGCTTGTGCACAGCTTGCCCGCGCCTGTGACGAGCCGCTTGCGCACCTCGCCGAACACATCGCCGCCGCCCTTTTCCTGAAAGGTCAGCAGCACGTTCTCCTTGAGCACGAAGCTCACCTGCTCGTCGGAGATGGTCTGGCTCTCCTCGTCGTAGCGCAGCATCTTCAAGACCACGAACAGCGCGTCGTCCAGCTCGTCCAGCTTGGGCCGCTGGCCCGTGTGCACGATGTCCTCCTGCACCAGGGGGTGCAGCTGGAACAGCTCGCCCAGGCGGGCCACGCTGGCCGGTTCGTGCAGGCCGTCCACGTTGATCCAGGTGAGGCCGGGCATGGAGACGAAGGGGGCGCATTCGTCGGCGCTTGCGGGGCGCAGCTGGCGCACCTCGCCTCTTTCCGCTCCCTCGGGGATGTGGATGACCTCTATGCCAACGGCTGCGCTGCGCTCCGGACCGATGTAGGTGACGGTTCCGGGCGGCAGGCCCTTTTTGCGGATGCGGCGGTGCAGGGACTCGAACATGTGCGGCCTCCCGGCTGTGGCTGGGCGTTCTTGCGCCCGGGCCGGAGGAAACTCCAGCCCGGGCGCAGCATAGCCGGGAACCGGGTGTGCGTACAGGCCTAGGCTGGACCGTCCGCCGGGGAGCGGGAGCGCGCCGCGCGCCCGGCCCCCGTCGCCTTGGTCTGCCCCAAGAGCACGCCCGCCAGAATGACCCCGCAGGCAGCCGCCTGGGCCGGGGCCAGGGCCTCGCCCAGCAGCAGCCAGCCCGCCAGCACGGCCACCAGGGGCACCAGATTGATGCTGGCCGCCGCCTGGGCCGAGGCCAGCCGCGCCACGGCCTGATTGTACAGGCCAAAGGCCCCGAGGGTCACCACGCCGCCCAGATAGCCCACGGCCAGCCAGGCCTGACCCGGCACGGCGCGGAAGGCGGCCAGGGGCTCGGCCAGCCACGCGGGGGAGGTGGCAAAGGCCCAGGGCAGGAAGAACAGCGCCCCGGCAAAGGCCTGCAACCCGGTGAGCTGCCAGGAATTGTAGCGGCTGGACAGGTGTTTGAGCACCAGCATGTAGCCGCTGGCGCAGCACATGGCCAAAAGCTCCAGCAGGTTGCCCAGGGCCGGATTCGGGGCGGCTTCGCCCGCCGCGCCGGAGAGCGACAGCCAGGCCACCCCGGCCAGGGACAGGCCCAGGCCCAGGAGCATGCGCGCCGAAAGGGCCTCGCGCAGGAAGACGAAGGCCCCGGCGGCCACCAAGAGCGGCACCAGGGAGGAGATCATGCCCGCCTGGGCCGAGGTGGTCAGGCTGACGGCGAAGCCCTCCAGCAGGAAGTACAGGCAGGGCTGGAGCAGGCACACCAGTGCCAGCCACTTGAGGTCGCCCGGCTGGCGGCCGGTTTTGGGCACGCGGCCCCAGAACAGGCTCATGACCAGCGAGGCCAGGGCCATGCGCAGGAAAATCACGGCCATGGGCGCAAAGCCGGTCAGGGCGTACTTCATGGCCACAAAGCTGGTGCCCCAGAGCAGCACGGCTCCGGCCAGGCACAGACGGGGGATGAGGGGGCTCTTGGTGTTCATGGCCGCAACATGCCACAGGGGCGCGCGGGCGTATGGTATGAAATTGCGGTGCCTCAGGCCCGGAGGCTGGCCCGGCACGGCCAGGCGTCGCAGGGGCGGCTGGTCAGGTACTGGCGCGGCGTGGCCCCGGTGAATTCCCGGAAGCAGCGCGAGAAGTGGCTCTGGTCGGCAAAACCAGCGTCCAGGGCGGCCTGGCTGATGGCCATGCCCCCGGCGAGCAGGGTCTTGGCGTGCTCCACGGCCTGCTGCATCTGGAAGGCGTGGGGCGGCAGGCCCGTGGCGGCCTTGAACACGCGCAGGAAGTGGTGGCGCGAAAGGCCGGCCCGGCGCGCCAGCGCGTCCAGGGGCTCGAAATTGCCGGGATTGGCCTCAAGGTGCCTGCGCACTTCCTCCACTCCGGGATTGGCCATTCCGGGGTTGGCCAGGGCGGTCGCGATCCGGCGCGCGGGCTCCACAGTCGCGTGGCGGGCCACCAGCTCGCGCAGGCAGGCCATGAGCAGGGCCTGTTTCTCGTCCGCGGGCGCGCCCCAGACGTAGGCCTCGTGCAGTTCCCGCCAGGCGGAGAAAAGCTCCGGGTCGTCCAGCACGGGCGTTGGGAAATGTGGGGCAAGGCCTTCTCCGCCCGCCGCTCCGGCCAGCCAGCCGGAGGCCACGGACAGGAGCCGGTAGGAGATGCCCGTGGCCGGATCGGGGTTGCAGGCATGGGGCCGCCCGGCCTCTATGATCACGAGCTGCCCGGCGCGGGCCGTGTGCGGCGCGCCGTCCAGATGGAAGCGGGTGCCCCCGGCCTCGACCAGGGAGAGGATGCACTCGCGGTGCGTATGGGTGCGGAAGGCTTTTTGCGTGTACGTGGACGAGCGGGCTTCAATGCCCGGCAGGGCGTCGTCGCGCCAGAAGCGCACGTCTGCGTGGAGCGGCGCGCCGGACATTACCGGGGCTAGCGCCAGCCGCCGCCGTGCTTGGAGGTGTAGATGAGGCGGTTGGTCTTCTCGCTCACAGGCTCGAAGGGGCCCTGGCGGCAGGCCTCGGCGCTTTTGCCGATGCTTTCCAGCACCTGTTCGGTGTAGATCAGGTTGCCCACGTAGAAATTCGGGTTGCTCTCGGAACGGCGCACCTGGCAGACCACGCCGGGCAGGTTGATGGCGCGGAAGCTGGCGCGGTACAGGCCGTCGGAGCCTTTGTGGATCTGCATGCTGTGGCGGCCGCCGAGGATGGTGGCGTTCATGCGCTCCACCTGGTTGCGGGCGAAGTGGGAGAAGTTTTCGTGTTCGCGCACAAGTTCCGCGTCCAGATACGTGGGCACCTCTTGCGCTGGGGCCACGGCCAGGGTGGGCTGGGGCACGACCGGCGCTGCGGCGGGAGACTCCGCCCGGGCGGCCAGGGGCAGCGCCAGGAGGGCGAGCAGGGCGAGGGAACTGATGCGGGCTTTCACGGACATTTCGAAACTCCGGCGAAGGGGGTCGAACAGGGGGAGCGGTTCGGGGCTGCGAGGCATTGTGCCCCGCAGCCCCGCTGAGGTCAAGAGGCTAGTTGCTGCGGATTTCCACGCGACGGTTCAGGTGGCGGCCTTCCTCGGTCTTGTTGTCGAACTTGGGCTCAAGCTTGCCCTT
>NZ_DATMYK010000017.1:0-5258 GCF_035560995.1 Humidesulfovibrio sp. | reverse complement strand
GGGGCGACCTTCTCCAGGATTTTATAAACCTCGCGCAGGGCGGGGCTGCTGCCGATGATGCCGTCGATGTTGAGCGCCATTGATCCTCCATGATGGCAGACGCAAGAAAACGACGCCCCAAAGGCGTGTTCACTCACTGTCAATGAAATGACAGCCTGTCAACCATTTTCTAGAGAATATTTAGCCGTGCGTTGCGAATGAGGCGGAATTGACCTCAGGTCCGGCTAAAATTTGCGGTGGGCATGGTTTTGGCTGGCCTGCCGTTCCGTTTCCCTCCCGGCTCAAATGAGCCGGGAGGGAAACGGAACCAGAGGGATTCCAAAGGGCCAAGGCCCTTTGGCCGCCAGAGGCTCTTCTCTTTTTCTACCCGGCCAGCCTGCGCGCTATTTCCTTGCTCGGGATCAAACCCGTGGCCGCGGCCGAGACGATGTTGCCGGCCACGCCGGGGCCGTCTCCGGCCACGAACAGGCCGGAAATTGCCGTCTCCAGGTGCGAAGTGGTCTCGATCTGCGTGGCGAAGAATTTGATCTCCGGCGCATAGAGCAGAGTTTCGTCGTTGGCCACGCCGGGCACCACCTGGCCCAGCTTCTCCAGCCCCTCCACCAGGTTCGTCAGAATGCGCTCGGGCAGGGCCATGGCGATGTCGCCGCAGACCACGTTCTTCAGCGTAGGCTCGATGGAGCTGTTCTTGATGCGCTGCCAAGTGCTGCGGCGACCGCGCTTCAAATCGCCGAAGCGCTGCAGGATGGGCTTGCCGTCGCCGATGAGCGAGGCCAGGCGGCCGATGTGCTCGCCATAGGCCTGGTTGTTGGTCACGGGGTCGTTCAGCACCACCTTGGAGAGGAAGGCGAAGTTGGTGTTGGGGCTCTTCTTGTCCATGTAGGCGTGGCCGTTCACGCACACGAAGTCCTGGTAGTTCTCCAGGGCCACGAAGCCGCCGTCGTTGGTGCAGAAGGTGCGGGTCTGGTCGTCGTACTTGCTGGTGCGGATGAAGAAGGTGGGGTCGTAGATGATCTCGCAGGTTTCCTGCATCACCTCGCGGGGCACCTCCACGCGCACGCCCACCTCGATGCCGCGCTGCGAGAGCGCGAGGCCGAGTTCGCGGGCCTGGTTGCCCACCCATTCCGCGCCAACGCGGCCCGGCGCCAGGATGACGGCGCGGGCGGTGTATTCGCCCTTGCTGGTGACAACGCCCTTGATTGCGCCGTTTTCGGCAATGACGCTTTTGACTTCCTCGGAGGTGTGGAAGGTCACGCCCTTGGCCTTCACGTACTCGGTCATGTCGCCGATGAGCCGGGGCAGGTTGTCGCTGCCCAGGTGCTTCTGGCGGATGATCAGCAGGTCGATGCCGGTCTTTCTGGCCTGGGCGCGGATCTTTTTGGCCTGGTCCATGTTGGTGGGGTACACCGGGCCATCCATGCCGAAGCGGTTGAACATGGCCTCGGTCTCGTCGATGAGGGCCCTGGCCTCGGACTCCTCCATGAACTGGGTCAGGTCGGTCTTGCCCAGCTTGTGGATGAAGTTCAGCTTGCCGTCGGAAAAGAGCCCGGCTCCGCCTATTCCAGAGAGGATGTTGCACGGCTTGCAGTGGATGCAGCCCAGGCGGCCCACCGGGCAGTCGCGCCTGCCCGCCTGCTTGCCTTTTTCAAGGACCAGCACGGAAAGGTGGGTGTTCTCGCCCAGCCAGGCGGCGGCGAACAGCCCGGCAGGGCCTCCGCCCACGATGATGACGTCGAAATCCGTGCGTGTGGTCTTGCCTGCGGTCATGGTCGAACCTCGTGCCCAAAAGATTGATGCGGGCGAAAGCGCGCGCGTCTGGAGCTTACCGCCTGTAGCACCGCAAGGGGCGGCTCTGCAAGGCCCCGCGCGCAGGGAAATACGGTCTGGCGGGCGGCCCGCCAATTACGCAGGAAAAAAGTTGCTCCGAGGCTGTAACCGGCTGAAACGGGCAGGCGTCATAGAGAGGTGAAAGGACTCTTTCGTGTCCCTTGGGGAGGGGAGACGATGGAGGACGCCATGCTCAGACTTTGCTAGCGGCCAGCGGCCGCACCACGACGCTTAACCGTTTCGGGCAATGCGTTCTGGTGTTTTATGCCCTCTTTCATTGGCGTGATGGGGGCGCTTCAGGAGATTTTCTATGCAGATCAACTCCTCGACAAGCAGTACAAATTCGATCTTTAACATGGATGAGATGGACACCAAGCTGTCCGCAAGCATCATCAGCGAAAAGGACACCGACAAGAGCGGAACCGTCTCCGCCTCGGAACTCGGGGTCAGTGCGTCTGATGTGGCCCAGTTCGATACCGATGGCGACGGCGTCTTAAGCAGCGCGGAACTCGCCGCGGCGCTCAAGAGCAAGCGCGAGCAGATGCAGGCTTCCATGAGTTCCGAGATGCAGCAGAACGGACAGCTGGGCATGCTGCAGTCCACCCTGAGCGGGGGGGCTTCTCAAGGCGCAGAAGAGCCGCCCAGCCTGGACAATCTCATCTCCGGGCTCTTCAGCGACAGCGGGACCGAGGCCACGGCCGTGAGTGCAGCCAGCGCCAGTTCCTCGTCCTCCAGCAATTCCGGCAGTTCCCTGACGGACTATCTGGAAAAGATGGACGAGAACATGGCCAAGACCGTCATGTCGCTGAAGGACTCCGACGGCGACGGCAAGTTGAGCGCTGAGGAACTGGGCGCCACGGCCGAACAGCTGACCAAGCTGGATACGGACGGCGACGGCGTGCTGAGTGAAGGCGAGCTCACCAGCGGGCTCAAGGCCGAGCGCGAAAGCATGATGGCCGAAAACGGCGGCGTGATGCCGCCCCAGCCGCCGCCCACGGACGGCACGAGCGGCGCAGGCAGTTCGAGCAGCAGTTCGACGAGCAGCGCTTCGGGTTCGGACTCGGCGTCCATCGACGCGTTGATGCAGAGCATGTTCAGCTCGACTTCGAGCACGAGCACGGCCAGCAACGCAGGCAGCGGCACGAGCGCAAGCGCCAGCACCCTGGCGGAGTTCATGCTGCGCCAGCGGGCCAGCAACGCGTATCAGAGCGTGGACAATCTCATCGCTGGGCTCTTTGACAGCGGTGCGGTTTCGCAGTCGGTTTCCCTGGACGCATGAGCCCCAGGCTTGACTGTGGACCCTCCCGGGGGCTGGTCTGGTCAACCGGCCCCCCTTTTTTGACAGGGGCGCATCACCGTGGCTAGAATGCGGGTAGGGTTGGCGCTCAACGGGCGGCGTCGGGGTGGCGCCACAGAGACAATGGAATGAACGACGCCGACATTGTGCGCCGTGTGCTGGACGGGGATGTGAACGCCTATGCGCTGCTTGTGGATGCGCATGCGGCGCAGATCATCGGCATCGCCGCCCGGCACGTGCCGCAGGACAGAGCCGCCGAGGTGGCGCACGAGACTTTCGTGCGCGCCTATGAGCGCCTATGCACCTACAAGGGCGAGAGCCCCTTTGTGCACTGGCTCACGCGCATAGCCCTGCGCCGCTGCGCGGACTTCTGGCGCGGGCGGGGCAAAAACCGCGAGACGCCTTTCAGCGCGCTGGGTTCGGGCGCGCGCGAGTGGATAGAAAGCATACCGGATTCCTCCTGCGAGGGGCTCGACATCCATGCCGAACGCAGCGAGGCCGGGGCGATCCTCGACTGGGCCCTGGCCCAGTTGGCCCCGGAGGACCGGCAGGTGCTCGTCATGACCCATATGGACGGCCAAGCCTTGAACGACGTGGCTGAGCTCATGGGCTGGAGCCTGTCCAAGGTCAAGGTGCGCTCGCACCGGGCGCGGCGCAAATTGCGCGACGTGTTGGGCAACAAACTCGACTAAACCAAAGGAGAGGGTGCGATCATGGACGATGGCAGACTCGACAGAATCGAGCAGGCGCTGCTCCGGCACGGCTCTCTGCGCGCGCAGTCCGTTCAGCTTCCGCAGGACTTCACCGCGCGCATCATGCGCGAGGTGCGCAACAAAGCTCCGCGTTCCGTCAGCTTTTGGGATCTGTTCGGCATTGCCGCCCGGCGCTTCGCGCCCGTTGGCGCTTTGGCCGCCACCGCTGCCTGCGGCTACGCCCAGTTCATGGAGCGCGCGCTGCACCAGGCCGTGCTCTCCCTTTCCATGCATGGCGCCGGGGCCATCACCCTGGCCGGGCTTGTGCCCTGAACGAGGAATCCGGCATGAAACCCTGGAAGGTCTGGCTCCTTGTGGCCGTCATCTTCAGCACCGGCGCCCTGGCCGGAGCCTTCGGCATGCGCGCCTACATGGCCCGCAACCTGCCCCAGCTCCTGGCTGATACGCGCAAACGGCTGGAGGACCACCTGCTTGAGAGCATCGACCGCGAAGTGGGACTGAGCGAAGCGCAGAAACAGAGCATTCTGCCCATCCTGAAAGATGCGGTGCGCAAGGGCGACACGATCCATGCCTCGGTGCGCGAGCAGATGGACAAGGTGCGCCTGGAAGCCGACGACCGTGTTTCCAGCGAACTGAACCCGGAGCAGCGTGTGAAGTTCGCGGAGTTTCGCGCCCGCATGGACAAGATGCGCCACCTTGGCCCCCCGCCCGGACCAGGCATGCCTCCTGGCCCGCCTCCCGGCTTTCCTCCCGGTCCGCCTCCTGGTCCGCCGCCGGAACATGCGCCCGGTCCGCCGCCAGCGGGCGGCACCGCACCAGCCAGCGCACAGCCCAAGTAGATCCGGAAGGTTAGCGCCATGACGACAGAAAGACAGGACAGTTGCGCCCATTGCCCGGCGAAAGAAATGGCTGGCCGGAGGGGCGCATGCTGATCCGCGACGAGGACATCTACCCCGGCCGCGTGGTGATGCTGGACGCCAACCTGTTCGACGTGGACAGCTGCGCCACGGGCAGCCCGTCCACCCGCTCGCACTACTGCGTGTGCCTGGAGACCGGGCCGGAGCGGGTCTGCTGGCTGCCCATCAATTCCGGCAAGAGCCCGGGACGCCTGCCCATCTTTCGCGAGGAGAAGCAGGGCCACCCCAACTGGGTGAACAACCCCAAGAAGAAGTTCTCCCAGGGCGTCAGCTACTACTATCCCACCCAGGTCTGGTGCCTCTCGCCCGAGACGTCGCGCTCGGCCTCGCGTCACGACCTCTCCACCGCTCAAGCGCCCAACCTCGTTTTGCCCGGCTGCCTGGCGCGCATCCTGTCCGACTGCTCCCAGGCCCTGAAAACGGCCCGCAGCCTGCCGCCCGGCTAGGGCGCGAGAGGGATTCGCCGGGATTTCTCCCTTCCGCCTTTGGGTCCGCCATTTGACC
>NZ_DATMYK010000016.1:0-7280 GCF_035560995.1 Humidesulfovibrio sp. | reverse complement strand
CTCCAGGGCATGAAGGCCCTGGGCTACACCGAGGACGAGGCCCGGCCCATGGTCAAGGAGATCTTCGAGGCCGAGCCGGACATCGACGCGAGCGGCGCCATCCGCGTGGCCCTGAAAAAGATCGCCGCGGCGCGGTCCTAGCCCGGAGGCCCCATGAGCGACGACGCGCCCACCAAGCACCCTCAGGCGGACGACACCATCCGCCCCCAGCGCCTGTCCGACTTCATCGGCCAGGAGGACGTGCGCTCGAACCTTTCCGTGTTCATCCAGGCCGCGCGCGAGCGGGGCAAGGCCCTGGACCACACGCTCTTCTCCGGCAACCCCGGCCTGGGCAAAACCACCCTGGCGCAGATCATGGCCAGCGAACTGGGCGTGAACATGGTCTCCACCTCCGGCCCGGTGCTTGAGCGCGTGGGCGACCTGGCGGCCATCCTGACCAACCTTTCCAAGCACGACATCCTGTTCATCGACGAGATCCACCGCATGCCCGCAACGGTGGAGGAGATCTTGTATCCCGCCATGGAGGACTACAAGATCGACCTGATCATCGGCCAGGGGCCGGGCGCGCGCACGGTGAAAATCGACCTTGAGCCCTTCACGCTCGTTGGCGCCACCACGCGCGTGGGCCTTTTGACCTCGCCCCTGCGCGACCGTTTCGGCTGCGTGTTCCGCCTGGAGTTCTACTCGCCGGAGGAGCTGGCGCGAATCGTGCTGCGTGCAGCAAACATCCTGGGGGTCAAGGTGACGGAGGAGGGCGCCTGGGCCATCGGGCGCAGGTCGCGCGGCACCCCGCGCATTGCCGGGCGGCTCTTGCGGCGCATCCGCGACTATGCCGTGGTCTCCGGCCAGGGCGTGGTGGACAAAAAGCTGGCCGAGCAGTCCCTGGACAAGCTGGACGTCGATCCGCACGGCCTGGACCAGATGGACAGAAAGATTTTGTCGCTCATCGTGAATCAGTTCAGCGGCGGACCAGTGGGCGTAAAGACCATCGCCGTGGCCTGCTCCGAGGAAGCGCGAACCATAGAAGATATTTACGAGCCCTTCCTCATCCAGTGCGGGTTCATAAAACGCACCCCGCGCGGCCGCGTGGCCACGGCCAAGGCCTACCAGCACCTCAAAATGCGCCTTGACGGGAGCGACGGTTCCCTGTAAGGGCCTGCGGAGTTGGTGTGACAGCCCGGTGACGTTTTGGCTGCATGCCGCATTGTCTGGTTCACAGATTGTTTTTTTAGGATAACGTCCCGAACCGGATGACGCCGACTACCCGGCGCAAGACCTCCCCTGGACCTGGATGCGACTTCGGGCCGTCCGCTCCACGGGAACACGGAGGAACCGTCATGTTCGGACAGCTTTTTCAGCCCATGCACCTGCTTCTGGTCGTGGTTATCGCCCTTTTCGTTTTTGGCCCCGGCAAGCTGCCTCAGCTCGGCGCCAGCATCGGCAAGAGCATTCGTGAACTGCGCAAGGGCCTGGACGGCACTCCCGACCAGCCCGCCCAGCCTACTCAGCCTACCCAGAGTTCGGATACACGAAAATAGCGCGCCGCCGCGCCGTGGCCGGTTTTTCTAACCGGCCTTGAAGCCCGGCGGCACGCAGGCCACCGGAGTCCGCTTTTTTGTGGGCTGCCGGTCTTTGGTGTTTTCCGTTCACCGAGAGGAGCGCCCACGCGCTCAGGGAGGCCGTCATGTCCCAGCACGCCAAAGATATCTTTTTGAGCGCGGTCCTGGACCGCAGCGTCATCAGCCGCTCCGGCCGCGAAGTCGGGCGGCTTTTTGATGTGGCCATGAGCCCCGGAGACCCCTTGCCCGTGGTGCACCACGTGCTGGTGAAGAGCGGGCGGCACACGCGCCGCGTGGCCTTCAGCGATCTGGCCATGTTCAACGACGTCATCGTCTCTCTGCGGGGCGAACCGGAAACCCTGCCCGACCTGCCCGAGGCCCACAACGAGGTGCTCATGCGCCGCGACATCCTGGACAAGCAGATCGTGGATGTTGACGGCGCGCGCGTGGTGCGGGTGAACGACCTGAAACTGGCCCTGGCACCGGATGGACTCTGCCTCTCGGCCGTGGATGTCGGCTTCCGCGGCATCCTGCGCCGCCTGGGCTACCTCAAGGCCTGGGATGTGCTGGGCGGAGTGCTGCACCGCCAGCTGGCCCCGAAAGAAATCGATTGGCTCCTGGTCCAGCCGCTGGACGCCAACCTCTCCCAGCTCACCTTGACCGTCACCCGCGACAAGCTCTCCGACATGCACCCGGCCGACCTGGCCAACATCCTGTCCCAGTTGCCCCATGGAAACGTGTCCGCCGTGCTCAGCTCCATCGACGTGGAGGCCGCGGGCGAGGCCATGGGCGAGATGGAGCCCGAGGATTCCAGCCGCCTGCTGGCCCAGATGGACAGCTCCCACGCGGCCGACGTGTTGGAGGAGATGCCCCCGGACGAGGCCGCCGACGTTCTGGCCGAGCTGCCCGACGAAAAGGCCCAGGAACTGCTGGCCCAGATGGACCCCGAGGACGCGGAGAAGGTGCAGGAGCTGCTGGAGCACGAGGACGACTCGGCCGGCGGCCTGATGAACAACGAGTATCTCTTCGTCACGCCGGAGGCCATGGTGGACGACGCCTTGCGCCAGGTGCGTCTGCTGGGCGCGGAGATGGACTCAATTTACTACATGTATGTGCTGGACCCGGACGAGCGGCTGCTTGGCGTGGTGAGCCTGAAGCGGCTTCTGCTCTCGCGCGGGGACGAATCTGTGGCGGGCATCATGACCCGCAACCCCAAGACGGTGGACGTGGACGCGAGCCTGGAGGACGTGCTGGAGCTGGTGGTGCAGTACAAGTTTGCCGCCGTGCCCGTACTGGAGGAGGACGGCAAGATGGCTGGCATCGTCACCTCCGACGACATCATGGAACACTTTCTGCCCTTTGCCCTGCGCTGGAAACAGTACAAGGCCACGCGCAACTTTTAGCTACCAGGCGGCACTCCAATGAGCTTCTCCAAAATCATCTCGCCGCTTGGCAAGCTGAACCGCAAGAACATCATCATGTTCCTGGCCCTTCTGGGGCCGGGCATCATCACCGCCAACGTCGACAACGACGCGGGCGGCATAACCACCTATTCCTTGGCCGGGGCGCAGTTCGGCATGTCGCTTTTGTGGATGATGCTGCCCACGACCATCGCCCTTGTGGTGGTGCAGGAGATGTGCGCGCGCATGGGCGCGGTGACGGGCAAGGGGCTGTCCGACCTCATCCGCGAGAAATTCGGCGTCAAGATCACCTTCTATGTCATGATCGCCCTGCTGTTGACCAACCTGGGCAACACTGTGAGTGAATTCGCCGGTATCGCCGCCAGCATGGAGCTCTTCGGCATCAGCAAATATCTTTCCGTGCCCCTGGCCTCGGTGGCCGTGTGGCTGCTCATCGTCAAGGGTTCGTACCGCATCGTGGAAAAGGTCTTCCTGGTGGCCTGCGTGGTCTACGTGGCCTATCCCGTGGCGGCGGTCATGTCCGGGCCGGACTGGGGAGCGGTGCTGCATGCCTCCGTCGTGCCGGACATGCACGTGACGCCCGACTCCGTGACCATGATGATCGGCGTCATCGGCACCACCATCGCGCCCTGGATGCAGTTCTACCAGCAGGCCAGCGTGGTGGAGAAGGGCATCACCAAGGAGAACTACGCCTTCTCCCGGCTCGATGTCATCGTGGGCTGCGTCATGGCCATCGTGGTGGCCTTCTTCATCGTCGTGGCCTGTGCGGCCACCATCTTCAAGGCCGGAGTCAAGATCGACACCGCGGCCGACGCGGCCCTGGCCCTGACCCCTCTGGTGGGCGAGTACGCCACCGGGCTCTTCGCCGTGGGCCTGTTCAACGCCTCGCTCTTCGCCGCCTGCGTGCTGCCCCTGTCCACCTCGTACTACATCTGCGAGGGCATGGGCTGGGAGCTTGGCGTGGACAAGGACTTCCGCGAGGCTCCGCAGTTCTTCTGGCTCTTCACGCTCATCATCGCGGTCTCCGCGGCCTGCATCCTCTGGCCGGAGGCCCCGCTCATCGCCATCATGTACATCTCCCAGGTGGTGAACGGCGCGGTGCTGCCCTTCGTGCTCATCTTCATGCTCCGGCTCATCAACGACAAGCGCCTCATGGGTGATTTCGTCAACGGCCCGGTGTTCAACACCGTGGCCTGGGGCACGGTGGTCATCGTCATGGGCCTCACTGTGGTTATGACCCTCGACATCATCCATCCCGGCTTCATCGCCCTGATCATGGGCCGCTAGCCGCCCGTAAGCGCCTGCGCAAAACAAAGCCGCCCGGCCCCTGCGAGAGGGACCGGGCGGCTTTTTGTCGCTTGCGTGGTTCGCTTAGGCGTCCGCGGCGGCGGCGATGCGGCTCTTGATGAGGTCCACCGCGCGCTTGGCCACGTGGGTGATCTCCGGCTTGCTGATCTGGTCGTCCGCTCCCACGGCCTCGCCCTTGTGGCGCAGCTTGTCGGTGATGATGGAGGAGAAGAGGATTACGGGCAGCTCGCGCAGCACGGGGTCGTCCTTGATGCGCTTGGTCAGGTTGTGGCCGTCCATGTTCGGCATCTCGATGTCGGAGATGACCACCTGCACGTAGTCCGTCACCGGGCGGCTCTCGGCCTCGGCGATCTTCTTGATCTGCATGAGCCGCTCCCAACACTCGCCGCCGTGGTTGGTCTTTTCCACCAGGAAGTTGGCGCGGTGCAGCAGGTCGCCGATCATCTCGCGGATCAGCGTGGAGTCGTCGGCGATGAGGGCGCGGTACTGCACCCCGGCTTCCCAGGTCACATTCTCGTCGAAGCGCAGGCCAAGCTCGGGGTTCAACTCGGCCACTATCTTCTCCAGGTCCAGCAGGAAGATGATGCGGCCCTCAAGGCGCACCACGCCGGTGATGGAATTGGACGCCAGCGAGGACATGTATTTGTTGGGCGCTTCCACCTCTTCCCAGCTGATGCGGTGGATGCGGTTGACGCCGGAGACCAGGAACGAGGTGGTGACGTTGTTGAACTCGCAGACGATGACCTTGGGAGGCTCGTTTTCCGCGCGCTTTTTCTTGAGCCACAGGCTCAGGTCCACCAGCGGAATGATCTGGTCGCGCAGGTTGAAGGCGCCCAGCACCGAAGGGTGCGAGACCTGGGGCATCTCCGTAATGCGCGGCAGGCGGATGATCTCCAGCACCTTGGCCACGTTCACGCCGTAATAGCCGCGATAGGGCTCGCCGCCGTCCGGATTCGGCTCCTCCAGGTAGAACTCCACGATTTCCAGTTCGTTGGTTCCGGCCTCAAGGAGGATGTTGGTCATGTTCGTGCTCATTGCGGCTCCATGCGTGGGCGGTTCGATTGCTTACAGGGCCCGGAGAAAGGCTTCGATGTCGTCAATGATGCTTTTCGGCGTGGAAGCGCCAGCAGTTAAGCCCATGCGCTTATATTGCAGTAATGCACCCGCAGTCAGGTCGTCAACGGTTTCCACAAGCACCGTGGGCGTGCCTTGTTCCTCTATGACCTGCGAGAGCCTGCGCGTGTTGCCGCTGGCCTTGCCGCCGGCCACGATGACGCAGTCGCATTCGCCCGCCAGGCGGATGGCTTCGCCCTGGCGCAGGCGTGTTGCGTCGCATACGGTCTCGAGCACGGGCAGGCCGCCGGGCAGGCGCTCGCGCAGCTCTTCCTGTATCTGGATGAAGCCCTGCCTGTCCTGGGTGGTTTGCGCGGCCAGGAAATACTCCCGGCCGGGGACCAGCTCGTGCCGGGCCAGTTCCTCCCGCGTTTCAAAGACGAAAGCGTCCGGCCCGGCGTAGCTCAAAAGCCCGCGCACTTCCGGGTGGTCGTCCTCGCCGAAGAGCAGCAGGCTTTTGCCCGCTTCGGCCTCGGCCCCGATGAGCAGCTGGGCGCGTTTGACCTTGGGGCAGGTGGCGTCCACCACCTCCACCCCGCGGGAAAGCAGCGCCGTTTCGTGCTGGCGGGGAATGCCGTGGGCGCGGATGATGACGCGGCAGCCGTCCGGCAGTTCGTCCGGGTTGCGCGTCAGCCCCACGCCGCGTTTGGCGTAGGCCTCCAGCACCTGCGGATTGTGAATGATGGGGCCGAGCATGAAGGTGGGGCGGGTGTCGCCGTCCTCAAGCAGGGCGTCGAGCTTTTTGAGCGCCAAGCCCACGCCCATGCAGAACCCGGCAAGGCGGGCGCGCACAACTTCCATCAGCACCTCTCTTGGCCGCGCTGCCGCGCTGCCAGCGTAAATGTCTGTACTTCGAACACTCTGGCCCAGCAGGCGGGCGGAGTCAACAGCGGGTTCGCTACAGTTGCGCCAGGTCGGAGTGGTCCACAGGGCCAAGGTCGGCTGTGAGTTCGGCGATGCTTCCGGCCATGGCCGTCAGTTCGTCCCAGTCGTGGCAGGTGAGCAGGGCGTGGCGCAGGGCGCGGATGCCGCTGAAGCCCTTGGCGTAGCGTGGCAAAAAGGCCCGCAGCGCGCGGAAGGCGCGCGGAGTTCGGTCCAGGTTGCGGCACAGGCGGATGTGCGTGAGGGCCGCTTCGGCCAGGCTCTCGGCGGTGCGCTGGGCGGGCTCGCGCCCGGCCAGGATGTCCCTCAGGCGTTGGAAGATCATGGGGTCGGTCAAGGCTCCGCGGGCGAACATGACCCCGTCGCAGCCGGTCTCGGCCAGGCAGCGGGCGGCGTCCTCGGCCGTGAACAGGTCGCCGCTGGCCAGCACGGGGATGTCCACCGCGCGCTTGAGCTGCCCGATGGCTTCCCAGCGGGCCTGACCGCCGAAGAGCTGTTTGGCCGTGCGGGGGTGGAGCGTCAGCCAGGCCGCGCCAAGGTCTTGCAGGGCGCGGCCAAGGTCCAGGAAGTTCTCCTCGCCCGGGGTGAAGCCCAGGCGCATCTTTACGCCCACCGCGCCCGGCCCGGCTGCGCGCACCATGGTCTCCACGATCTTGAGCAGCAGGGCCGGGCGGCTCATGAGCGCCGAGCCGGAGCCGCTCTTGTTCACCTTGCGCACGGAGCAGCCCGCGTTGAGGTCGAAGTGCGTGAAGCCGCGCTCCAACAATATGGGCATGGCGCGCTCATAGATCTCCGGCTCCGCGCCGAAGAGCTGCACCACAAGCGGCTTGTCCTCGTCCGTGGTGGCCAGCAGGCGTTCTGTGCCGAAGCCGCCGTAGACCAGCCCCTTGACGCTGACCATCTCGGTTTCGGAGCAGGCGGCCCCATAAGCCCGGCACAAGGTGCGGAAGGGCAGGTCGGAATATCCGGCCAGGGGGGCCAGCCAGGGGGCATCGGG
>NZ_DATMYK010000015.1:0-2600 GCF_035560995.1 Humidesulfovibrio sp. | reverse complement strand
TTTTCACACCCACCAGGCCGAAAATGCCCGAGGAACCGCCGGAGACGATCTCGATCTCCAGCTTGTCGCGTTTCAGGTCAAAGTGCTTGCAAGCGGCCTCGATGGCCTCGTCCAGGTTTTTGCCCTGGAATTCTTTGGTATCGCTCACGTGTATCCTCCCAGCAGATCTGTTACGCCACCGATGAGTCCTTACGCCTTGCGCATCATCCACCACTGCTGGGCGATGGAGAGGACGTTGTTCACCAGCCAGTAGACCACGAGCCCCGCAGGGAAGCTCAAGAACAGGAAGGTGAACACCACAGGCATGAGCAGCATGATCTTCGCCTGCATGGGGTCCCCGCCCGTGGGGGTCATTTTCTGCTGGATGAACATGGTGGCCCCCATGATGAGGGGGGTGACATAGTAGGGGTCCTTGGCCGAGAGGTCGGCCAGCCAAACGAGGTCGGTGAAGGGCACATGCGGAATGAAGGCCGCGTGCCGCAGCTCGATGCTGCCCAGAAGCGCCTTGTACAGGCCGAAGAACACGGGAATCTGCACCACCATGGGCAGGCAGCCCCCCGCGGGGTTGACCTTATAGGTCTTGTAGAGCGCCATGATCTCCTGATTCATGCGCTCCTTGTCATCGGCGTACTTCTCGCGCAGCTTCTGGATCATGGGCTGGATCTTCTTCATCTGCTCCATGCTCTTGTAGCTCTTGTGGGAAAGGGGCCAGAAGATGAGCTTGATGAGCACGGTCAGCAGGATGACGGCCACGCCGTAGTTGTGCACGAAGCCGTAGAACCAGTTCAGCATGAACAGAAGCGGCACGGCGATGAGGTGGAACCAGCCGAAGTCCACAGCCTGCTCCAGCTTGTTCGGCATGTTCGCCAGGAGGGCGCGGTCGGCCGGGCCCATGTAGTACGAGCAGCCCACGGTCTTGGCCTGTCCGGCCTCGAAGGTGACGGCGTTGCTGACGGCCAGGTTGAACACGCCGTCCTTGAGCTTGCCGTTGGTCAGCGCGTCCTCGGCCTTGGGCATGGCGGCGAAGAGGAAGTAGTTGCTCTCAACAGCGGCCCAGTTGATCTTCTCCGCCGGGGCCACGCCCTTCTTCTCCAGGTCGCCGTGGTCGGTCATCTCGTCGAAGCCGCCCTTGACGCGGCCGTAGGCGATGCGGGTGGGGTTGTACTTGTCCTCGCCCTTGGGGGAAAGGCCGCCGGTGGCGATGGTGAAGGCCACGCGGCCGGTGACCGGCGCGGCGCCGGGGTTGGTGACGGTGGTTTCCTCGGTGACGAGGTAGGAATCAGCGCTCACGGTCAGGCGGCGCACGATCTTGAGGCCAGCGGCCTCGCCCGTGAAGACGAAGGTCTTCTTCTCATTGCCGGAGAGCTCGGTGTCGGCTCCGTCGGAGGTCCAGCCCGCGGCGTTCCAGGTGTGCACCTCGCCGCCTTCGGGCAGGATGACGAGGCCGAGGGCGGCCTTGTCGCGCGCGGCCGCGCCCACGATGTCGATGTTCGCGGAGTCCTTGTCGATGGTCTCGTGGAAATTCTTGAGCACGAAGCTTTCCAGCACGCCGCCCTGGGTATTGAAGCGGGCGGTGTAGAGCGGGGTCTTCACGTTGATGGCGCGGCCCTGGGCCAGGGCGGCGGCGGAGGCCGACTCCACCGGGGTGGCGGGCTTGGCGCTCTGTTCAAGCTTGGCTTCGGGCTGGGCGGCAACGGGCGGGGTCTTGGGTTCATCGGGCGGGAAGAGATAGCTCCAGCCGAAAAGGACGACGAGGGAAAGGGCCAGGGCAGCTATGAGGCGTTTGGTGTCCATGGTGTCAGCTCGCGTGAGTGTCTGGGATGGTTGGGGAGAAGCAGACGGGCACGGGATCGTACCCGCCCCGGCACAGGGGCTGGCAGCGCAGGAGGCGCCACAGGGCCAGCAGCCCGCCCTTGAGCGCGCCGTGCAGAATCACGGCCTGCCGGGCGTACTGCGAGCAGGAGGGCTCAAAGCGGCAGGAGCCCGCGAAGAGGGGTGACAGCAGTCTCTGGTAGAGCCAGATGAGCGCCAGCAAGACGGACTGCCCGAACGAGCGACCCGCCCCGCGCGTGACTCTCAGCATGGAGACCTCGCGTCGGTGATCCCGCCCCCCGCCTCCCGGTCAAGCCGGGAAAGCGCGGGGAGGAACTCCTGTTCGACCAGGGCCATGTCGATGCTCTTCGGGTCAAGGTTCCGCTTGGGAACAACGACGATGTCGAGGGGGCGTCGGATCATGGCCTGGTTCAGCCTGAAAAATTCGCGCAACACGCGCCGCACGCGGTTGCGCCAAACCGCCCGCCCGACCTTGCGGCTTACCGTAAGGCCGAGCCGCAAGTCCCCGTCCGCCGCTTCGCGCTCAAGCACAAAGAGCACGAAATGGCGGGTGAAGATCTTGCGGCCCTGGTCATAGCAAGCACCGAAGTGCTTGCTGTTCGGCAGGCGGCGGCTTTTGGGCCAGCCTAAAGGGCTAATCTCTTGCGCCCCTTCTGACGGCGGCGGCGAAGGACGGCCTGGCCGCCCTTGGTGCGGGAGCGCACCAGGAAACCGAGGGTGCGTTTACGTCTGATCTTGCTGGGCTGGTAGGTACGCTTGCTCATATG
>NZ_DATMYK010000014.1:0-10077 GCF_035560995.1 Humidesulfovibrio sp. | reverse complement strand
CGCCTGCTCTGGGGCTAGGGCCGGGAAAGCCCATGCCGCGCCCCCTTGCCCGCTTCCTGGCCACCCTGGGCTTCTTGTCCCGGCTGGCGCGGGCCCGAGTCATGGACGAGGCCGACATGCGCCGCAGCATGTTCCACCTGCCGCTCTGCGGCTTGGTCATCGGACTCTTCGCCTGCGCCCCGGCCATGGGCCTCGGCCTGGCGGGATTTTTCACGGCCAGCCCGTTCATCCCGGCCTGGCTGTGCGTGCTGCTCTCCATCTGGCTCACACGCGGCCTGCACCTGGACGGCCTGGCCGACGTCATGGACGGCGCGGGCCAGCACCTGAACCCGGAACGGTTCTGGATCATCCTCAAGGACAGCCGTAGCGGAACCTTCGGCGTGGCCGCCGTGGTGCTGGCGCTTCTGGGCCAGACCCTGCTTCTGGCCGAGGTGCTGCGCGCCGGACCGGCCTGGGCCGTCTGGACCCTGCCCTGGGTCTTCGTGTTCGGCCGGGCCTGCGCCGTAGTCTTCGGCCGCCTCACCCGCGACCTCATCCGCCCCGGCCTGGGCGGGCTGTTCCTTTCCGGAGCCACTGTTCCCGCCGTGCTCTGGGCCCTGGCCCTGGCCCTGGTTCCGGCCCTTGTCCTGCGCCCCATGGCGGCGGGCGCGGCCGCGCTTCTGGCCGTGCTCGCGCTCATACCCCTGTACCGGCTGGCGCGCGCCGTGGGCGGCGTCAACGGCGATTTTCTGGGCGCGGCCGTCATGATAGGCGAAACCACGGCCGCCGCAGGCCTGGCCATTTCCTTCAGCTGCTGAACAAACAGCCCGCGCAAGGAGAACACGCATGAAAGCCAACCGCACCGCCTTCCTCCCCACCCTGGCCCTGCTGCTGCTGAGCCTCGGCCTGTGCGCCTGCGCACCCAGCTTCAGCCTCTTCGGCGGAGGCGCGCAGCCGTACAAACAGCAGACCATCTCCGGCGCGGGCGACGGCAAGATCCTGCTCATCAGCGTGGACGGGCTCATCAGCGAGCGCACGCGAGAGAGCTTCATGCGCACGCGCCCGAGCGTGGTGGAGGAAGTTGCCGCCCAGCTCAAGCTGGCCCGGAAGGACAAGGACATCAAGGCCGTGCTGCTCCGGGTGGATTCCCCCGGCGGCACCACCACGGCCAGCGACATCATCTACCACGAGCTTCTGCGCTACCGCGAGGAGACCAAGGTCAAGCTGGTGACCGTGATGATGGGCCTGGCCGCCAGCGGCGGCTACTACGTGGCCCTGCCGAGCGACCACATCGCCGCGCACCCCACCACGGTGACGGGCAGCGTGGGCGTGATCTTTCTGCAGCCGCGCGTGGCGGGCCTTTTGGACAAAATCGGCGTGGGCGTGGACGTGAGCAAGTCCGGCTTGCAGAAGGACATGGGCTCGCCCTTCCGCGAGGCCACGGCCGAAGAGAAGAAGCTCACCGAGGCCATGGTCAAGGCCCAGGCCGCGCGCTTCCTGGATCTGGTGCAGAAGCACCGCAGGCTGGAGCCCGCCGCGCTCACCATCGTCTCCACCGCGCGGGTGTTCACAGCGGGAGAGGCCAAAGACCTGGGGCTCATCGACTCCGTGGGCTACATGGAGGACGCCGTGGCCAAGGCCGCCGAGCTGGCCGGCCTGGGCAAGAATCCCCAGGTAGTGACCTACCGCCGCCGCCCGGGAACCGACGCCACCTGGTATCAGGCCGGGGCCGACGCCGGGGATCTGCGCCCCTCGCTCATCAACATCGGACTGGACAACCTGCTGCCGCCCTCGGCCGGCTTCTATTCCGTGTGGACGCCAGGCCTGGGGCAGTAAGACGGCCTTGCATGCCGCTACGTACTTTGCTAATTTGACGAGACTTTCGCTTCTCTAACCTGCCCAGCGCAGGGCGGTGGCCATGACCGCCCAGCCGGTGAACCTATGCCGACCCGCCCGACACCTCCCCCAGATGGTCTTGTCGCCGCTCGAAAGCTGCCGCTGTGGAAATGCTGGTTGCCCCCGCTGCTTGTGTTCGGGGTCTTCGCCTTTTTGGCCGTAGCTTCCCAAAAAGGCTACGAGGACGCCGAGCGCGACGCCTTTGAACGCGACGCCGCCCAGCTCCAGATCCGCATAGTGGACCGGCTCCAGGACTTTGAGCTTTTGCTGCACAGCGGCGCAGGCCTGCTGAGGAACTCTCGGCGCATCACGGAAGACGAATGGAGCGGTTTCGTCTCGGACCTGAATTCCGGCGACACCCATCCGGGCATACGCGGCCTCGGGTATTCGCCCCTGGTGCCTGGAAGCGCCTTGAACCGCCATGAGCGCGAGCGCAGGGCGGCACGCCCCGGCTATGCCGTGTGGCCCAAAGGGACGCGCCAAGTTTACTGCCCAGTCACTTTCATCGAGCCCATGGACAAACGCAATCAGCGGGCCATCGGATACGACCTGTATTCCGAGCCCGTGCGCCGAGCCGCCCTGGACCGCGCCAGGGATACCGGAGCAGTCACCCTTTCCGGCAGAGTGGCCCTGGTTCAGGACGGGGGCGAGGACGCTCCGGCAAGCTGCCTCCTCTACCTGCCCGTGTACCGCGCCGGAAGGCCGATAAACACAGTGGCCGAACGCCGCGCCGCGCTGCGCGGGTTTGTCTCCAGCCCCTTCCGCGTCAGCGCCCTGGTGGCGAGCGTGCTGGCCCCCCAGGACGCCAGCCTGGGCCTCAGCATACGCGACGGCGTCGGCGCTGGCGAAGCCCCCCCCTTGTACGAGAGGCCGGCCGCAGCTCCGGCGCGGCTTGTGCGCACAGTCCAGCTTGATCTCTACGGCAGGCAATGGACCATGGAATTCACGCGGGGACAGGAAGGCCTCGCCGCGCCCGCCAAGCGCGAACCCCTGGTGGTGGTGCTGCTTGGGGCCATGCTGGCCGGGGCCGTGTATCTCATCCTGCGCAATCTGGACCGCACCCGCGGCCGGGCCGAGGCCCTGGCCCGACAGATGACCGGAGAACTGCGCGAAAGCGAACTGTACAACCGGGCCGTGTTCCAGAACTCCAGCGTGCCCATCGGCGTGGCCGGACCGGACGGACGCTTTGTGGACGCCAACCCGGCCCTGCTGGAGTTGACCGGCTACACGCGGGAGGAATTTCTCGCCCTGCACCTGGAGCAGTTCATCCACGCGGACTTCCGGGGAGAAATCCGGTCCTTTCTGACCGATGTGCAGGCAGGCGGCCGCGACAGCTATCAAATGGAGCAGGTGTATCTGCGCCGCGATGGCGACGGCATATGGCTGCAAGTAAACGTGGGCGTTTCCCGCGGGGAGGGCGGCGCGCCACGCCTGCTCATCGGCGCGGTGAAGGATATCTCCGCCGAAAAGGCCGCCGAGGCGGCCAAGGCCGAGCGCCGCGTCCTGTACCAGGCCATGTTCGAGGACAACCGCAGCGTGTGCCTGCTGGTGGACCCCAAGACCGGCATCATCCGCGACGCCAACCACGCCGCGGCGAACTTCTACGGCTACACGCGGGAGGAACTCAAGGCCGCCACAGTGCATATGGTGAACACCCTGCCCCGTGCGGAGGTGGACGCCGCCCTCGTTGAGGCCGGAGAACACGGGGGCGTGTTCCATTTCGAGCACAGGCTCAAGGACGGCTCCCTGCGCAATGTCGCGGTGCACACCGGTCCCTTCGACTCCGGCGGACAGGAGCTGCTTTTGTCCACCGTACAGGACGTGACCGACCGCGTGCGCGCCGAGGCCGCCCTCTCCGAAAGTTTGGGCCGCTTCCAGGACCTGGTGGAATCCACGGACCAGGGCGTGGTCCTCTGCGATGTGGACGACGCCATCACCTATGTGAACCCGGCCTTCTCGCGGATTTCCGGGCGCCCGGCCGAAGATCTGCTGGGCAAGTCCAGCTCCGCGCTCATCCTGCCGGAGGACGCCCCGGCCAGGGCGGAGCAGGTGGCCGCGCGGCGGCAGGGCTCGCGCGAGGTCTACGAGACGCGCCTGCTGCACCCCGACGGCTCCCTGCGACGGCTCCGGGTCATGCCCTTCCCGCTCTTCGGCCCGGACGGCTCCTTCCGGGGCGGCTGCGGCCTCGTGGTGGACATTACCGAGCAGCATGCCCTGCGCGAGGCCGAACGCCAGCGCCAGGTGCGCCGCAGCGCCCTGCTGCGCCTGCACGAGATGCACCAGGCCACCCGCCAGGAATTGCTGGATTTCGCCCTGGAGCAGGTTCTGGCCATGACCTCGAGTCCCTTGGGCTACATTTACGACTACGACGACGACTCCCGGCAGTTCGCCTTGCGCTCCTGGTCGCCAAAGACGCAGGAGCAATGCGCCGTGCCCGAGGCCCAGGCCGCCCACCCCAAGGACGGCGCGGGCCTGTGGGCCGAGGCCGTGCGCCTGCGCCGGGCGGTGCTGGTGAATGACTATGCCGCGCCGCATCCGGGCAAGCGCGGCTGCCCGGAAGGCCACGTGGCGCTCACGCGCTTCCTGTCCGTGCCGGTCATCAGCCTGGGCCGGATGCAGGCCGTGGTGGGCGTGGCCAACAAGCAGGAGCCCTACACCGAGGAAGACGCCGCCCAGCTCAAGCTCTTCACCGACGGCTTGTGGAGTATTCTGGAGCGTCAGGAAGCGGAGCAGGGCCTGCGCGAGGTGACCCAGCGCTTCCAGCAGGCGGTGCGGGCCGGACGCATCGGCCTGTGGGAGTGGAACCTGGACAGCGGCTCCCTGCATCTGGACCCGATGATGGAGGAGCTGTACGGCCTGGAGGATATGAACCGCACCGGCACCCCGGAGGACTGGCTGTGCCGCGTGCACCCGGAGGACCGCGACGCCGTGCGCCGGGCCCTGGTCACGGCCACGGAGGAAGGCGGCCGCTTCGAGGCTTCCTTCCGGGTGCTGCACCCAGACGGCCAACTGCGCTATGTGGAGGCCTCTGCCCTGGCCCACCTGGACCGCCAGGGCAGACCCATGCGCGTGGTGGGCGTGAACATAGATGCCACCCGGCTGCGTGAGGCCGAGGCCAAACTGGCCCAGGGCCACCGCTTCCTGCAGACCCTCATCGACACCCTGCCGCACACTTTTTTCTGCAAGGACATGGAGGGGCGCTACCTGCTGGTGAACCGCTCCTTCGGGCGGCTGCACGGGGGCCAGTCCCCGGAATCCTTCCTCGGCAAGGTCGTCGAGGACATCTGCCCCGATGAACTGAGCGGCCTGCACCGCGAGTGGGACCGGCGCATCCAGGAGGCCGGCCCCGGCACCACCCTGAGCTATGAGTACTCCCGCCCGGGAGCCAGCGGCGGCATGGAGCATCGCATCGTGTTCAAGAGCTTGGTGCGTTTCCCGGACGGCCGGCCGGGCATCGTGGGCTTCAACGTGGACAACACCCAGCGCAAGGAGGACGAGGAAGCACTGCGCGAGGAGCGCCGCAGGCTGTCCGACGTCATCGAGGGCACCAACGCCGGCACCTGGGAATGGAACATCGCCACCGGGGAGCTCCTGCTGAACGACCGCTATGTGGAGATCGCCGGGTACAGCCTGGACGAGCTCGCGCCGGTGAACATCAAGACATGGCTCGAGCTGGTCCACCCGGAAGACCTGCTCCGTTCGACCAAGGCCCTGGAGGCGCATTTCGCCGGGCTCACCAGCTATTACGACTGCGAGTGCCGCGTGCGGCACAAGAACGGCCACTGGGTGTGGACGCATGACCGCGGCCGGGTGTTCCGCTCCGACCCGGAGGGCAAGCCGCTGCTCATGTCCGGCACCTTGAGCGACATCAGCGAGCGCAAACTGGCAGAAGAGCGCCTGGCCCTGGTGGCCCGCTTCCCGGTGGAAAACCCGCACCCGGTGCTGCGCGCGGACAAGTCCGGCGTGCTGCTGTACGCCAACCCCGCGGCAGAGCCCCTGCTCCAGAGCTGGGGCCAACGCGTGGGCGGCAGGCTCCCCCGCGAGCTGCGCCGCGAGCTGCGACTGGCCCTGGACTGCGCCCGCGTCCGCAGCTCGGAGCGCTCGTACCAGAGCGGCATCTACAATTTCAGCCTTTCGCCCTTCGTGGACAAGGGCTACGTGAACATCTACGCCGTGGACGTGACCCAGCGCAAAAGCGCGGAAACGGCCCTGCGCTTAAGCGAGCTGCGCTACCGTGAGCTGGCCGTCATGCTGCGCCTCATGTGCGACAACGTGCCGGACATGATCTGGGCCAAGGACATGGAAGGCCGCTATCTCTTCGCCAACAAAGCCACCTGCGAGCAGTACCTGGGCGTGAACGACCCCCAGGCCCCCCTGGGCAAGAGCGACAGCCATTTCCTGGAGCAGCGCCGGGCCGAATGTCCGGAAGATCCGGGCTGGCACACCATCCGCCTGGGCGGGGAGGACTCCGACCGGGAGACACTGGAAGGCCGCGCGCCCGGCCGCTATGAGGAGTGCGGCCAGAACAGGGGCCGCTTCGAAATCTACGAGGTGCGCAAGGCCCCCTTCGTCAACGACCAGGGCGTGGTCATCGGCGTGGTGGGCGCGGCGCGCAACATTACGGAACGCAAGGCAGCAGAGGATGCCCTGGCCCGGAGCGAGGAGCGTTTCCGCACCCTGGCCCAGGTCTCGCCCGTGGGCATCTTCCAGGCCACCATCGACGGCCGCTGCACATACGTCAACGCCTCCTGGACCGCCATCAGCGGCTTCCCAAGATCCCAGGCCCTGGGCCTGCGCTGGCTGAAAGCCCTGGAGCCCGCCGATCGCAAGACCACTTTGGAGGGCTTCCGCGAGACCATACGCAGCGGCGAGGACTTCGTGGCCGAGTTCCGGCTGCGCGCGCCCGGAGAACGCGGCATCTGGGTGCTGGTGCGCGCCGCCGCCATGCGCGACGCCCGCGGCGAACTCACCGGCTTCGTGGGCGCGCTGACGGACATAACCGACCGTAAGCACGCCGAGGACACCCTGCGCCGCGCAAAGGCGGCCGCTGAGGCCGCCACCCAGGCTAAGGCGCAGTTCCTGGCCAACATGAGCCACGAGATACGCACGCCGCTGGCCGGGGTCATCGGCACCACACGGCTTTTGGCCCAAACGCGCCTGGACGAAGAACAGCGCCGCCTGGCGGACATGGCCGTCGAGTCCGGCCGGGCCTTGCTCGGCGTGGTCAACGACATCCTGGACTTCTCCAAGATCGAGGCCGGACGGATGCCGCTACGGCCCGCTCCCTTCGCCCTGCGCAGTTGCCTGGACACCGTGACCGGACCCAGCGCCCTGCTGGCGCGCGAACGCGGCCTCAGCTTCACCGTACGCGTGGCCCCGGATGTTCCCGACGCCCTGGTGGGCGACGAGGCCCGCCTGGGCCAGGTGCTGCGTAACCTGCTGGGCAATGCGCTCAAGTTCACGGAAACCGGCGGCGTCAACGTCGAGGTGTCCCAAGACCGCGCACGGAACGCCGCAGACGGCCACGTCCGCCTGTGCTTCAGCATCACGGACACAGGCTGCGGCATCGAACCCGGCTACCTGCCGCAGCTCTTTCAAAGCTTCAGCCAAGGCGACAGCTCCTACGCCAAGCGCCACGGCGGCACCGGCCTGGGCCTGGCCATCAGCAAAAACCTCGCGCAGCAGATGGGCGGCGGCATAGAGGTCGCCAGCACGCCGGGCAAGGGCAGCACCTTCACCTTCAGCGCCCTGTTCGAGCTGGCCCCCGGAGCGCCGGTGTCCGCCTTCGGCTCGTTCCGCCTCATGGAGCCGAGCGTACCCTACGCCGCGCAGAATTTCTCACCCGCCAGCACGCTGGCCGCCGCTTCGGATACAAACGGGTTGCAAACCGGCCTGCATGTACTCCTGGCCGAGGACAACGCCATCGGCCGCGTGCTCATGGTGCACCTGCTGGAGAACGCCGGGCACCGCGTCACCTGCGTGGGCGACGGCCACGAGGTGCTGGCCGCCCTCCAGAACCAAGCGTATGACCTTGTGCTCATGGATGTGCAGATGCCGCGCATGGATGGCATCGCCGCCACCCGCAAGATCCGCCAGGGCGCAGCGGGAGAACGCAACGCGGGAATGGCCGTGGTCGCCCTTACCGCCTACGCCTCCCCCGAGGACCGCCAACACTTCCTCGACTCCGGCATGGATGACGCCGTGGCCAAACCGGCCGAGGAGGACGCGCTCCTGCAAGCCATGAAACGCGCTTTGGCCGCCGCGCGCGACCGTTCCCAGCCCGCTCAGGAGGCCCCCGGAACCGCTCCCGGCACCCCTGACCCCGAACAGGCTCCCCACCTGGATCAGGGCTACCTGCAACGTTCCTTTGGCGAGCACCAGGACCTCCTGCGCATCATGCTGCGCCAGTTCCTGGACAGCAGCCTGCCGGAGATCGACCAGACCATGAACCAAGCCCTGCGCAGCCTGGACCTGACGGCCGGACGCGCCACGGCGCACCGTGCGCGCGGCACCCTGGGGGCCATAGGCGCGGCGCGGGCCGCGCTGCTGGCCGCCCAGGCGGAAACACACGCCGTAAAATGTGATCCCGACGCCTTCCGGCTTGCGGCCCGAGCCCTGCTGGCAGAACTGGACTTGCTGAAACAACGCCTGCGCCACCACGCCGCGCCGGCCAATACGGAGAAACAATGAGCGCCAGCCATCGCGGCCCTTTGCCCGAAGATCCGCAGATCGCCGCAATAGTGCGCGCCCTGGGCCTTGTGCCCCTGCCGCAGGAAGGGGGCCTCTACGCCGAGACGTACCGCTCCGCGCGCATCCTGCCCGCGGGCGCGGCCGGGCCGGAGCAGGCAGGGCCCCGCGCCTGCGCCACCGCCATTTACTACCTCGTCACGCCCACGCGCTTTTCCGCCCTGCACCGCGTGGCCAGCACCGAGATCTTCCACTTCTACCTGGGCGATCCCGTGCGCATGCTGCAACTGCACCCCGACGGCACAGGCGGCACCCGCGTCATCGGCACCGACATCGCCGCCGGGCAGCGCCCGCAAGTCGTGGCCCCGCGCGGCGTGTGGCAGGGCACGCGCCTTGAGCCCGGCGGGCGCTTCGCCCTGCTGGGCTGCACCGTGAGCCCCGGCTTCGACTTCGCCGACTACGAACACGGCCGCCGCCGCGATCTGGTGGGCCAGTACCCGGATTGGACCAGCGAGATAGAAGCGCTGACCCCGGACGAATAGCGCCCGCCCCAGCCAGGCCAAGGAACTGCGCCCTTTCCCCTTGATTCCTCCGGCCTTGCTTTTCCGGCCCCGGCTGACTAGTTTCCGTCAATCGGAGGGTCTGGCATGCGTTTCACCGGCATCAATCATCTGGCCATGGCCACGGGCAGCATGGACGCCACCATCCGCTACTGGCGCGACCTGCTGGGCCTGCGCCTTGTGGCGGGCCTGGGGCATCCCGGCTACCGGCACTATTTCTTCGAGCTCACCGAACGCGACATGATCGCCTTTTTCGAGTGGCCGGGAGTGGAGCCCGGCCCGGACAAGGACCATGGCGCGCCGGTGCGCGGGCCCTTCACCTTTGACCACATCTCCTTCGGCCTGGAGGCCGAGGACGAGCTGTGGGAACTGCGCGACCGTCTGGACGCCGCCGGTTTCTGGGTCTCGGAGGTTGTGGACCACGGCTTCATCCACTCGCTGTACTCCTTCGACCCGAACAACATCGCGGTGGAGTTCAGCGTGCCCGTGGCCGGGGTGGACATCCGCAAAAATCCGGTCATGGCCGACACCGAGCCCACCGCCTGCGCCAGGCAAGGGGCCGAGCCCGTGCCCGGCGTGTGGCCCAAAGTGGCGCACTCCACGCCCAAATCCGAGCGCCGCGTCTACCCCGGCGAAGGCCTGCGCCTGGTGGGCAAGGAACCCGAGGACGGCGACAAGGGCCCCAGGCATGTGTAGCGCTGGAGGCGCCGCCGGAAACGACGAGGCACGCCTGCTGCTCCCCTTTGCCCCCGGCTGCCGCATCACCAGCCTGCTGCGCCGCGAGAAGCGCTTCACGGCAGTCACGCTGGACGGGGCGGGCGGCGAGGTGCGCGCGCACACCAACAACACCGGGTCCATGCTGGGACTTTTGCGGCCGGGAACGCCCGCCCTGCTCTCCCCTGCCGCCAATCCAGACCGGGCCCTGAAGTGGACCCTGGAGGCCCTGGCCCTCCCG
>NZ_DATMYK010000013.1:0-2002 GCF_035560995.1 Humidesulfovibrio sp. | reverse complement strand
GCCTTCTACATCCTGTTTTCGAACCACTTCAAAACGCTTCGCTCCAAGCACGTCGGCTTCAAGTACCTGTCCGACCTGGGTCTCATGCCCGCCTTGATCCTTGCCATCTTCATCGCGCCGCTCTTCGGCGAGCTTCCCTGGCCGGACATCAAGTGGGGCTTCACGGTTCCGCAGTTCGCGGCCCTGTTTACCCAGTGGACGCCGTTTTCCGACCGGATCGGCTTCCCGCCGCTGTCCCTGTACCTCGATGCGGCCCCTCTCGTGGCCGCCACCTACATCGTGCTCTTCGGCGAGCTGATCCAGGCCGACGCGCTCATCGACGAGGCCCGCGAGTTCCGGCACGGCGACGAGAACATCCACTTCGACGCCAACCGCAACAACATCATCGTGGGTCTGAGAAACATCACCATGTCCCTCATCGCCCCCGATGCCTCCATGTGCGGCCCCATGTGGGCGGCCATGCAGGTCGTCGAGTGCGAGCGCTACAAGCACGGCCAGGACGCCATGGAAAGTCTCTTCGGCGGTGTGGGTTCCTTCCGCTGGGGCACCTTCACGGGCTACTTCTTCTCGCCCATCGTCACGCTGGTCAAACCCATCCTGCCCATCGCCCTTTCGCTCACCATGCTCGTCCAGGGCTACGTGGCCGTCCGCGTGGGCATCCTCAAGGCACGGACCTTCAACGATCTGGGCGTCGCCGGCATCGTCGGCGCAGTGCTGATCTCCCGCGGCGCGGGCTACGCCTTTGCCGTCGGCATCGTTCTTTGCGCCCTGATCTACGGCAAGGATTTCTTCCGCAAGTGGCAGTCCTACGACAAGGCCAAGGATCCCGTCTTCAACAGCCGGATCAGCGGAGAGTAATGCGGCTTGCCGTCCCATCGCAACCTGTTCTCTGAATGAAAACTGACCCGGCCTGCCGCCTGACACCAAACAGGCGGCCGGCCGGGAACCGACCCGGGAGCCGATTCCGCACCTCACGCCCGAAGTGCGCCTCTCACGATCCTCCGCCGGAATGGCCGTCACGACCATGACCTCCTGACGCCGGACCGCTCTGAGGCAAGGGTTTCCACGATTGGCGGGCAGCGAGTCGGTGAAGAGGATCCCGGAAAATTTAAGGAGGTTTTGGATTATGCCGTTGAAAACACCCGAACAGTACGAAGAGAGTCTGCGAAAGATGAACTTCAAGGTCTACCTGATGGGCGAAGAGGTGAAGAACGTCGTCGACCACCCCATCATCCGTCCCTCGATGAATTCCGTAAAAATGTCCTACACGCTTGCGCAGGACCCGCAGTATGCGGAGCTGATGACGGCCAAGTCCTCCCTGACGGGCAACAAGATCAACCGCTTCTGCCACCTGCATCAGAGCCCCGAGGACCTGGTGAAGAAAGTGAAGATGCAGCGCCTCATGGGCCAGAAGACGGCCGCCTGTTTCCAGCGCTGCGTGGGCATGGATGCCATCAACGCCGTGGACAGCACGACCTTCGAGATGGACAAGAAGCTCGGCAGCGAGTACCACAAGCGCTTCCGGAACTTCCTGCTCAAGATGCAGGAGGAGGACTGGACCGTCGACGGCGCCATGACGGACGTCAAGGGCGACCGCGGTCTCAACCCCGGCAAGCAGGCCGACCCGGACCTGTTCTGCCGCATCGTCGAGAGGCGCAAGGACGGAATCGTCGTGCGGGGCTGCAAGGCCCACCAGACGGGTGCCGTCAACTCCCACTGGATCCTCGTGATGCCCACCCTCACGATGTCGAAGGAAGACGCCGACTTCGCCCTGTCCTTCGTGGCGCCGGCCGACGCCAAGGGCATCTTCTACATCTTAGGCCGACAGTCCTGTGACATCCGCAAGCTCGAGGGCGGCCAGTTCGACATGGGCAACAAGGAGTTCGGCGGCCACGAGGCCATGATGATCTTCGACGACCTCTTCGTGCCCTGGGAAAACGTCTTCATGGCCGGCGAGTACGAGTTCACCGGCGCCCTGGTGGAGCGCTTCGCCGGCTATCAC
>NZ_DATMYK010000012.1:0-4090 GCF_035560995.1 Humidesulfovibrio sp. | reverse complement strand
ATCAAGAACGGCGTGCTCGCCGCCATCGAGGTCATGAACGCCGAGATGGGCCCCCTTGGCCCCGTGACGCTCCAGGCCGAAGACGACGCCTGCGACCCGCGCCAGGCCGTGGCCGCCGCCAACAAGCTCATCAACGAGAAGGCCGCCGCCGTCATCGGCGCGTACTGCTCCAGCGCCACCATCCCGGCTTCCGAGCCCCTCATCGCCGCCAAGATCTTCATGATCACCCCGGCCTCCACCAGCGAAAAGGTCACCGAGCGCGGCATGCCCTACATGTTCCGCACCTGCGGCCGTGACGACGACCAGAGCAAGGCCGCCATCAAGTTCATGACCGACCAGCTGAAGTCCAAGACCGTCTACATCGTGGACGACAAGACCACCTACTCCCAGGGCTTGGCCGACAACGTCGAGAAGATGGCCGCCGCCGCCGGTCTCAAGGTGCTGGGCCACGAGCACGTGAACCAGGGCGACAAGGACTACTCCGCCGTTCTGACCAAGGTGAAGGCCGCCAAGCCCGACGTCTTCTACGTCAGCCTGCAGAACAGCGCCTCCGCCGCCCCCATGCTCATCCAGATCGCCCGCATGGGCATCAAGACCAAGATCCTCGCCCAGGACGCCGTGTACCATCCGCAGCTGATGGAACTGGCCAAGAAGGACGCCGAGGGCGTGTACCTGACCTTCGGCTACACCGACAAGGAGACCCCGGCCTACAAGAAGTTCGCCGAGGCCTACAAGAAGTTCGGCGAGCCCGGCGCTTACTCCGCCTATGCCTACGACTCCACCACCGCGTACCTGAAGGCCGTGAAGGCCGCCGGCGGCACCGACCCCGAGAAGGTCAAGGCCGAGCTCATGAAGCTTGAGTTCGACGGCGCCTCCAAGAAGATCAAGTACAAGGAGAACGGCGATTCCGGCTCCAACTACGTGATCCAGGTCGTCAAGGACGGCAAGTTCACGAACTACTGGAACCCCGAGAACGGCCAGCTGTTCGCGAAGTAGTCCCCCCTGTTTTAATCGAGTGAACTCATGGCGGAGGCCCTTCGGGGCCTCCGCTTGTAAAAGGCGCGAATACAAGTGGAATTCCTTCTCCAGCAGCTCGTGAACGGCATCACCCTGGGCGGGGTGTACGCCCTGGTGGCCCTGGGCTACACCATGGTCTACGGCATCATCCAGCTCATCAACTTCGCCCACGGCGAGATCTACGCCGCCGGCGGCTACATGGGCGTCATCCTCATCAGCTGGATGTTCGCGCAGGGCTTCCCCCCTGCCGTATGCCTTGGCGCGGCCCTTGTGCTGGCCATGGGCTACTGCGCGCTGCTCGCCATGGCGGTGGAGAAAGTGGCCTACAAGCCCCTGCGCCAATCCTCCCGACTGTCCGTGCTGCTCTCCGCGCTCGGCATGTCCATATTTCTGCAGAACGGCCTCATGCTCACCCAGGGCGTGTACGACCGCGCCTACCCCGGCGAGATGGTCCAGGGCGGTTTCGAGGTCGGCGGCGCCGTGGTGTCCTACATGCAGGTCATCATCGTGGGCGTCACCGCCGTGCTCCTCGTGGCGCTGAACCTCCTGGTGTTCAAGACGCGCATCGGCAAGGCCATGCGCGCCACGGCCCAGGACAAGACCATGAGCGCGCTGGTCGGCATCAATTCCAGCCGCATCATCAGCCTGACCTTCGCCATCGGCGCGGGGCTGGCCGCGGCCGCAGGCATCATGGTGGGCCTGTACTACGGCTCCGTGCGCTACGACATGGGCTTCGTGCCCGGCGTGAAGGCCTTCTCGGCCGCAGTGCTCGGCGGCATCGGCAACATCACCGGGGCCATGCTCGGCGGGCTCATCATCGGCATGATCGAGGTCTTTGCCGCAGGCTATATTTCCAGCGAATACAAAGACGTGTTCGCCTTCATCATCCTCATCGCAGTTTTGTATTTCATGCCCACGGGCATCATGGGAGAGAACGTTGACGATACGCGCGTCTAAGCTCTGGCTGGGCTATGCCCTGGCCATGGCCTGGTTCTATGTGCTGCTCTGGCCGCTTCTGGGCATCAAGGCCGAGGGGCTGGAGTTCGCCCAAAGCTTCGCCATCTGGGCCAAGGTTGCCGTGGCCGCGGCCATTGTTCTGGTTCTGTACCAGCTCAAGCAGGGCGGCGTGTTCCGCTTCCTGGAAGCCCCGGGCCAGGCCGCCTCGCGCGCAGCCTCCGCCCTGGCGGGCCGCGTGCCCACTTGGCTGGCCCTGGCCGTGGTGGCCGCCTGCGCCGTGGCCTTCCCCTTCTTCACGGAGCGCTATGCCCATGACGTGGCCATCAGCGTGCTGGTGTACGTCATCCTGGGCCTGGGCCTGAACGTCGTCGTGGGCCTGGCGGGCCTGCTCGACCTCGGCTACATCGCCTTCTTCGGCGTGGGGGCCTACACCTATGCGCTGATGTCCGTGCACTTCGGCCTGTCCTTCTGGCTGTGTCTGCCCCTTTCCGGCTGCTTCGCGGCCGTGGCGGGCTGCATCATCGGCTACCCCACCCTGCGCATGCGCGGCGACTATCTGGCCATCGTGACCTTGGGCTTCGGCGAGATAGTGCGCATCGTCATCAACAACTGGATGAGCCTGACCAACGGCCCCAACGGCGTGCTGGGCATCAAGTCCCCGGGCGCTTACTGGTACAAGGATGGCAGTTTCGAGCACATCTGGCTGAACAGCCTGGAGCAGCTCTACTACATCATCCTTGCGCTGGCGGTATTCACCATCATCGCCGTGTACCGCCTGAACTATTCGCGCATCGGGCGCGCGTTCGAGGCCGTGCGCGAGGACCAGACCGCGGCCGAGCTCATGGGCGTGAACACCCTGCGCCTGAAGCTTCTGGCCTACGCCTTGGGCGCGGTGTTCGGCGGCCTGGCCGGCACCTTCTTCGCCGCGCGCATGAAGTTCGTCAGCCCGGAGTCCTTCACCTTCATCGAGTCGGCCATGGTGCTGGCCATGGTGGTCTTGGGCGGCATGGGCTCCATCCCCGGCGTCATCCTGGGCTCGCTGGCGCTCATCGCCCTGCCCGAGGTCTTCCGCGGGTTCGAGCTGTACCGCATGTTCGTGTTCGGCGGCGTCATGGCCATCATGATGCTCTTCCGCCCCAGGGGCCTTTGGCCCGCCAAGCGCATGGGCGTTCGCAGCGAGGAGAAGGACTAGACCATGACCAGCCCCACCCCCATCCTCGAACTGAAGAACGTCACCAGCGCGTACGGCCGCATCAAGGCCATCAAGGACCTGTCCCTCAAGGTCTACCCCGGCGAGGTGGTCAGCATCATCGGCGCCAACGGCGCGGGCAAAAGCACCACCCTCATGAGCATCTGCGGGGTGCTCAAGCCCGTTTCCGGCGAGGTCTGGTACGACGGCCAGCGCATCGACGGCCTGGCCGCGGATCTCCTGCCCTCGCGGGGCTTGTGCCAGGTGCCGGAAGGCCGCCGCATCTTCCCCCGCCTGACGGTGGAGGAGAACCTGGACATGGGCGCGTTCTTCCGCAAGGACACCGACGCCATCAACCACGACAAGAACCGCGTGTTCCAGATGTTCCCCATTTTGCTGGAGCGCCGCAAACAGCACGGCGGCACCCTTTCCGGCGGCGAGCAGCAGATGCTGGCCATGGGCCGCGCGCTCATGAGCCGCCCCAAGCTGCTCCTGCTCGACGAACCCAGCCTGGGCCTGGCCCCGCTCATCGTGCAGCAGATCTTCCGCATCATCCGCGAGATCAACGAAGTGGACGGCGTGACCGTGGTGCTGGTGGAGCAGAACGCCAACCTGGCGCTGAAGTCCTCCAGCCGCGGCTACGTGCTGGAAACCGGCAATGTGGTCATGGAGGACGACGCGGCGGCGCTGCTCGCCAACCCGGCCATCCGCGCGGCCTATCTGGGCGAATAGCCTCGCAAAACCAGCCCGGCTGGCGACGTTTGGAACAGCGAACAAACAGCCCGGGAACAGGTCACGAACAGGCCACGCACAGGTTAGGAACAGAGTTCTCCACAGTTTTGTTCAAACTTCCAATCCCCGGCGCCGCATGGTTCCGGGGATTTTTCACGCCCGCCGCCAGAGCCTTGACCCGCCCCCGCCCCCCCC
>NZ_DATMYK010000011.1:0-2516 GCF_035560995.1 Humidesulfovibrio sp. | reverse complement strand
AAGAAAAATACCATATTGCTACATTTTTGTTAATATGACCTGCATTTTTGTCTTCACATGCCGGGAAAATCTGTCTATCACAATCGCGCCGCCGTACGGGGCAGGCGGCATCCCTCATCCAACTCCCGGCCGGCGGACCAGCGCCGGGAGCCGTCCATCCGCGCCCCACGCAACGGGAGAGCCACATGATCCAGGCGGGAGACACCGCATTCATCCTCGTCAGCGCGGCGCTTGTGCTGCTCATGACGCCGGGCCTGGCCCTGTTCTACGGCGGCATGGTGCGCGGCAAGAACGTGCTGGGCACCTTCATGCAAAGCTTTTTCCTCATCGCGCTCATCACCTTCGAGTGGGTCATCCTGGGCTATTCCATGAGCTTCGGACCGGACGTCTCGGGTCTCACCGGCAACCTGGCCTGGGCCTGGCTTTCCGGCGTGGGCGCGGCACCCAACCCGGACTATGCGGCCACCATTCCGCACAGCCTGTTCATGATCTACCAGTGCATGTTCGCGGTCATCACGCCCGCGCTCATCACCGGGGCCTTTGCGGAGCGCGTGCGCTTCGCGCCCTTCCTGGTGTTCAGCCTGCTGTGGGCCGTGCTGGTGTACAACCCCGTGTGCCACTGGGTGTGGGGCGCGGGCGGCTGGCTCAAGCTCATGGGCGTGGTGGACTTCGCTGGCGGCATCGTGGTGCACCTGACCTGCGGCGCGGCGGCCCTGGCCGCGGTGTTCGTCATCGGCCCGCGCAAGGACTACGGCCGCAGGCAGTTCTTTCCGCACAACCTGCCCATGACCCTCATGGGCACCGGCCTGCTCTGGTTCGGCTGGTTCGGCTTCAACGGCGGCAGCGCCCTGGCCGCCGACGGCGTGGCCGCCAGCGCTTTCGTGGCCACGCACCTGGGCGGCATGGCGGGCATGGCCATGTGGACCATCGTGGAATGGTGGCACCGGGGCAAGCCCACCACTTTGGGCGCGGCCTCCGGCGCGGTGGCCGGCCTGGCCACCATCACCCCGGCCGCCGGCTTCGTCACCGCGCCCTCGGCCATGGTTATCGGCCTCATCGCGGGCGGAGCCTGCTACCTGGGCGTGCTGGCCAAGGCGCGCCTGGGCTACGATGACAGCCTGGACGTGGTGGGCATTCATGGCCTGGGCGGGCTCATCGGCACGCTCATGGCGGGCTTGCTCGCCACCAAGGGCGTGAACGCGGCGGGCGTGGACGGCTTGTTCTACGGCAATCCGGCGCAGTTCGGCATCCAGGCCCTGGGCGTGGGCGTGGTGCTGGTGTACGCCCTGGTGCTCAGCTGGGCGCTTTTGAAGCTGGTGGACAAGACCATGGGGCTGCGCATGAGCCCGGAGGCGGAATCCCTCGGCATGGACCAGGCCGAGCATACCGAGTCCGGCTACAGCGACAGCCTGGACATCGGCTCGCGCTAGCGAGTGAAGCTTACGACAAAGCCCCCGTTGCGCAGAGGCGCGGCGGGGGCTTTGTTGCGGGCGCCGACCGGCGCCAACGTTCGAGCGCCGGGCAGTTCGGCTCAGTCTGCGCGGGTTTTCCCTGCGGCGCTGTCAAGGTAGCGCCAAGTGACGCTTTTGCCTTCATAGGGCGGCATGATGTTGCCCTTGACCATGGTCGCGACGCTTTCGGGGTGGTCGGCCACGGCCCATATGCCAGTGGCCGGGCAATCATCGCCGGTAACCGCCAGTTCGCCTGAGGGTTGCTTGGGCATCGGGGGCTCCTGCTCTGTGTTTACCTGACCATAGCGAAAACACGCGAAGTGTCAATATCTATATAGCATGGCAAACATCCTGCAGTCTCGTTCCGGACAGGAATCACCGTGTGCGGAGATATATGCGTAGCAAGTATGATACGTAGTAAATCGCGGCCAGTAGCAGGTCAATCAGTGTATTCGATTTTATACTCACACTGCTGTGATTGACTGGCGGCGCTGGGCCGGGGCATACTCCCCAATAGATTTCACCACCACAGCCATGTCCAGGAGGTCCGCCATGGATGCGCCCGTTCTTTCACAGCGCGAGAAACTCTCCGCACACCTCATCAAACAGCTCGGCCAGCGCCGCATTGCGGCCAGCTATTGCAAAACCGCCCAGGACGCCAAGGCGGAGGTTCTTGGCCTCATCCCGGATGCCGCCTCGGTGCTGCGCTGCGGGTCGGAGTCCGTGGTCGGCCTCGGCCTGTGGGAGGCCATCGCGGCCAAGCCAGGCGTCAGCGTGTTGAACCCCTACGTGCCGGGCCTGACGCCGGAACAGGCCTTCGACATCCGCCGCAAGGGCTTCATGGCCGACGTGCTGCTGACCAGCACCAACGCCCTGACCCTGGACGGGCGGCTGGTGAACCTGGACGGCGGGTGCAGCCGCGTGGCGCCCATGCTCTTCGGCCCACGCAAGGTGGTGCTTTTGGTGGGCATGAACAAGGTGGTGGGCGACCTTGAGGCCGCCTATTCGCGCATCCGCACCGTCGCCGCCCCGGCCAACAACGCACGGCTGGCCGGACCGCTGGGC
>NZ_DATMYK010000010.1:0-6201 GCF_035560995.1 Humidesulfovibrio sp. | reverse complement strand
CGAGCTCTTCTCCACCGTGCGGCTGCCGGTGAACATCGGCGCGCCCGCGGCGCGCAACTGGCTGCTCTCCCTGCCGGAGGTGCGCAGCCGCGAATATCTCGTTTTCCTGGACGACGACGTGTCGCTCCCGGCTGATTGGCTGGGGCGGCTGGGCGCGGCGGCGGCACTCTACCCGGAGGCCTCCGTGTGGGGCTGCCGCGTGGTGGACGAGGCCAACCCCCTGGTGCTGCAAAGCGTGGACTACGTGCCCCTGGCCCCGCGCCCGCAGCGCGCCCCGGACCAGCTCCTGGCACTGCCGACGCTGCACCTCGGGCAGCCGGATTTCGGCCAGTTCTGCTACCTCCGCCCTTGCGTCAGCGTCACCGGCTGCTGCCACATGCTGCGGGGCGCGCAGGTGGACGCCACGGGCGGCTTCGACATCCGCTTCTCGCCCTCGCAGTACGACGACCTGGAGCGCGACCTGCGCGTTTTCGCGGGCGGCGGGCAGGTGGTGTACCAGGGGCACTTGGCGGTGCGGCACAAGCGCCGCAGCGGCGCGGCAGCGGAACGCAGCCAGGCGGAGATCGGCAGCGCCATGGGCAACATGCGCAAGCTGGAGGCCAAGCACGGCGAGGCGCGTCTGGCCGCCATCAGCGAGCAGGGCGAGGCGTTGCTGGAGCGGGACATGGAGCGGCGCTTCCGGCTGCTGGAGGACGTGCTGGATGGCTGAGCGTCCGCGCACAATTGCCGGGGGAACACCATGAACGTCGATGCGCCCGAACTTTCCGTCATCATCCCGGTGTTCAATAAGTGGGAGCTGACCCGGGACTGCCTGGAGAGCCTGCGCCAGCACACAGAGGGCTGTGATTTCGAGGTGCTGGTGGCGGACAACGGCTCCAGCGACGCCACCGCGCAGGAGTGCCCGAACCTCGGCATGGCGTTGTTTCCCGGCCGTTTCCGGCATCTCCGCTTCGAGACCAACCTGAACTTCGGCCCGGCCTGCAACGCCGGAGCAAAGGCCGCTTCCGGCGCTTTGCTGCTGTTCCTGAACAATGACACGCTGCTTTCTCCCGGCTGGCTGCCGCCGCTGTTGGCCGCCCTGCGCTCGAACGAGCGCGTGGGGGCAGTGGGGCCGTTGTTGGTCTACCCCGAGCGCCTGGGCCTTGGCCCGCGGGTGCAGCACCTGGGCATAGTGGTGGAGCCCCAGCTGTACCCCCAGCACCTGCACGAGTATTTCCCCGTGGACCACCCCCTGGTGCGCAAACGGCGTTCGGTGCAGGCCCTCACCGCGGCCGCGCTTCTGCTGCGGCGCTCGCTGTTCTTCGAGTGCGGCGGTTTTTGCGAGGAATACAAGAACGGTGGGGAGGATGTGGACCTGGGGGTGCAGATCGCCAAGCGCGGCTACAGCCAGTTCTGCGTGCCCGAAAGCCGCGTCACTCATCTGGTGGGGCAAACGCCCGGGCGCACGGACAACGAGCGGCACAACGCCCAGGTGCTCAAGGCGCGCTGCCGGGCCGACCTTGTGCCGGATCTTGCCTATCACGCGCAGAAGGACGGCTATGAACTGCGGCTGACGGAGTGCCTGCGGCCCTATCTGGCCCTGCCTGCCCGCAGGGCGGAGGTGCTGAACCGCAGGGCGCAGGTGGGCCTTGATCCGCAACTGTGCCGCGAATTGTTGGCGCGCGAACCACTGTGGCTTGAAGGCTACGGGCTGCTGGCCCGGCACTGCGAGACCGCAGGTGACCTGACGGGCGCGTGCGCGCAGCGTTTTCTGGAGTCGCGTTTCGCGCCGACGGAAGCGGTCTTCACGGAATTGCTGCGCCTGTCGGAACTCTCCGGAGAGGAGGCCTGCCGCCGCAGTGCGGAGTCATGGCTGCTGTGGCGAAGGCAGGAGAGAGCCGCCGATCTCGTGGCTTCCGCCCTGGAGGCGGCCGACTATATGGAACGCCTGCGCCTGGCGGAAGTGGCCGCGTTGTACCGCGGTTGGGCGGCCGGAAAGGGCCGCGCCGCGACCTTCTAGACCCACCGTCGGTCCTGCCCGGCCTCGCGCGGCAGGGGCGCCATGTCCAGTTTTCCGTCCAGAAGCGCCATGAGCTGCATCTGCTCTTCCACGGTATCGAGCTTGAACGAGAGGCCGAGCTGGTAGCTTTTGTCCGAGGCTTGGTCCACGCGCCGCACCTCGGCCTGTAGGGGCAGGTGGATGGAGCGGTCCGGGTCGGAGAGTTCGATGCGCAGCACGGTGGCCTGGGGCAGGGGAGCGTCCGCGCTGCACGAAAGCCCGCCCAGACTGATGTCCAGGGCATTGGCCTGCAGCTGGCGCGCGCCGGGGCAGGTGATGTGCAATGGCAGGGGATCGCTCAACAGGTAGCGGCGGTGTGAGCGCTTGTCGCGATACTGCTCAACGCAATTACGACGTTCCTTGGCGCAGTAAAGGGCCTGGTCCGCGCTGTGCACCAGTCCCGCCATGTCGAGCGCGTCCTTGGGAAAGACGGCCAGGCCGATGCTCACCGTGATCGAGCCGAGGTTCTGTCCGAGATACACCACCCTGTGCCGGGCCAGTGCTTCGCGGATGCGTTCGGCCACGGTTCGGGCCTCGTCGCTGTTCGTCTGCGGCAGGACGATGGCGAATTCTTCTCCGCCGTAGCGCACCACCCGGTCATACAGGCGTGCGGAGTCGAGCAGGATGCCAGCCACGTCGCGCAGGGCCTGGTCTCCGGCGGAATGGCCGTGGGCGTCGTTGAAGTCTTTGAAGTGGTCCAGGTCGAGCATGAGCAGGGAAAAGGCCTGTCCGAAACGGCGGAAGCGCTCCATCTCGCGCGGGACTTCCTGATTGAAGGAGCGGCGATTGAACAGGCCGGTCAGTTCGTCGCGGTAGGCGCCTTCCTCCTTCTGCTGCAGCAGCCGCACTTCCACAAGAATCGGCTCGCGCACCATGGGCCGCACATGCATGAAGTAGTCGCAGGTGGCGGTGATGAGGCTCACTGCGCGGTTCAGGGCCGCACACAGTTCGTGCTGGTGCGCCACTATGGCCAGCAGGCTGTCCCGCGCTTCTTCCGGCGGCAGCTCAAGCCTGCTCAATCCGTACAGGGCCTCGGAGTATACCTCCGGTCCATGGACCAGGGCCAAGGCTTCCCACTGCGATTCCGTCATGCTGCTGCCTGTGGCGGAACGTTGCAGAAGCTCCCGAAGCTGGAGCGAGAAGTCGGACCGGAGCCCCATGGGAATGGACATGCATGCTTCCTTTGACCGGTATGTAGAATTGTATATACGAAGCGCCTCGGCTACGTATTCGTTAGTGGGAAGCCAACGCTTTGTCAACGCGGTCGCGGGAACTTGACCAAAGCCCAGCCTGCGGTGCAGGATGCGAGCATCACACCCCGCATTGCGACGGGTCAGGAGGTATATTTATGCCGCAGACGTTCCGTAACGACGATTCGGTGTTGCGCGCGCGGGTCCAAAAGGTTGTCGAGGAACGCCGCGCCCTGGGGCTGGAAGGGCTGGTGGGCGGCCTGGAGACTGTGCTGGTGACGGTTGAGTCCGAACGACTTGAAAGCGCCGCGGCGGATTTTTTGAACACCACCGGGTACAAATTCGAAACCGCCTTGAGCTACGGCCCGGACCGCGCCTGCGTCTTGACCCATCCCGGCTCGGCCGACTTTCTTTTCCGCACCCGCACCAGCGGGCCCAAGCCCTTCGCCGATGAGCCCCTGGGGCCGAAGTCCACGCACCTGCCGGGCACGCGGGTGGAAGCCATGGTCTTCCTCTGCCGCGATCTGCGGCGCTATGTCGACATCCAGAAAAAGCGGGGCGTGCGCTTCCTGTCAGACGACATCATCCGCTCCGACTCCTGGCTGTTCATCCAGACCGCGCCTTCGGCCTACAGCGCGCTTTCCTTCGGCTTCGTGCAATGGCTGGGCGAGCCGCGCCGCCATGTCTCGAACCTTTCGCCCAAGGCGGACTGGACCCTGCCCAAGCCCGACGCCCCGCACCTGAAGAACATCGGCGTGTTCGACCACGCCTCAGTGCGCGTGCGCGCCAAGGACCGCGACGACGCCATCGTGGAGTTCCTGGAGCTCACGGGCTACGAGTTCTCCATGGCCGTGTACGTGGACAACCTGAACTCCATCACCAATGTGGCCCGCCTGGCGAACGAGCCGTACGCCATGGTCATCACCTCCGGCCTGGGCGAGGCCGCCGCCGGACAGGAGGGGCCGACCGAGATGTTCATCAAGAACTACGGGCGGCGTATACATCACCTGGCCTTCCGCACGGAGCGCATCGAGGACACCTTCGCGGGCCTGAAGGCCCAGGGCATGGAATTTTTGCTGGAGCTTGTGGGTTCCAAGGAAGAAGGCTTGAAGCAGACGTTCAGCCGCCCGTCCAAGGAAACCCTCATCGTCAACGAGTACATCCACCGCTACGAGGGCTTCGACGGCTTCTTCACCAAGAGCAACGTCACGCTGCTCACCGAGGCCACGGCAAAACAGTAGCACAGCCAGAAGCCCAGTGAAGGATGGCTTGACAGGATGGCAAAGCAATCATAAAGATAAACAAATGATCGATAATACAGATGATTTTGTTCCGCTGGACGCCTGTGAAAAGCCCTGCGTCCATCACGACAGGGTGGCGCGGGTGCAAGCGGTGCTGCTGGACGACGCTACGGCGGAAGGCCTGGCGGAGATCTTCAGCCTGCTGGGCGACCGGACCCGTGTGCGCATCCTGCACGCCTTGAGCCTTGGCGAGCTGTGCGTGTGCGATATTTCTGCCGCACTGAACGTCAGCGCGTCGGCCATCTCGCATCAGTTGCGACTTTTGCGCACGGCGAAGCTGGTCAAGGCCCGCAAGGAAGGCAAGAACGTGTTCTACACCCTGGACGACAGCCATGTGCACAGCCTTATGGTCCAGGGCTTGGAGCATGTTCTGGAGTAGACTTTTGAGGGCGCGCGCAGGCGCAGGTGAACACTTGTTCGCCCCTGGCGCAGATTTTCAGAATGCCCCAAAGTCCGCCCGTGGTTCAGGGCTGCGACGTCAAACCCCGTCACGTTGCGTGCCGCTGCGGCAAGTGCCGATCCTGCTCTTGCGGGCCGGTGGCGATTGCTGTAGCCATTTGCCACGAGAAATTCGCCACGGGTAATTCATCGGGAGGCGCGCGCACGGCATGAGCACACAGGGCGGGAACACCCGCAAGCTGGAGTTTCAGGATTCCGGGCTGGCCAACAAGCTCTTCGGTCCGCAGGGGGCCAACCTCGCCCTGCTGAGCGAGAAGAGCGGGGTGGTCATCGAGACGCGCGGCTCCGCGTGCAGCCTGTGCGGCAAGGACGACCTCGTGGAGGTCTGCGCGGGGGTGCTGACCCAGCTGTACGCCTTGCTGCGCGAAGGCAGGCCCGTGCACCCCCAGGACGTGGACTGCGCTTGGCGCATCCTGCTGCGCGAGCCCGGGGCCGACATCCGCCGCATCTTCCAGGACACGGTCTACGTGGCCTCGCCCAAGAAGACCATCGCGCCCAAGACCATCAGCCAGCGCGACTACCTGGAAGCCATCCGCGCCAACGATCTCGTCTTTGCCATCGGCCCCGCCGGAACGGGCAAGACCTACCTTGCCGTGGCTCTGGCCGTTTCCGCCCTCATGCGGCGCGAGGTCAAGCGCATCGTGCTGGCGCGCCCGGCCGTGGAGGCGGGCGAAAAGCTGGGCTTCCTGCCCGGCGACCTGGCCGAGAAGGTCAACCCCTACCTGCGCCCCCTGTACGACGCCCTGCACGACATGCTGGACTTCGCCCGCGTGCAGGACATGCTGGAGACCGGCGTCATCGAGGTGGCTCCCCTGGCCTTTATGCGCGGGCGGACGCTCAATGACGCCTTCGTCATCCTGGACGAAGCCCAGAACACCACGCCGGAGCAGATGAAGATGTTTCTGACGCGCCTGGGCTTCGGCTCGCGCGCGGTGGTCACGGGCGACGTGACTCAGATCGACCTGCCCACCCAGACCCGCAGCGGCCTGGTGGAGGCCCACCGCATCCTGCAGGGGGTCAAGGGCATCGGCTTCGTGGCCTTTCACGAGGAGGACGTCATCCGCCACCCGCTGGTGGGGCGCATCGTGCAGGCCTACGAGCGGCACCAGCGCGAGTCGCAGCCCGCCGAAAAAGCTGCCGCCAAGGGCGGTGACAAGAAATGAGCCGGGTCCAGACCGCTTCCGCCGCAGCCAACGTCGCCGCCACTGAAAAC
>NZ_DATMYK010000009.1:0-15867 GCF_035560995.1 Humidesulfovibrio sp. | reverse complement strand
AGCGTGCGCGCCATGCCCGCGAAGTCCGGGTTGCGGAACTGGTTCCAGTCCGTCACCACGGCCAGGGCGTCGGCCCCGTCCAGGGCCTCGTACTGGCCGGAAACCAGCTCCACCAGGGCGTTTCCGGAAAGCTCGGCCTCGGCCCGCTCCCGCGCCACGGGGTCAAAAGCCTTAACCCGCATGCCCTGCGCGGTGAGCGCTGCGATGATGGCCAGCGCCGGGGCCTCGCGGATGTCGTCGGTGTTGGCCTTGAAGGCCAGGCCCCACACGGCCAGGGTCTTGCCCTTCACGCCGCCCAGGGGCTCGAAATGTTTGAGGACCTTCTGGGCCAGCACCAGCTTCTGGCGGCTGTTCACCTGGTCCACGGCGTCGATGAGCCCGGCCTGGTACCCGGCCTCCTTGGCCGTGGCCAGGAACGCCTTCACATCTTTGGGAAAACAGGAGCCGCCGTAGCCCACGCCAGGGTAGATGAAGTCGTAGCCGATGCGGTGGTCGCTGCCGATGCCCAAGCGGACCTCGGAGACATCCGCGCCCACGCGCTCGCAGATGTTTGCGACTTCGTTGATGAAGCTGATCTTGGTGGCCAGCATGCAGTTGGCGGCGTACTTGGTCATCTCCGCGCTGCGCACACCCATGATGATGAGCTTCTCGCGGCTGCGGGCAAAGGGCGCATAGAGCGCCTTCAGCATTTCCGCGCTCTTGGGGTTCTCGGTGCCCACGATGACGCGGTCGGGCTTCATGAAGTCCTTCACCGCGTCGCCCTCTTTCAGGAATTCCGGGTTGGACACCACGTCCACGTCCAGCGTGGCCCCGCGCGCGGCCAGCTCGCGGTCGATGATGGCCCGCACGCGGTCGGCGGTGCCCACGGGCACGGTGGACTTGTTGACCACGATGAGCGGTGCCGTCACCGCGCGGCCGATCTCCGCGGCCACGGCGTCCACGAAGGAAAGATCACACACGCCGTCCTCGCCGGAGGGCGTGCCCACGCAGATGAAGGCGAACTCGGCCCCGTCGCCGTCAAAGGAGAGGCCCCCGGCCAGGTCCGTGGTGAAGGTCAGGCGGCCCTCGGCCGTGTTGCGGCGCACCAGCTCCTCAAGCCCGGGCTCGAAGATGTGGATGCGCCCGGCGCGCAGGGTCTCCACCACGTGCGCGCTCTTGTCCACGCAGCGCACGTGGTTGCCCATCTCGGAAAGACAGGCTGCCGTGACCAGGCCGACGTATCCGGTGCCGACGATGCAGACGTTCATGAACGGGCTCCTGAAGCACAATGCGGTTCGGGTTGTTCTTGGAGAGCATGGGGGTACCTTCCCCGGTTGTCCATGTCAACGCGCGGAATGGGCGGGCGGATGCGTTGCGGTTCCGCCTGTTGCCTTCCCCACTGGGAAAGCGTACAAAAATGCAAACGCTCCCCTAAAATACGGAGGTACCCATGCCCCTTCTCTGCGTCAACGTGGACCACGTGGCCACACTGCGCCAAGCCCGCCTGGGCCAGGAGCCGGATCCCGTGCTGGGCGCGCATGAGGCCGAGCTGGGCGGCGCCTCCGGCATCATCGTGCATTTGCGTGAGGACCGCCGCCACATCCAGGACCGCGATGTGGAGATCCTGCGGCGCACGGTGAACACCAAACTGAACCTGGAAATGGCCGCCACGCGCGAAATGCAGCAGATCGCGCTCGCCATCGGCCCGGACACGGTGTGCCTGGTGCCCGAGAAACGCCAGGAACTGACCACCGAGGGCGGGCTGAACTGCCTGGGCCGCGAGGGCGAGCTTTCGGCTTTCCTGGCTCCCTTGCTCGAACGCGACATCGAGGCCAGCCTGTTCATCGACGCCGAGCCGGACCAGATCGAAGCCGCCAGCCAGACCGGCGCGCAGTACATCGAGATCCACACCGGCCATTACGCCGACGCAGTCACGCCGGCCGAGCGCACGGCGGAGCTGGAGAAGATCCTGGCGGGCATCCGCTACGCGCAGTCCCTGGGCCTCAAGGTCAACCTGGGCCACGGCCTCAATTACGTGAACGTGCTGCCCTTCGCCAAGGTGCCGGGCATCCACGAATATTCCATCGGCCACAGCATCATGGCCCGAGCCATCTACACCGGCCTGCGCCAGGCCACCCGCGACATGGCGGAGATCCTGCGCGGGTTCGTGGACTAGGAGGAGCGGAGGTGATTTTGGGCCTGGGCCTCGACGTGGTGGAACTGCCGCGCATCCGCGAGAGCATGGAACGCTTCGGCGCGCGCTTTGCCGAGCGCCTGCTCACGCCTGAGGAAGCCGCAGCCATGCCCAAGGGCGACGCCACAGCCTTTGTCGCCGCGCGCTTCGCCGCCAAGGAGGCCTGCGCCAAGGCCTTGGGCACGGGCTTCGCCGATGGCGTGACCATGCACAACATCGAGGTGCGTTCCCTGCCTTCCGGCGCTCCCACGCTGCTGCTTTCCGGCCGCGCGCGGGAACTGGCCGAGGCCCTGGGCGCGCAGCGTCTGCATCTTTCCCTGACCCACGGCCGCGACGTGGCCGCCGCTGTCGTCATCCTGGAGGGCTCCCCCCTGTAAGGCCCGCTGTCCCGCACCGTTTTTCTGGAGGACACATGTTCGAGCCCTTGCCCACCCCGGCGGAAATGAGCGCCTGGGATCAGACCGCCATCAAAGAATACGGCCTCAAGGCCGAGTTGCTCATGGAGAACGCCGGAGCCCAGGCCTTGGCGGCGCTTGAACAGGACTTCGGCCCGCTTTCCGGCGCGCATGTGCTGCTTGTGGCCGGCGGCGGCAACAACGGCGGCGACGCCTTCGTGCTGGCCCGCAGGTTGCTGGACGAAGGGGCCATCCCCCTGGTGCTGCACACCAAGCCCAGAAGCGCCTACAAGGGCGAGGCCCGCTACCACCTTGACCTGGCCCGCCGCGCCGGGGTGGAGTTGAAGCACCTGCCCCTGGAGCGCGCGGCGCAAATGCTCGACGCCTTCGACACCCCGGACGTGCTGGTGGACGGGCTGCTCGGCACCGGCTTCAGCGGCGCGCTCTCGCCGGAGGCCGTGGAACTCGTCTCGGCCATGAATCTTCTGGGCGCGGAAGCCTTCGTGCTCGCGCTGGACATCCCCTCCGGCCTGTGCGGCACCACCGGACTGCCCAAGCCCGTGGCAGTGCGCGCGGACCTCACCGTGGCCTTCCACGCTCCCAAGCTGGGCACGGCCCTGCCCCAGGCCGCGCCCTACGTGGGCGAACTTCTGCCCCGGCACATCGGCATCCCCCGCGCCGTGGCCCTGGCCGCGCCCGCCATGCAGTTCATCATCACCGAGGGCGTGCTGGACCTTCTGAAGGCCCCCGCGGCCGACCTGCACAAGGGCAAGGCCGGACACGTGCTGGTCATCGGCGGCAGCGAGGGCCTGACAGGCGCGGCGCAGCTGTGCGGCCTGGGCGCTCTCCGCGCCGGGGCCGGGCTGGTCACCCTGGCCTGCCCGCGCGGTGTGCTGGCGGAGATCAAGTCCGGCATGCCCGACCTCATGGCCCTGCCCCTGGGCCCAAGCGCCTCCACGCAGTGGACGCCGGAATGCCAGGAAGAGCTTTTGCCGCACTTGAGCCGCTTCGACGCCATCGTGCTGGGGCCCGGCCTGGGCCGCCACGCCCAGGCGGCGGAGTTCCTGGCCGCCTTCCTGGCCGCCTTCGCCCAGCACTTCAGCGTGGACTTCGGCAAGGCCTGGGCTCCGCCGTGCATCATCGACGCCGACGCCCTGTTCCACTTGGCGCAGGCGCCCAAGCTCATGGCCGCGCTGCCGAAAAACGCCGTGCTCACCCCGCACCCCGGCGAAATGGCGCGCATCCTGGGCATGGGCATGGGCGAGCTCCAGGCCGACCGCCCCACCGCCGCACGGCGCTTCAGTCAGACGCACCCGCAGGTGCTGGCGCTCAAGGGCGCGGGCACCCTGGTGGGCCAGAACGGCGTGCTGCACCTGTGCGCCATCGCCGCGCCCAATCTGGCCGTGGGCGGCTCCGGCGACGTGTTGGCGGGCGTCATGGCCGCGGCCCTCTCGCGCGGCATCCCCCCGCTCCAGGCAGCGTGCCTGGGCGTTTACTGGCACGCCCGCTGCGGCGCGCTGCTTGCCGAAGATTTTCCCGGCCGTGGCAATCTGCCGACCGAAATCGCCCATACCCTTCCACTCGTACTGAAGGAGCGTGCACAATGCTGAAGGCCATAGACATCATGACCCCGGACCCGGTCACCCTCTCGCCCGATACGGACATCCGCACCGCGGTGGCTCTCTTGATCGAGAAGAAGATCAACGGCGCGCCCGTGGTGGACGCAAGCGGCAAGCTCGTCGGCGTGCTGTGCCAGAGCGACCTGGTGGCCCAGCAGAAGCAGGTCACCATGCCCTCGCTGTTCTCCATGCTCGACGGCTTCATCGCCCTCTCCAGCCGCGAGGACTTCGAACGCGAGATCAAGAAGATCGCGGCCAGCAAGGTGGAGCAGGCCATGACCCCGCACCCCAAGTCCGTTTCGCCGCAAACGCCCATCGACGAGATCGCCACCGTCATGGTGAACGAGAAGCTGTACACCCTGCCCGTGGTGGACGGCGGCAGGCTGGTGGGCGTGGTCGGCAAGGAGGACATCCTGCGCACGCTTCTGGAACACAAGTAAACCGGAACACAAGCAGACATCGAAAGAGACAGGACAAGACGTGCAGCTTTTCATCACCGACGCGGACGCGACCCTGGCCCTTGGGGCGGCGCTGGGCGAGGCTCTGGCGCGCTCCACGCGTACAGGCGGCGGGCCCGTGCCGCTGCTGCTTTCCGGCCCGTTGGGCGCGGGCAAGACCACGCTGGTGCGCGGCCTTGTCTCCGCCCTGCCGGGAGCAAACGAGGCCGAGGTCTCCAGCCCCAGCTTCAACATCGTGAATGTGTACCCAACCACGCCCCAGGTGGCCCACTTCGACCTCTACCGCACGGCAGGCCAGACGCCCGATGAATTTCTGGACGCCCTGGACGCGAAGGATGTTCTGGTGGTGGCCGAGTGGATAGAGAACCTGCCGGAAAAAGACTGGCCGGAGGAGGCCCTGCACCTCGTCTGGTCGTCTGTTCCCTCTGGACGGGCGCTCGAAATCAGGGCATGGGGAAAGGCGGCCGGCGGCCTGTTTGCGGGTCTGGCCTCCACGCTCAACCATTGGCAGAAGGATTTTGCGAGATGAAGAACATCGTGGTGCAGAAATTCGGCGGCACCTCCGTGCGCAACCTGGAGTGCATGCGGCAGGTGCTGAACAATGTTCGCCGCCCCCTGGCCAACGGCGACAAGGTCATCGTGGTGCTCTCCGCCATGGCGGGGGAAACCAACCGGCTCATCGCCCTTTCAAAGCAGTGGTCGCCCACTCCGGACGCGGCCGAGATGGACAGCCTGGTCTCCACGGGCGAGCAGATCTCCGTGGCGCTTTTCGCCATGATGGCCAAGGACGAGGGCATCAAATGCCGCAGCGTGCTCGGCTTCCAGATCCCCATCGTCAGCGACAGCTCCTACGGCAAGGCCCGCATCGAGAGCATCGACTCCGAAAAGCTGGTGGGCATGCTGGAGGAATACGACGTGCTCGTGGTGGCGGGCTTCCAGGGCATCGATTCCCTGGGCCGCATCACCACCCTGGGCCGCGGCGGGTCCGACACCTCGGCCGTGGCGGTTGCCGCCGCGCTCAAGGCCGAGATGTGCGAGATCTACACCGACGTGCCCGGCGTGTTCACCACCGACCCCAACATCTGCGCCGAGGCCAGAAAGCTCGACCGCATCTCCTATGACGAGATGCTTGAGATGGCCAGCATGGGCGCCAAGGTGCTGCAGATCCGTTCCGTGGAATTCGCCAAGAAATACAATGTTGCGGTGCATGTGCGCTCCACCTTCAGCGACGAGCCCGGCACCATAGTCACCCAGGAGGACAAAGTCATGGAAGCAGTGCAGGTCTCCGGCGTCGCCTACGACAAGGACCAGGCCCAGGTCACGCTGGTGGGCGTCATCGACGAACCCGGCGTCTGCGCCTCCATCTTCACGCCCATCGCGGAGCAGAAGATCCTGGTGGACATGATCGTGCAGAATCCCAGCAAGGAAGGCCGCACGGACATCACCTTCACCGTCACCCGCGCCGACCTGGACGCCACCCTGAAGCTGATGGAAGGCCTCAAGGCCGAGATCGGCTACAAGGCCCTGCTCTCGGACAAGAACGTCAGCAAGGTCTCGGTCATCGGCGTGGGCATGCGCAACCATTCCGGCGTGGCGGCCCAGGCCTTCCGCGCCATGCGCGACGAAAACATCAACATCCTCATGATCAGCACCTCGGAGATCAAGCTCTCCTGCCTCATCGAGGACAAGTACACCGAACTCGCGGTGCGCACCCTGCACCAGGTCTTCGTCGGATAAACCCTCAAGCCCAAGGATGACCATGCGCCAGGCCAGCATCTACGACACCACGCTCCGTGACGGCACACAGGCGGAAGAACTGCACCTCACCACCGAGGACAAGATCCGCATTGCGCGCAAGCTGGACGAGCTAGGTGTTCACTACATTGAGGGCGGCTGGCCCGGCTCGAACCCGACGGACAGGCAGTTCTTCAAGGAGATCAAGAACTACGACCTGAAGAACGCCTGCGTCGCGGCCTTCGGCAGCACGCATAGCCTGAAGTCCACCCCGGAGAACGACCCGAACCTGAAGGCCATCATCGAGGCCCAGGTGGAGGCCGCGTCCATCTTCGGCAAAACCTGGGACTTCCACGCCACCCACGCCCTGAAGGTGAGCCTGCCGCGCAATCTGGAGCTCATCAGCGGCAGCCTGGCCTTCTTGCGCCCGAACTTGAAGGAGCTGTTCTTCGACGCGGAGCACTTCTTCGACGGCTTCAAGGCCAACCCGGACTATGCCCTCGCCTGCCTGAAGGCGGCCAGGGAGGCCGGCACGGACGTGCTGGTGCTGTGCGACACCAACGGCGGCACCCTGCCCTCGGAGCTTGCCGAGATCATCGGACGCGTGCAGGCGGAGCTTCCCGGCGCGGCGCTCGGCATCCACACCCACAACGACTGCGAACTGGCCGTGGCCAACAGCATCGAGGCCGTGCGCCTGGGCGCGGTGCAGGTGCAGGGCACCATGAACGGCTATGGAGAGCGCTGCGGCAACGCCAACCTCTGCTCCATCATCCCCACGCTGGAGCTCAAGCTCGGCGTGCGCACCATCGGGCCGGAGAACCTCAAGAAATTGGCCACCATCGCCAACTACGTGGCGGAAACGGCCAACCAGCGGCCCTTCCCGCGCCAGCCCTACGTGGGCGGCTCGGCCTTCGCCCACAAGGGCGGCATCCACGTCAGCGCCGTGGTGAAGAACCCGCAAACCTACGAGCACATCGACCCGGCCCAGGTGGGCAACGTCAGCCGCGTGCTCCTGTCCGACCTGGCCGGCCGCAGCAACATCCTGTTCAAGGCCCGGCAGTACGGTTACGACCTGGACAAGGACGACCCGTCCGTCATGGACCTGCTCGCCGAGCTCAAGCGGCGCGAGAGCACGGGCTACGACTACTCCGTGGCCGAGGCCAGCTACGAGATCCTGTTCTTCCGCATGATGGGCTGGAGCAAGCGCTACTTCCAGATGGTGAACTACCGTGTGCTCGACGCCGTGAACGAGGAGAAGGAACCCTTCAGCGAAGCCACGGTGATGCTGCAGGTGCGCGGCGAGGTGGCCCACACGGCCGCCACGGGCCGCGGCCCGGTGAACGCGCTCGACGTGGCGCTTCGGCGCGCGCTGGAGCCCTCCTACCCCACCTTGGCCCAGATGCGCCTCTTGGACTTCAAGGTGCGCGTCATGTCCCTGGTGGACAAGAACGGCGGCGGCACGGCCTCCTACGTGCGCGTGCTCATCGAGTCCGGCGACCGTCAGGACCGCTGGACCACGGTGGGCGTGTCGCACAACATCATCGAGGCCAGCTGGCAGGCCCTGGTGGACTCCATCAACTACAAGCTGTTCAAGGACGATCCGCAGAAGTGGCCCAAGCCCGGCGGCAAGCACAACGCCCCGGCGCTCAAAGAGGCGAAAAAGGGTTAACATGCCCCGGACAACCGCGCGCGTCGTCGTCCTGTGCGACAACGAGACTTCCGGCCCCGCTTGCGCATGCGAGTGGGGCCTTTCCCTTGCCGTGGACCTGGGGGACGAGGGCAACGGCGGCCTGTGGCTGTGGGACACGGGCCAGACGGAGCTGTTCGTGAAGAATGCGGCAGCCCTGGGCGTCGACGTCTCCACGGCGCGCGGCCTGGCCCTGAGCCACGGGCACTACGACCACACGGGCGGGCTTCCGGCCCTATTCGCTGCGGGGTTCACAGGGACCGTCCACGCCCACCCTTCCTGCGCCGCCAAACGCTACGCCAAGGAGAAAGGCAAGCCCCTGCACATCGGCCCGCCTTCTCCCCTGCCGCCGTTCCTTCCGGCCGGGCCGCTGACGGAACTGGCCCCGGGCCTCACGCTCCTGACGGACATTCCGCGCGCGCCCGGGCGCTTCCAGGCCGTGCAGGGCTTCTCCCTCGACCAGGAGGGGCGCGAACCGGACCATGTGCCGGACGACGCCTTCCTGGTGCTTGAGACGCGCCAGGGCCCGGTGGCGATTCTAGGCTGCTGCCACAGCGGCCTGGCCAATTCCCTGGCTTGTGCGCGGGAGCGCCTGGGCCTCCGCTCCTTCCACGCCGTGCTGGGCGGCCTGCACCTGTTCAACGCCGGAGAAGAGGCCGTGCGGGAAACCGCCGAGGCCCTCACCCGCTTCGGCGTGCGCCAGCTTGTGGCCGGGCACTGCACCGGCCACGGCCGCACAGAGGCTTTGCGCACCCTGCTCCCAGGCATTCGGGTGGAGCACCTCGCCGCCGGGCAATCCTGGTCCTACTAGTACCCGCCAAAACAAGAAATCCCCGCGCACCCCTTCCCTTCCTTTGTGCTCTGGGGTAGGTAACGTACTGTACGACCGCACGAAGTGCTCATGCAACACTTACCTGGAAGAGCGCCTATGCCCGCAGCGTCCCTGCTTGAGCTCCGCAAATTCCTGGCCCCGGAATCCGTGTTCGGCGCGGGCGCGGCCTCCATGGCGGGACGCTACGTCCAGAACCTCGGCGCGCGCAGGGCGCTACTGGTCACAGATCCTGGCATCACGCATCTGCCCTGGTTCGACAGCATCACAAGCAGCATCCTCGGCATGGGCGTGGAGTTGGAGATCTTTGCCGATATCCACGCCAACCCGCGCGACTTCGAGGTGATGCAGGGAGCGGAGCTGTTCCGCTCCAAGGGTTGCGACGCAATCGTGGCCGTGGGCGGCGGCAGCCCCATGGACTGCGCCAAGGGCATCGGCATCGTGGTGACCAACGACTGCCACGTTCTTGATTTCGAAGGCGTGGACAACGTGCAGAACCCCGGCCCGCCGCTCATCTGCGTGCCCACCACGGCGGGCAGCAGCGCCGATGTCTCGCAGTTCGCCATCATCAACGACACCGAACGCAAGGTCAAAATCGCCATCGTCAGCAAGGCCATGGTGCCGGATGTGGCCCTCATCGACCCGCTGCTGACCCTGACCATGCCGCGCGAACTGACCGCGCACACCGGCGTGGACGCGCTGACCCACGCCATCGAGGCCTATGTGTCGAACGCCCACGGGCCGACGACAGACCTTTTCGCCCTGGACGCCATCCGGCGCATCGCCCGGCATCTGCCCCTGGCCATAACCAGGCCCGACGACGCCGAGGCGAGAGCGGGCATGATGCTCGGCAGCATGTACGCCGGCCTCGCCTTCTCCAACGCCATCCTGGGCGCGGTGCACGCCATGGCCCACAGCCTGGGCGGCCTCATGGACCTGCCCCACGGCCAGTGCAACGCCATGCTCCTCGACCACGTCATCGACTACAACTTCGACGCCGCCCCGGAGCGCTATGCGGACATCGCCGTGGCCCTGGGCGCCCAGCTTTCGCCCACCGCGCCGTTTGAGGAGAAACGCCGGGCCGTGCTGCACCAGGTGCGCGCCCTCAAGGCCGCCGTGGGCGCCACAGAGGGCCTCGGCTCCCTTGGCGTCACCCCGGAGCACATCGAGGGTCTGGCGGCCTTCGCCATGAACGACCCCTGCATGGTCACCAACCCCAAGGCCCCCACGGCCCTGGACATAAAGGCCGTGTACCGCAATGCCCTCTGAGGACGGAAAGAACGGCAACTCCCTGCGAAACAGGCTCATCGGCCTGGGCGAACGCTCCATGGCCAAAAGCTACTACCCGGAGCTGCGCCGCAGACTGGACGAGCTGGAGCGCTTCCGCGCCGTGGTGGACCACGCCAACGACGCCATCTTCGTCTTCCTCACCGACGACTGGACCGTGGCCGACGTCAACGAAACCGCGCTGATGATGCTCGGCCTCGACCGGGCGCAGGTGCTGGGCCGGCATATCTCGCAATTCTTCCCTAAGGAAATCGCGGCGCGCTACGCCGGGGCCCTCAGCACTGCGGGCGTGGCCACGGGCGAGGTGCAGTTCCGCAACGGGCACATCGTCACCAGCCTCACGGGGGCCGAGGGCCGCAGCGTGCCCATTGAAATCACCGTGACCCTGCACGCCTTCGCGGGCAAGGGCTACGCCGTGGTGGTCGCGCGCGACGTCACCGTGCGGCAGATGATCGAGGCCGAGCTGGACAAGAGCCGCCAGCTTTTCGCCTCGTTCATGGAGAACTCTCCGGCCATGGCCTTCATCAAGGATTTGAACGGCCGCTACATTTTCTGCAACCCGGCCTTTGGCGAATGCCTGGGCCTGCCGCCGCAGAAGATCATCGGCCGCACCGACACGGACCTCTGGCCGGAAGACGTGGCCCGCCTGATCCGCGAGTACGATCTTTTCGTGCAACGGGAGGGCCAGCCCGTGCTGGTGCAGGAAACCGTGCGCCTGCGCGGCGGCGGCCCCGCTCGCCATTTGCAGGTATCCAAGTTCCCCCTGACGCAGAACCGCACCATAACCGCCGTGGCTGGCATCGCCGTGGACATGACCCGCCAGGTGCAGACCGAGCAGGCCCTGCAGCAGAGCGAGGACCGCCACCGCATCGTGGCCGAGTACACCCACGGCATGGAGTGCTGGATAGGACCGTCCGGGGCCATGCTCTACGTGAGCCCCTCGTGCGAGCGCATCACCGGCTACCCGCGCGAGCGTTTCCTGGCCGATGCGCGCGGCCTGGAGGAACTGGTCCACGAAGCGGATTTGGAGGCTTGGCGGCAGTTCCACGCCCAAAGCCTCGACGAAGAATCCCTGGACTACCGCATCCGCCACAAGAACGGCACCCTGCGCTGGGTCAACGAGGTCAAACGCGAAGTCATGGGCGGTAACGGCGGGTCGCTGGGCAGCCGCATCTCCCTGCGCGACATCACCGAACGCAAGGAAATGGAGCTGCAGCTGCGGCATCTGGCCCTGCACGATCCCCTGACCGGTCTGGCCAACCGCACCCTCTGCCTGGACCGCATCCACCAGGCCATGGAGCGCGGCCGCAGGCGCAAGCCCTATTCCTTCTCCGTGGTGTTCCTGGACCTGGACCGCTTCAAGGTGCTGAACGACAGCCTGGGCCACGCCTTCGGCGACCAGGTGCTCATCAGCGTGGCCGAAGTGCTGCGCGGCAGCATCCGCTCGTTCGACACGGTATCGCGCTTTGGCGGCGACGAGTTCGTCATCCTCCTGGAGGAGCTCTCCTCCCCGCGCGAGACCATCCAGGCCGTGCAGCGCATCCGCCAGGCCCTGCGCCAGCCCTTTGTCCTGGGCGGACACGAGATACAGCTTACCGCCAGCATGGGCATAACCCTGGGCATGCAGGGGGCGGAAAGTCCGGCCGACCTGTTGCGCAACGCCAACATCGCCATGCACCAGGCCAAGAAGGCGGGCCGCAACCGCTTCAAGGCCTTCACCAAGGGCATGCTGGACCGCGCGAGCCGCCTGCTGGTGCTGGAGACGGACCTGCGGCGGGCCATCGGGCGCGGCGAATTTTTCCTGGTCTACCAGCCCATTGTGCGCCTGGACGGCTCGGCCACCCTGCACGGCTTCGAGGCGCTCATCCGCTGGAACCATCCGCGCAGGGGCCTCATCTCCCCGGCTGAATTCATCCCCGTGGCCGAAGAGTCCGGGCTCATCGTGGACATCGGGCTCATGGTCCTGCGCGAGGCCTGCCTGACCCTGCAAAGCTGGCGCGAGGACACCGCGCTTGCGCGCGACCTGGTCATGAGCGTGAACCTTTCGCCCCGGCAGTTCTCCGACCCCACCCTGGTGGAGGCCGTGAAGACCGTTCTGTCCGAAACCGGCCTGCCGCCCAAGGCGCTCAAGCTCGAAATCACCGAGTCGGCCATCATGGACAACGCCGCCAGCGCGGTCGACAAGTTGCGCAAGCTCAAGGCCCTTGGCATGGCGCTGTCCATCGACGACTTTGGCACCGGCTACTCGTCCATGAACAGCTTGCAACAGTTCCCGCTGGACACGCTCAAGATCGACCTGTCCTTTGTGCAGCGCATGGAAATAGGTCCGGAAGGACTGGAGATCGTCAAGGCCATCATCAGCCTGGCGCACTCGCTCCAGCTCCAGGTCATCGCCGAGGGCGTGGAGCGCGAGACCCAGCGCGATCTTTTGCGCGGCCTGTCCTGCGAGTTCGCCCAGGGCTACCTGTACGCCATGCCCCTCAACCCGGACGAAGCCTGGGCCTACCTCACCGGCAACGGCAAAAGCGGCCGCTGATCAGCGCCCGTCCGGTGACTCAGCGCCGCGCGCCGCGCAGTTCAAAGGCCCGGCCAGGGACGCGCCACACGCATTCCAGCATGCCGCGCTCCGGAGTCGTGGCCAGGGGAATGCCGCGCAGGGCCAGCTCGGCCACCACATCCTTGTTGGGGAAACGGTACATGTTCTGAAAGCCGCAGCTCGCCAGAGCCTGGTCCGGGGCCACGGCCTCGTACAGCAGGCCGGAAAGGCTGGATTTGGACCCGTGGTGCGGCAGAAGCAGCACGGCGGCGCGCAGGTCGCGCCCGCGCTCCAGCATGTCCTCTATGCCGTCGCGCTGGACGTCGCCCGGCAGCAGCGCCAGGGGCTGACCCCGCCAGACCAGGCGCAGCACCACGGAGTTGTCGTTGGTGCCCCGGCCCAGGTAGCCCTCGGCAGGGTGCAGTGCCTCCAGCACCACGCCCGCGCCCAGGTCAAGACGCTCCCCTGCGCGCAGAACCACGGGAGTAAGCCGCCTTCCTGAAACGCCTGCCGCCAGCGCGTCTTCAAGCTCTCCTGCAAGATGCCCCTCGGGCCACTGGCCATTGGTGAAAAAGCCCCCCACGCCGAACTGGCGCAGAATCCACGCCAGCCCCTGGGCATGGTCCGCGTCCGGGTGGGTCATGACCACGGCGTCGAGCCTGGGCGGCCTGCCCCAGGCAAGCGCCGGGCCCACCACGGAACGTCCCATGTCGAAGGTGCGGCTGAGCGCCCCGCCGCCGTCCACCAGCACGCGCCGCCCGCCCGGAGCCGTCACCAGCACGGCCTGGGACTGTCCCACGTCGAGCACGCTCAGGCGCACCTCGTCGCGCAGTTCGCCTCGCAGCAGCTGCGCGTGGGGCCAAGCCGTAAGGAAAAGCCCGGCCAGGAGCAAAAGCACCGGCCGTGTGCGGCGCGCATCGCGGCAATAGGGGGCCACAGCCAGCACCAGCGAGGCGCCCAGAATCTCCGGCCACAGGGGCCGCAAGAGCGCCCAGGTGGGAAACCAGCCCTCCAGCACCAGCCGGTGCAGCACGTCGAGCATCCAGTCCTGCACCTGCGCGGCCAGGGCCAGCAGAGCGCCCGCCACGCCGCCCAGGCCCGGCACAGTGGCCAGGCCAAGGCCAGCCATGCCCAGCACCTGCACCACCAGGCCCTGCACGGGCAGCCAAGGCAGGTTAAGCAGGAAGTTGGGCGGATAGGTGCCGAAGTACCAAATGGTGACGGGCAGAAGCGCCAGGTTGGCCGCACAGGTCATGGCCAAGGCGTCCCAGACCCAGCGCACGGCATGGAGCAGGCGACCGCGAGCCTGCGGGACAAGGCCGTTCAACCAGGGATACAGGAAGGCCAGCCCGGCAACGGCCACGGCGGACATCTGCAGGCTCACGTCGAACACGCACAGGGGGTTCCACAGCACCATCAGCACCAGCGCCAGGAACAACCCGTCCACCAGGGCGCGGCCCCTGTCGAGCAAAAGCAAGAGCCCCCAGAAAAAAAACATCCAGGCCGAGCGCACCAAAGAAGGGCTGCCCTGGCCCAGCCACACGTAGGCCGCCACAAGGGGAAAGGACAGAAGTATCGCCAGTTTCTGCCGGGGAATGCGCAGGAAGAGGCCGGGCCAGACCAGCCCAAAGCTCCAGGCCAGGCCCAGGCCCAGCACGGCCACATAGACCACGTTCAGCCCGGACAGGGCCAGGGTGTGCGAGAGCCCGGCCGCGCGCAGCTCCTCGGTGACGGTCTGGCCGATGCGCGAACGATCGCCCAGAAGCAGACCCAGCACGATGGCCGCGCCCTGCGTGTCCGGCAGGCGGGACAGGAGCGCCTCGCGCAGACCCTCGCGCGCGTCCCACCACGGATTCGCCATCCGCTGGCCCCACGCGGCCTCCACCTCCGGCCCGCGCGTATACGCGCGATAAAAGACCCCGCGCAGACGCTGCTGCCACTCGAAATCCGCGCCACCGTCATTCAGGAAGCCATGCACGGGCCGCAGGCGCAGCACGGCCTCCACACGCTGCCCCGGCGCGGGGCGCAGGCCCGGCTCATCCCAGTCCCAGGCCACGAAGCCCGGTACGGCAACGGATGAGGGCGCAGCCTGCGAGGCGTTGGCGCTTTCGGCCTCCGGCTCCTCGCCCTCGCGCGGCGGCTTGGGGATGAGCGTGGCGCTGGCGTCCTCCAGCAGCACTTCGATGCGGCCGTAGGCCTTGTCCGTCACCTCGGCCACGCGGGCCGAAAGCAGCACCTTGGCTCCGGCGTCGCTGACGGCGTTCAGCTCCGGCGTTTCGGCCGGGGCTGCGGGAAGGGCGTGCAACGCGTGCAGCCGCCCACCGGCGAAGCAGGCCACGGCAAGCAGCAGCGAGACAAGGCAGGACAGCGGCCTGGGCCTGCGGAACAACACCAGACCCAGCCACAGGAGCGCAGACGCGGCAACGGCGGGCTCCGGGTGCTTGATGCCCCAGATGCCCGCCGCATAGGCCAGGAAGTAGATCTGCCAGGCCAGCAGCCCTGGCGGGCCGGACAGTGTCGAAGCCGCTCCGCCCGCGTCGGGGTGCTGCAACTGGCTGGCGTACACGTCGCTTGCGTCCGGCTAGGCTTTCGGCGGCGCGCTTATTCCTTTTCCCGGCGGATGCGCGCGCCCACGGCGGAGAGCTTCTCCTCCATGCGCTCGTAGCCCCGGTCCAGGTGGTAGATGCGCTGGATCTCCGTGGTGCCCTTGGCCACCAGCCCGGCCAGCACCAGGGATGCGCTGGCGCGCAGGTCGGAGGCCATCACCGGCGCGCCTTCCAGGTGCTCCACCCCGCGCACCATGGCCGTGCGGTCCTTCAGGGTGATGCGCGCGCCCATGCGTCCCAGCTCGGACACGTGCATGAAGCGGTTCTCGAAGATCTTCTCCTGAATGGAGCCCGAGCCCTCGGCCACGCACATGAGGGCCATGACCTGGGCCTGCATGTCGGTGGGGAAGCCGGGGTGCGGCTGGGTGATGACGTCCACGCCCAGGAGCGGGCCGTTGCGCCGCACCAGCACGCTGCCGTCGGTCTGGTCCTCCACGGAGACGTTCATCTCGCGCAGCTTGGTGATGAGCGCGTCCAGGTCGGCGGTGGGGCAGTCGATGAGCTTCAGCTCGCCGTCGGTGATGGCCCCGGCCACCAGATAGG
>NZ_DATMYK010000008.1:0-6406 GCF_035560995.1 Humidesulfovibrio sp. | reverse complement strand
GCCGATGCCGACCGTGACGATTACGGGCTCCGGCTTGCCGTTTGTCAGCATGTACAGGCGCTTCTGCCCGGCCTCCAGCCTGCCCGCCTCGATGCTCTTGCCGTCGGCGGTCTTGGGACGGAAGCGCAGGGCGGCCGTGGGAATCTTGAGCGCGCCTTGGCGCGAATCGGCCACGAAGGTGACGTTGGCGGTCATGCCGGGCTTGAGCTTCAGTTCGGAGTTGTCCACCGCCACCATGACCGAGTAGGTGACCACGTTGGACACGGTGGTGGCGGCGTTGCGCACCTGGGTCACCACGCCGCTGAAATGCGTCTCCGGGTAGGCGTCCACGGTGAAGGTGGCGTTGCCGCCCTCGTGGATCTTGCCGATGTCCGACTCGTCCACCGTGGCGCTGATCTGCATCTTGGTCAGGTCCTGGGCGATGGTGAACAGCGTGGGGGTGCTCATGCTCGCGGTCACGGTCTGGCCCACCTCCACCGCGCGGGAGATGACGATGCCGTCCACGGGCGAGGTGATGGTGGTGTAAGCCAGGTTGGTCTTGGCCTGGTCGTAGGAGCCCTTGGCCTGGCCCACGCTGCCCCGGGCAGCGGTGACGGCCGCGCGGGCCGAGGCCGCGGCGGTGGCGTAGGTGTCGTAGTCGCTCACGGCCACGGAGCCGTCCTTGACCAGGTTCTGGTAGCGCTTGAGCGTGCGCTCGGCATCCACCAGGGTTACCTTGGCCTTGTCCAGGTTGGCCTGGGCGTTCAGGTAGCTGCCCTGGCTCTGCTCCACCAGGGCGCGGTAGGTGGCCGGGTCGATCTGGGCGATGACCTGGCCCTTCTTCACCTGGGAGTTGTAGTCGGCGTAAAGTTCCTTGATGATTCCCGACACCGGCGTGCCCACGGTGACCGTGACCACGGGATTGATGGTGCCCGACGACGTGACCGTGGAGGCGATGTCGCCGCGCTCGGCCTTGCCGGTGCGGTACACCGCCTCGGCCTTGGAGCCGCGCAGCTGCTGCCAGCCCACGCCCGTGGCCACCAGCAGCACCGCCGCAAGAATGGCCAGGCGCGTTTTCCCCGTAAACAAATTTTTGAGGTTCAAGGCTCTCTCCCGTGCCCCCGCCGCTGTAGCCGCTATGGCGGTGAGGCTGGAACTCTTTGTTCATGCAGAACTTTCTGCACACAAAATGTTAGTCAAACGCTTGTTTGCCAGTATCGTGCCAGAGGAAAAGACGGTTATTCCGAGCAGTTGGTTACAGGCCGCAGTTGTTTTGTGCAAAAAAGAGCACATGTCGCTGCACAGGCGCGCACTTTTCGTGCCGCTCAAGGCTCGACAAGGTCCGAAGAAATCGCCACAAAGAATCATTATGAGCACCACACCGAGCTTCCGCGAGTTCTTCCGCTACTGGCTGCGTCTGGGCTTCATCAACTTCGGCGGCCCGGCCGGGCAGATCGCCATGATGCACAAGGATCTGGTGGCCGCGCGCGGCTGGGTGGGCGACGCGATTTTTCAGCGCGCCCTGGCCTTCTGCATGCTGCTGCCCGGACCGGAGGCCCACCAGCTGGCCGTGTACCTGGGCTGGCGCCTGCACGGCTACCGGGGCGGCGCGGTGGCGGGCCTGTTCTTTCTGCTTCCCTCGGTGTTTCTGATGCTCTTCTTGAGCTGGCTTGCGGCGGCGCACGGCGACGTGCCCCTGGTGGCGGGCGTGTTCCGGGGCATCGCCGGGGCGGTGGTGGCCATCGTGGCCCAGGCCCTGTGGCGCATGGCGAAAAAGTCCCTCAAGCACCCGGTGTTCTACGGCTTCGCCCTGGGCAGCTTCCTCATGGGCTACGCGCTCAGGCTCAAGTTTCCGGGCATCGTGGTTGCCGCGGGGTTGCTTGGACTGTGGCTGGGCGGGGTGCGGCCGGAGCTCTTCTGCCCGGGCGGAACCTGCCCGCCACCGGACCCGGAAGAGCCCGTGCGCAGGCCGGAAGGCTCCGGCTGGCGGCACGTGGGCCGGGTGTCGCTGATCTTCGCGGGCATCTGGCTCGCGGTGGCCCTGCCGGTGTACCTCTTCTCCGGTCCGGGCTCGCTGCTGCCGAAGATTTTGACCTTCTACTCCCGCGCCAGCTTCGTCACCTTTGGCGGGGCGTACGCCGTGCTGGCCTACGTGTCGGACATGTCCATGCGCCTGGGCTGGCTGACGCAGGAGCAGCTGGTGCTGGGCCTTGGCCTGGCCGAAACCACGCCTGGCCCGCTGATCATGGTCACGCAGTTCACGGGCTTCTTGACCGCCTGGACGCAGCCCGGGGCCATGAGCCCGCTGGCCGCCGGGGTCATCGGGGGGCTCTTGGCCACCTTCGGCATGTTTATGCCGAGCTTTTTCCTGGTCTTCGCGGGCGCGCCGTACATCGAAAGCCTGACGGCCAACCCGAAGCTCCAGGCGGCGCTCACGGGCATCACCGCCGCGGTGGTGGGGGTGATTCTGAAGCTCGGCGTGGTCTTCGCCACGGCCACCTTCTGGCCTAACGGTGTGAACGGCGGCGCGAATGGCGGCGGGCTTCTCGGCGGACTGGACGCCTTCGCCCTGGCCCTGGCCGTGCTTTCCGGCCTGGCCCTGTGGCGCTTTAACGCGGCGGTGCACCTGCTGGTGCTGGCCTGCGGCGCGGCGGGCGCGGCCTGGACCCTGCTGGGTTGAGAAGGCCGGGCTGACGGGGCCGGGCTGACCTTGCCGGGCTGGGTGCAGGCATACGGGGTAGGGGCCTGAAGGAAATTGCAATCCGCGTGGCCTTGGAATAGGGTGCGCCCTGTTCGGGAACCCTCCGCGTTGCACGGAGGAAGTGGGTCAACCAGCGGAGACACGACATGCGCAACGCCCCCAGAATCATCGGCCAGTCCCTGGGCATCCTCGCCCTTTCCGCGGCCTTCGCCTTCGGCGTCAACGCCCTGCGTCCGGATGGCCTGCCCCTGGCCAACGCCGCGGCCAAAAGCTCCGTGCAGCTCGACACCACCGGCGGCGAGATCGCCATCAAGGACGCCGCCCTGCTGTTCATCTCCGGCCGGGCCGTGTTCCTCGACGCGCGCTCCCAGCTGGAATACGAGATGGGCCACGTGCAGGGCGCCATCTCCCTGCCCCCGCGCGAGTTCGCCGCCCAGTTCCAGGACATCAAGCCCGCGCTGCAAGGCAAGGAAGCCGTCATCACCTATTGCGACGGCGAGCGCTGCCCCTTGAGCATCGCCCTGGCCAAGCACCTGCGCGACGCGGGCGTGAAGAACGTCTACGTGCTCAAGAACGGCTGGACCCTGTGGCAGGCCGAGAAGCTGCCCACCGCCAAGGGCGCGGCCATGTCGCGCATGCCGGGCGCGCAGTCGGCCCAGACTGGGCAGGAGGGCATATGCAGGGACTGCGGGAACAAGTAGTCCCCTGGGAGGCTCTGGCCTGGCTCTTGCGCATGGTCGTGGGCTGCGTGCTCATCTACGCCAGCGCGGACAAGATCCTCCACCCGCAGGACTTCGCGGCCATCGTCACCGACTATCGGCTGCTGCCGCCCGCGCTGGTGAATCCGGTGGCCATCTGGCTGCCCTGGTTCGAGCTGCTGCTTGGCGTGTGCCTGTTCAGCGGCTTCTGGCGGCAGGGCGCGCTGTTCCTGGCCACGGCGCTTTTGGCCGCCTTCTGGCTGGCGCTCATCGTGAACTATTTCCGGGGCGTCAACGTGGGCTGCGGCTGCTTCACGTCAACGCCCGGCGAAGCCGCGCCCATGCTCTGGTACATCGGCCGCGACGCCGTGCTGCTGGCCCTGCCTCTGCTGGCCTGGGAAGCGGGCCGCCGGGCCGAGGCGCAACAGCCTTAGCCCTTCGCCTCCTCACATCACCCACTAGCCCCTGGCCGCTGCGAAACGGCCAGGGGCTTTTTGTTTCAAACACTTATGCCTGCAAGTGCTGGTTGGCACCTGTATCCCGCAGTTAGCAGCGGGAATTGGTCTGCGTAATTGTATCACCTTGAAATGGAATACAATTGCCTCGGCAAGATATTGGAACGGATTGTGCTCTCCCTCCCGCACACTTGTGCCGCAAGACGCCGCCTGCGGTTCCTCCGCAGAACGGCCCACCACCGCCATACTCCTGGGAGGGGGCATGCAGACACTCTCATTGCGTGGAAAATTCATTCTCACACTGTCAGTGGGGGCCCTGGCCCTGGCGTTCATGTTCTGCGTGTCGCTCATGGGCATCAAGGGCTTTGAGGACGCTTACGCGCGCATGCGTTCCATCGACACTGTGGGCCGTCTGGCCGCGCTCGACATCGCAAAGGACATCAACTACTTCAGCCGCCTCACACGCAACATCATGCTCGGCAGCGACATCGAAAAGGACCTGAAGCAGATCGACCAGACCCTCGGCCGCATCGAGAAGAACTTCAGCCTGCTCTCCGGTCTGGATTTCACCCCGGAGGAGAAGGCGCTGATCCAGAAGGCGCGCGACGCCTCCACCCAGTTCACCCGCGACGGCACCGAGATCGTGAGCGGTTTGCGGGACACTCCGGCGGCGGACCGGCACCAGGCCTACAAGGAGTATGAGAAGCGCGCCACGCCCTACGCCATGGCCTTCCGCGAGCATTACGGCAACTTCGAGAAGGGCATGAACGTGCGCTTCGACTCCGGCATGGCCCTGCTGCACGACAGGATCGTGGAGCACCAGCGCACCCTGTGGCTCATTTTGGGCGCGGCCGTGGCGGTGATGTACGCCGTGGGCTACTTCATTTCCAACAAGGACCTTTCCGGCATGCGCCAGTGCGTGGCCTTTGCCCAGGACCTGGGGCGCGAGGACCTGACCCGGCGGCTGGAGGCGGGCCGCATGTCCTCCATGAGCGGCCTGGCCCAGGCCCTGAACCACACGGCGGACAGCCTGGCCGAGTTCCGGCGCGACGTGGCCCAGGCCACGGACGAGGCGCGGCGCGAGGGCGACGAGGCCAGGAAGGCCCTGGCCCAGGCGGATGAGGCCAAGCGCCAGGCCGAGCGCGCCCGGCGTGACGGCATGCTGCACGCGGCGGCCAGGCTTGAGGACGTGGTGCGCGTGGTGGCGCGCGCGTCCGATGAGCTTTCCGAGCGGGTGGACCAGTCCACGCGCGGCACGGAGCACCAGTCGCGCCGGGTGGGCGAGACCGGTCTGGCCATGGGCCAGATGAACGAGGCGGTGCTGGGCGTGGCGAGAAACGCCTCCCAGGCGGCGGAGACCTCCGGCGGGGCGCGCAAAAAGGCCCAGGACGGCGCGGACGTGGTGGCCCGGGTCATGGGCGGCATCGCCCAGGTGCAGCGGCAGTCCCTGGAGCTCAAGGGCGAGATGACCTCCCTCGGCCAGCAGGCCGAGGCCATCGGCAAGGTCATGAACGTCATCAACGACATTGCCGACCAGACCAACCTGCTGGCGCTCAATGCCGCCATCGAGGCCGCGCGCGCGGGCGACGCCGGGCGCGGCTTCGCCGTGGTGGCCGACGAGGTGCGCAAACTGGCGGAGAAGACCATGGCCGCCACCAAGGAGGTGGGCGAGGCCATCGGCGGCATCCAGAGGGGCACGCGGGCGAACATCGGCAAGGTGGACGCGGCCGCGGCCACCATCGACCAGACCACGGAGCTGGCGGGAAAGTCCAGCCAGGCCCTGGCCGAGATCGTGTCCCTGGTGGACCTGGCCACGGACCAGATACGGGCCATCGCCGCCGCCAGCGAGCAGCAGTCCGCCTCAAGCGAGCAGATCACCGCCGCCATCGACGAGGTGCAGCGCATCTCCACGGACACGGCCGAGGCCATGCGCCAGTCGGCGAAGGCCGTGGGCTCGCTTTCGGCCCAGGCCCAGGCCCTCAAAGGGCTCATCGAGGAAATGCAGGCCGAGGGCGCGTAAGGGCCCCCGGCCAAGGGAAGCCCGCGTTACGGGTGTTTGACGAAGGTGCCCTGCTGGTATTCGCGGAAGGCCAGCTCCAGCTCGGCCTCGGTGTTCATGACGATGGGCCCGCGCCAGGCCACGGGCTCGCCCAGGGGCTTGCCCGTGAGCAGCAGGAAGCGCAGGCCGTGAGGCCCGGCCGTCGCGGCCACTTCGTCGCCGTTGCCCTTCTCGTCGCCGTGCTCGAACAGCACCAGGGTGCGGTTCTGCACGGCCTCGCCGTTCACGGTTCCGGCGCCGTCGATGACATAGAGGAAGGCCGTGTGCCCGGGGCGCGTGGGGTGGACGAACTCCACCCCCGGCGGCACGGAGCAGTCCAGGTACTCCGGCTCGATGACGATCTCCTCCATGGGGCCGCGCACGCCGCCGATCTCCCCGGCGATGACCTTGACGCGCACCCCGCCGGGCAGCTCCACCTCCGGTATCTGCGCGGCGGTGATGCCCCGGTAGCGCGGTGGCATCATCTTCTGCCGGGCGGGCAGGTTGGCCCACAGCTGGAAGCCGTGCATGGAGC
>NZ_DATMYK010000007.1:0-3564 GCF_035560995.1 Humidesulfovibrio sp. | reverse complement strand
GCCCGGCAGGGGCTTCACCTTGGAGATTTCAGCCCGCTGGAACTCCAGGAATTCGCGCTGGCGCGACAGGCCGTCCACGCGCGCCGCCAGTTCGGCCCGGGCGGTCTGCACGGCGCGCACGGCGGCCAGGGCCGCGTCGCGCTCGGGCAAAAGGCCCGGCTCGGCCAGAAAGCTGTCCAGAATGCGTGCCTGGTAGGCGGGCTGCAAAAGCTTTTGCTGGCCGTGCTGGCTGGTGTGCAGCACAAGGCCCGCGCGCAGCTCGCGCAGGGTTTCCAGCGAGCCCAGGCGGTCGTTCACGAACACGCGGCTGCGCCCGGAATCGGCGGAAAGCTCGCGCCGGATGATGAGGTCCTCGGCCTGGCCGTCCTCGTTCTGCACCACGAACACGGCCTCCACCACGGCCTTTTCCTTGCCCGGGCGCACCAGGTCGGCGCTCATGGGCTCGCCGGTCAGAAAGTCGATGGCGCGCACGATGAAGCTTTTGCCCGCGCCGGTCTCGCCGGTCAGAGCGTTCATGCCGGGCGCGAATTCCAGCTCGGCGTCCTCAATGAGCGCCAGATCGCGGATGCGCAGGAGTTCAAGCATTGCGGGCCTTGCGCCGGTGCGCGGTGGTCTTCATGTGCATGACGATGTTGTCCAGGGGCAAGGTGTGGAGATGTTTTCCCTTTCGGGAAATATACCCGCTCTCGAAGAGCCAATCAACGTTTTCCTCGGCCACGCCGTACAGGGGAATGAGCTGCCAGGCCAGCTCGCGCGCGCTGTCCAGTCCGGCGCGGTAGGCGTCCTTGAAGCGCGTCTCGTAGACGTTCTCGCCCGGCTCGCAGGGCTTGCGGAACACGTGGTACTGGCGGCACACGAAGGGCCGCAACGGATACACCGAGCAGCGGCCGCGCACCAAAAACGCGCATTCGCCCACCTGCCCGTGGCCCAAGAGCCGCCGCTTCAGCTCCTCCTGCACCTCGCCTTCCAGAATCTCCGAGGCGTACCACCACAGGCCCAGCACCTCGAACTCCGACACGGGGATGACCTGATCGACGCAGCAGTTGCGGCAGCCCGGCCCGCAGGCCACGCCGTGCCCGCGCTTGGCGGTCTGCTCGGCCAGGTCGGCCCGCACGGATTCATCGGAAATGTGGTACGCGTCGAGCAGCCGCACAAGCCAGGGGTGCCGGGCCTCGAACTCTGGATAGGTCTGGCGGCCGCCCATGCTCATCGCCTCAGGCGCGGGTCGAGCAGGTCGCGCAGGCTCTCGCCCAGCAGGTTGTAGCCAAGCACGGTGAACAGAATCGCCAGGCCGGGGAAGACCGAAAGCCAGGACGCGATCTCCAGCACTTCCTTGCCGTCGAGGAGCATGTTGCCCCAGCTGGCGTCCGGCGGCTGCACGCCAAGGCCCAGGAAGGAGAGCGACGACTCCACCAGGATGGCCCCGGCGACGCCGAGGGTGGCCGAAACCAGCACCGGGGCCAGCGCGTTGGGCAGGATGTGCCGCAGGATGATGCGCACGGGCCCGGCCCCGGCAACGCGCGCGGCCAGCACATAGTCGCGCCCGCGCAGGGCCATGGCCTCGGCCCGCACCAGGCGCGCCACGCCCATCCAGGAGGTGAGGCCGATGACCACCATGATGTTCGTCAGGCTGGGCTCCAGGAAGGCGATGACCGCGAGGATCAAAAAGAAGGACGGGAAGCAGAGCATCACGTCCACCAGACGCATGATGACCTCGTCCACCCATTTGCCGAAATATCCGGCCACAAGGCCAAGGGCCAAGCCGATGGCGGTGGAGATGCCCACGGCCACGAAGCCCACCCACAGCGACACCCGGCCGCCGTAGAGGATGCGCGAGAACACGTCGCGGCCCAGGGCGTCCGTGCCCAGCGGATGCGCCAGGGAAGGCGTCAGCAGCAGTGCGTCCACGTTGATGGCGTTGGGGTCGTACGGGGCGATGAAGGGCGCGAAAAGCGCGGCCAGGCTCATGCAGCCCACAAGGCCCAGGCCAAGGGCCAGCATGCCGTAGCGCGAGAGCCACGTGGGCGGGGCCAGGGGCTTGCGTTTCCGTGTCTGGCCGGTCTGGCCGGTCTGGGCGCTCATGCCTCGCCCTCCCCGCTGCCAGCGCTGCCCGCGCCGTTTGCCCGGATGCGCGGATCGGCCAGGCCGTAGCCCAGGTCGGCCAGCAGATTGCCCAGAAGGGTCAGCACCGCGCCCAGCACCAGGCTGCCCATGATCAGCGGGTAGTCGCGGCTCATGACCGCCTGATAGAAGAGCTGGCCCAGGCCCGGCAGGGCGAAGATGGACTCGATGATGACGCTGCCGCCGATGAGCCCCGGCACCGAGAGGCCCAGGATGGTGATGACCGGCAGAAGCGCGTTGCGCAAAGCGTGGCGGAAGATGACCACCCGCGCGGGCAGGCCCTTGGCGCGCGCGGTGAGGATGTAGTCCTGGCGCAGCACCTCGAGCATGCTGGCGCGCATGAAGCGCGACATGCCCGCCAAACTGCCGAAGGTGTACAGAAATACCGGAAGGGCGAGGTGGCGCGCAAGATCCCAGGCCTTGCCCCAGAAGGGCAGCTTCTCGAACCCCAGGCTGGTGAGGCCGGAAATGGGCAGAATGGGCCAGATGATGCCCAGAAGCAGCATGAGCAAAAGCGCCAGCCAGAAGCTGGGCATGGCGAAGCCGATGAAGACGACAATGGTCGAGACGCGGTCAAAGACCCCGCCCTGCCTCCAGGCCGCCGCCACGCCTATGGGTATGGCCACGGCCAGGGTCAAAAGGAGTGAGACGATGTTCATGCCGAAGGTGAGCGGCAGGCGCTCCTTGATCTTGTCCCACACGGGACGGGAATCGCCGGACATGGACCGGCCGAAGTCCAGTTTGGCCATGCGCCCTACCCACTGGCCGTACTGCACGTGGATGGGCTGGTCCAGGCCGTAGAGTTTTTCCAGGCGCTCCCTGGCCACGGCGGAAGCGCCGGGGTTCAGGGTGGTCTGCAAATCCGTGGGCTTGCCCGGGGCCAGGTGGATGACCCAGAAGCTGATGACCGTGATGCCGAAGAAGACCACGGCCACCCAGGCGAGCTTGGCAGCGATTTTGAGCAGTGTCCTGGTCATGCGCGTCCGTTGTTGCTGGTGTTCCGGGCTTTCCCGGTCCGGCAGACAGTTACGCCATTCCCGCGGCGGAGGCAACGCCGCGCGCGCGGCCATGCAAATTTTCAGGATTTTCCATTTTCCCGTTGACAAGGGACGGCCCCTTTCGCTAGACAAGCCTTCCCAACGATGTGGGGCTGTAGCTCAGTTGGGAGAGCGCTTGAATGGCATTCAAGAGGCCGTGAGTTCAATTCTCTCCAGCTCCACCAGATAGATCAAGGGCTTGCGAAGCGATTCGCAAGCCCTTTTTCATTGCCGCACGGCACGCTTGCACTCCGTTTTGCGGGCGGAGCGAACCGATGGGGCCGGGAAAACATTTTCTCTCGGCACGTGCTTTAAGCCCCTGGCCGCCCTTCCCGCCCCTCCTTCCGCTTTCACACCGCCAGGCCGATCTGAACGGCTGTCGCTTTTCCACGCGCCAGGCTAACAC
>NZ_DATMYK010000006.1:0-6566 GCF_035560995.1 Humidesulfovibrio sp. | reverse complement strand
GTATGGCGGTTCCCTCGGTCCGTTTGGGGAACCTGGTGCGCGCCGTCAGCATATTCAAACCGGCCTAGCCCGTGACCTTGCTTTCGCTCTCCAGGCACATCTTGCCCTGGTGGCAGCTGGGTTCGATGGGATAGTTGCCGTCGAAGCAGGCCAGGCAGTGGGCGTTCTTCTCGTTCACGGAATCGAGCAGGCCCGGAATGGACAGGTAGTGCAGGCTGTCCAGGCCGATGAAGCGCGCGATGTCCGGCACGGGGGTGGTGGCCGCGATGAGCTCGCCCTTGCTCGAGAAGTCGATGCCGTAGAAGCAGGGGAAGCGGATGGCCGGACAGGACACGCGCATGTGGATCTCGCGTGCGCCCAGCTCCCGCAGCTTCTTCACGCGGGTGCGGATGGTGGTGCCGCGCACGATGGAGTCTTCCACGATGAGGATGCGCTTGCCTTCGATCATGCTGCGCACGGGGTTCAGCTTCACGCGCACGCTGAAGTTGCGCATGTCCTGGCTGGGCTGGATGAAGGTGCGGCCCACGTAGTGGTTGCGGATCATGGCCAGCTCCAGTGGCAGGCCCGAGGCCTGGGAATAGCCCACGGCCGCGTAGTTGCCGGAATCCGGGAAGGGCATGACGAAGTCCGCGTCCACCGGGGCTTCCTTGGCCAGCATGGCGCCCATGGTCTTGCGGCGCTCGTACACGCCTTCGTCAAAGACCATGGAGTCGGGCCGGGCGAAATAGATGAGCTCGAAGATGCACTGGCGCTTGGGCGCGGTCTCAAGCAGCCGCTGGCTGGTGAGGCGTCCGCCCTCCACCACGAGCATTTCGCCGGGCTCCACCTGGCGGATGTACTCGGCCTCGATGAGGTCGAAGGCGCAGGTCTCGGAGGCGAAGACGTAGTTGTCGTTCAGGCGGCCCAGCACCAGGGGGCGCAGGCCGTGGGGGTCGCGCACGGCGATGAGCTTGTTGTTGGCCATGATGAGCAGCGAGTACGCGCCCTTGACCTTGGAGCAGGCCTTGAGGATGGCTTCCTCGATGGTGCCGCCGTTCAGGTACTTGGCGATGAGGTGCACGAACACTTCGGTGTCCATGGTGGTCTGGAAAATGGAGCCCTGGCTTTCCAGCTCGTTGCGCAGCTCAAGGGTGTTCACCAGGTTGCCGTTGTGGCCCACGGCGATGTGCCAGTCCTTGAAGCGCACCAGGAAGGGCTGCGCGTTTCTGATGAGCGATACGCCCGTGGTGGAGTAGCGGATATGGCCCAGGGCGATGTTGCCCTTCAGCTCCTTGCCCAGGTGCCGCTCGTTGAACACGTCGTGCACCAGGCCCATGCCCCGGTGTTCGCGGATGGCCGCGCCATCCCAGGTGACGATGCCCGCGGACTCCTGCCCGCGATGCTGGAGCGCGTACAGGCCGAAATAGGCCATGCGCGCGGCCTCCTGGTGGCCGTAAATGCCGAAGAGACCGCAATACTCGCGTTTCATGTGCCATCCTTGCTGGTTTTCCGGGCCGGGGAACAACGCCTGGCGCACCGGGGCAGGTCAATCCCCCCCGGCCGCCCGACCCTGGCGCTCGAAGCGCCTGGAACTATTCGCTCTGCTACTTGGTGCCGTAGTAGTCCTGCAGGCAGCGCACGCTCAAGCCATGGCCGCGTTCTTCGCGGATGGCCTGGGCCATGGCGGCCGCGCCGGACACCGTGGTGGTGTAGGGCACGCCGTAGAGCAGCGTGGTCTGCCGGATCTCCTTGGAGTCGTTCACCGTCCGCTTGCCGGAGGGCGTGTTGACCACGAGCGCTATCTGCTTGTTCTTGATGAGGTCCACCACGTTGGGACGGCCTTCGTTCACCTTGAGCACGCGCTCGACGTGCACGCCCTTGGCGGCCAGGTGGTCGGCCGTGCCCCCGGTGGCGATGATCTTGAAGCCCAGGTCCTCGAAGGCCTGGGCCACGGGAGTGATGGCCGCCTTGTCGCGGTCGTTCACGGACAGGAACACGGTGCCGCTTTCGGGCAGGCGCTGGCCGGCGGCCAGCTGGCCCTTCATGAAGGCCAGGCCGAAGGAGGTGTCGATGCCCATGACTTCGCCGGTGGAGCGCATCTCGGGTCCGAGGAGGATATCCACGCCGGGGAAGCGGTTGAAGGGGAACACGGATTCCTTCACGGAAACGTGGCCGCTCTTGCGCATCTCCCAGGGCTTCAGGTCGCGGATCTTCTCGCCCAGCATCACGCGGGTGGCGAGCTTGGCCAGGGGCACGCCCGTGGCCTTGCTGACGAAGGGCACGGTGCGGCTGGCGCGGGGATTCACCTCAAGGATGTACACCTCGCCGTCCTTGATGGCGAACTGGATGTTCATGAGGCCGATGACGCCCAGTTCCTTGGCGAGCTCCTTGGTCTGGCGCTCGATTTCGGCCACCAGCTCCGGGGCGATGGTGTGCGGGGGCAGCACGCAGGCGGAGTCGCCGGAGTGGATGCCGGCCTCCTCGATGTGCTCCATGATGCCGCCGATGTAGGTTTCCTCGCCGTCGGAAAGGCCGTCGCAGTCCACCTCGATGGCGTTCTCAAGGAACTTGTCGATGAGGATGGGATGCTCCGGCGAGATGATGGCGGCCTTGCGGAAGTAGTTGTTGAACTCCTCGTCGTCGTACACGATCTCCATGCCGCGTCCGCCCAGCACGTAGGAGGGGCGCAGCACCAGCGGGTAGCCCAGGCTGTCCTTGATCTCCGTGGCCTGGGTGAGGGTCATGGCCGTGCCGCTCATGGGCTGCTTCAGGTGCAGCTTGCGGATGAGCGCGGAGAACAGCTCGCGGTCCTCGGCGCGGTCGATGCTCTCCGGCGGGGTGCCGAGCAAGGTCACGCCGGCCTTCTTGAGCGCCACGGCGAGGTTCAGCGGGGTCTGGCCGCCGAACTGCACGATGACGCCGAGCGGCTTCTCGAACTCCACGATGTTCAGCACGTCCTCGTAGGTCACGGGCTCGAAGTAGAGGCGGTCCGAGGTGTCGTAGTCGGTGCTGACCGTTTCCGGGTTGGAGTTGACCATGATGGACTGCACGCCCATTTCCCTCAAGGCGAAGGAAGAGTGGCAGCAGCAGTAGTCGAACTCTATGCCCTGGCCGATGCGGTTGGGACCGCCGCCCAGGATGACCACCTTCTTCACGTCCTTGCTCTCGATCTCGCAGCCGGTCTCGTAGGTGGAGTAGTAGTACGGGGTGTAGGCCTCGAACTCCGCGGCGCAGGTGTCCACCAGGTAGAAGGTGGGGACCACGCCCATGCTTTTGCGCATGGCGCGCACGCCGTCCTCGCTCATTTTCCAGAGCACGGAGAGCTGCTTGTCGGAGTAGCCGTAGCCCTTGGCTTTTTTCAGCAGGGGCAAGAGGGCCGGGTTCTTGGCCGAGATTTCCTCGCCCTTGCCGAACTCGGCCAGTTCGGCCTCGACGGTCAGGATGTCGCGGATCTGGCGCAGAAACCAGGGATCGATGAAGGACGCCTGGTGGATCTCCTCGTTGGTGAAGCCGCAGCGCATGGCGTTGCGCACGGCGAAGAGCCGGGCGGAGTTGGGCTTGCGCATCAGGCGCAACAGTTCGTCTTTGTCCAGCGGGCAGGTCTCGAACTTCTTGCCCAGGCCGGGCATGCCGACCTCAAGCGAACGCAGGCCCTTCTGCAGCGCCTCCTTGAAGGTGCGGCCGATGGCCATGGTCTCGCCCACGCTCTTCATGGAGGTGGTCAGGTAGTCCTCGCTGCCGGGGAACTTCTCGAAGGTGAAGCGCGGAATCTTGATGACGCAGTAGTCGATGGACGGCTCGAAGCTGGCCATGGTCTCCCGCGTGATGTCGTTGGGGATCTCGTCGAGCGTATAGCCAACGGCCAGCTTGGCCGCGATTTTGGCGATGGGGAAGCCCGTGGCCTTGGAGGCGAGCGCGGAGGAACGCGACACGCGGGGGTTCATTTCCACGATGATCATCTCGCCGTCGGCCGGGTTGATGGCGAACTGGACGTTCGAGCCGCCGGTCTCCACGCCGATTTCGCGCATGATGGCGAGCGCGGCGTCGCGCATCTTCTGGTATTCGTCGTCGGTCAGGGTCTGGCTGGGGGCCACGGTGATGGAGTCGCCCGTGTGCACGCCCATGGCGTCCAGGTTTTCGATGGAGCAGATGATGACGCAGTTGTCCTTCTTGTCGCGCATCACCTCAAGCTCGAATTCCTTCCAGCCCAGCACGCTCTGCTCGATCATGATCTCGCTTTTCATGCTGGCGGCCAGACCCTGGGCGGAGATGGACTCCAGGTCTTCCATATTGTAGGCCACGCCGCCGCCGGTGCCGCCCATGGTGAAGGCCGGGCGGATGATGAGCGGGAAGGGCAGGGTGCGGCCGATCTCGCGCACGTCGTCCATGGTGCGGGCGATGCCGCTTTTCGGCACCTTGAGGCCGATCTTCTCCATGGCGGCGCGGAACAGCTCGCGGCTTTCGGCCTTCTCGATGACGGGCACCGAGGCGCCGATGAGCTCCACGCCGAACTTTTCCAGCACGCCCATCTTGGCCACGGCCAGCGCCGTGTTCAGGGCGGTCTGGCCGCCAAGGGTGGGCAGCAGGGCGTCGGGGCGCTCCTTCTCGATGATCTTGGCCACGGTGCCGGGTTCAATGGGCTCGATATAGGTTCGGTCGGCAAGCTCCGGGTCGGTCATGATGGTGGCCGGATTGGAGTTCACCAGGATGACTTCGTAGCCTTCTTCCTTGAGGGCCTTGAGCGCCTGGGTGCCGGAGTAGTCGAATTCGCAGGCCTGGCCGATGACGATGGGGCCGGAGCCGATGAGCATGATCTTCTTGATGTCTGTGCGCTTGGGCATTTTTCCGCCGCTTGGGTGAGAGGTTTCTGCCGTGCCGTGAAACGGGAGAGATGTACGCGATAAGCATCCGGCAGGCAAGTGGCAAGGGCGGCTGGGAGCCTGCGGGTTGGCTGGCCCAGGCGGGGGTGGGGCGCCTGCCGCAACGCGTTTCCGGCCCTAAAGCTTGCGGCGGCAAGGACCGAAAAGACAGGCAACTGACCGACGGACCTTCATCGCAAGAACATACCCTTTGGCACAAGGCCGCTGGCGGAAGATGGTCTTCCGTTGGCGGCCTTGGGCTTTTGCGCGCCGAAAGATTCTACTGCACCACCCACACTGCGCAGTTCTTGGCGTTGTGCACCAGCTTGGTGGACACGCTGCCGAACAGGAACTCCTCGCCCTTGGTCAGGCCGCGCCTGCCCACCACCAGGGTGCCGAAGCCGCCCTCCTGCTGCACGTCCAGAATGGTCTGGGCAACGCTCGGCTCGGCGCTGCACAAAACCGTGCGCTCGCTGATGGCCGCGTCGGGCAATCCGGCCTTGGTCAGCACCTCGCGGGCGTCCTTGAGGAAGCCGAAGACACGCTCGTGCTCCAGGCGGCACTGGGAAAGCCAGGCCTCCTCGGTGTCGAAGCGGTCGCGTCCCGGGGCGCGCTCGATGTACAGGAGCGTCACGCGGGCGTCCCGCACCTGGCCCAGCAGCTGCGCGGCGTAGTCCACGGCGCGCCGGGCGTTGTCCGAGGCGTCCACGGAGATGAGGATGTTCTTGAAGTCCATAGGGCCTCCTTGCGATGCGCCTAAAGCCTGCGCAGGGTGTCCAGACAGGGTTCGAGGTCGGCCAGGAGCTCCGGCACGGTCTCGTAGTAAACCTCCGAGGCCGAGGAATAGTGCATCAGCACGCGGTTCAGGTCCTCCGGCACGTAGGGGAAGAGCTTGCGCAGGTTCACGATGCGGTGGCGGAAGAACAGCGCGCAGTCGGCCTCGCTCACGTCCGGCCCGGCCGGGTCGGCCTGGGCGCGATCTTGGATGGTGTGCACGCCCTTGCCGGTGATGAAGGCCAGGATGTTGCCCAGGCCGAAGAGATCCAGGCCGAAGGGATTCTCGGCCGCGTCAAAGCCGTAGTCGAAGTCGATCCAGCAGTATTCGCCGCTCGCGTGGTCCACGTAGAGGTGGTCGCGGCGGATGTCGCCGTGGGTTTCGCCGTTCTCATGCAGGAAGTGGATGGCCTTGCAGGCGCGGACGAAGCGCTCCAGTATGCCGGGGTAGATCTCGTGGAAGTAGGTTCTGTGGTCAGCGTGGATGTCCTCCACGTTCAGGTCCAGCCTGCGCCCGGCCACGCGTTCCAGCACGCGCACGATGTTGCCGCGCGCATCGCGGTATGACTTGCCCTGCATGAAGCGCGGGTCGCCCTCCACCAGGCGCAGGATGCGCGCCTCCTTGGCGGCGCTGCGGTGGCAGGGAATGGTCAGCGGCCCGATGTGCTGGTCGAAGGTCTCGGCGAACTCCAGCTTCAGGATGCGGTACTGGCCGCTTTCCAGCTCCACGCAGCGCTTGACCCAGAACTTGGGGTCCTCCATGCCGAAGCGCCGCTCGCGCTCGTCGCCCATGACCAGATAGTGGCGTCCGCCTACGCTGATGACGTCGCCGTAGGTGATGCTCATGAACTCGGTGGTGTCGGTGAACACGGAGCCGTAGGAACTGACGCCCACCGGGGGCTTGAAGCGCTCCACAAGGGCGCGCACGCTCAAGGCCGACGGATCGGGCGGGGG
>NZ_DATMYK010000005.1:0-10599 GCF_035560995.1 Humidesulfovibrio sp. | reverse complement strand
GCCTGGGCCTGGGCCACGGCGGCCTGGGCCTCCGCCAGGCGCAGGCGCGCGGCGGCGAGCTCGGCCTCGCGCTCCTGCCTTTGCCCGGCCAGCCCGGCCAGACGCGTTTCCAGCTCGTCCACGCCCGTGGCCCCCTTGGCCGCAAGCAGGGCCGCCATGCCCGTGTCCAGCTCGGTCAGCAGGCGCTCCAGAGCGCTGCGGCGGCGCTTCAGCGCCTCCTCAACCAGCTTGTACTTGCCCGCGCCGAAAAGCTTCTGGAGGATCTTCTCCTTCTCGTCGCTCTTGGCCAGCAGCAGGCGGCGGAACTCGCCCTGGGGCAGCACCATCACCTGGCGGAACTGCTCGCAGGTGAAGCCCACCAGTTCCTCCACGCGCGCATCCACCTCGCCCACCTTGGACAGGCGCTCGCCCAGCACCACGCCCTGGGCGTCCTGCTCCCAGAAGTCCACGCGGTGCTTGCGCTCCACGCTCTTCCCGCGCGAGTGCACGTCCTGGGTGGGTTTGCGCTCCACAACGAAGCGCCGCTCGCCCACCTGGAAGCTCAGGCTGACGGAGCATTCGTCCTCCGGCCGGGCCAGCTGGGAGCGCAGGAACTTGTCGTTCTGCTTTTCCCGCGCCTCGCCGCTGGCCTTGCCGTACAGGGCGAAGCACAGGCCGTCCAAAAGCGAGGTTTTGCCCGCGCCGGTGGGGCCGTTGATGAGCAGGAAGGGATTGGTGCCCGTGCGGGTGAAGTCCACGCGCTGTTCCCCGGCAAAGGGGCCAAAGGCCTTGAGGGTCAGGACAAGGGGCTTCATGCCTGCATCTCCCCTGTGGCGGCCGCTGGCGCTGCGCCCGGCGTGTCCGCCACGTCCGTTTCGCCCAGGGCCCCCAGAGCATCGGCCCGCAGCATTTCGTCCACCACGGCGCGCAGGGCGTCCGCCTCGGCCTCGTCCAGGTCCTGGCCGCTCACGTGGCGGAAAAAGGCCGTGGTGATCTCCCATTCGGTCTTGCCGCGCACGCTGATGCCGCCTTCGGCCTCGCCGCCCTCTTTGCCGTACTGCGCCCGGGTGATGGAGAGCACGTTGGGATAGCTTTGGCGCAGCTTGGCCGCGTAGTCGAACAGCGCGCCCCGGTCCGTCAGCTCGATCCACAAGTAGTCCTCGCGGCCAGCGTCGGCCTCGGCGGCCGCCAGAAGCGCGGCCAGCTCGCCGGAGATCTTGCGCATGTCGCGCCGGGGGCAAAGCGGCAGCAGGGTGCGCGTGAAGCCGCCGTCCGCGTCCAGGTCATACAGGGCGGCGCTCTTCTGGTGGTCGGCCTCGGAAAAGGAGTACTTGAGCGGGCTGCCCGCGTAGAAGGCGCGCTCGGCCACCTTCTGCGGCCGGTGCAGGTGCCCCAGCAGGGTGAGGCTGAAGGGCGCGAAGTGCGCGGGGTCCACCAGGCAGGAGCCGCCGATGGACAGGGGGCGCTCGGACTCCGAGGCGCTGCCGCCCAGGGTGAAGCAGTGGGCCAGGCACACGCTGCGGCCGGAAATGTGGGGCAGCGAGGCCATGACGCGGGCCATGGCCTCGTCGAAGTCGCCCGTGGCCAGGTCCTCCTCGCGCTCCTTGAGCATCAGCGGGGTGATGTAGGGCAGGGGGATGAAGGTCACCGGGCCGTGGGCGTCCGCCAGGACCAGCGGAATGATCTCTCCCGGCAGGCCGGGGGCGATGTGCAGGCCGCGGGCGCTCAAGAGCCTGCTGCCGAAGGACAGGCGCTCGGCGCTGTCGTGGTTTCCGGGGGTCAGGATGACCGCGACGCCCAGGTTCAGCACCAGTTCGGACAGGAACTCGTCCATGAGCCGCGTGGCGGCCACGGGCGGAATGGCCCGGTCGTACACGTCGCCGCTCACGGCCACCACGTCCACGGCGTTCTCGCGGACCATGGCCAGCACCTGGTGCAGCACATGGGCCTGGTCCTCGGTCATGGGGGCCTCGTGGACCAGCTTGCCCAGGTGCAGGTCGGCCAGATGCAGGATGCGCACGCGGAATCTCCTCTGTGGTTGGAAGTCTGGCGGCCGGAAAGGGGCCTTTTACACGTCCGTTCCGGCCCCTTCTCCCATCTTGCAGACGAGCAGGAATTCCGCCTCGGTCACGGGCATGACCGACAGCCGCGAACCCCTGCGCAGAAGCTCCATGCCGGAAAGCGCCCGCACCTGGCGCATGGCCTGAAGGGGCACCGGCGCGGCGAATTTCCGCTCAAAGCGCACGTCCACTGCATACCACAACGGTTTCTCCGGCGTGGAGCGGGGATCGAAGTGCCCGTCCGCAGGGTCCAGGGCGGTCTCGTCGGCATGGGCGGCGCGCACGATGCGCACTGTGCCCACGGCCCCTGGGTTGGTGACGCTGTGGTAGAAGATGGCCAAATCGCCCTCGGCCATTTGGTCGCGCATGTAATTGCGGGCCTGGAAGTTGCGCACGCCGGTCCAGCTGGTGGTCTGGTCCGGCTCCGCCGCCAGGTCGTCGATGGAGTAGCAGCCAGGCTCTGTTTTCAGCAGCCAATAGTTCCGTTCCATGTGGAAACCTCCTTTGCCGCGCCGCCGGGAGCCTGCGCTCCGGACGGGCCTACTTCGTCTTCTTCAGCCGGATCTTGTTGTCGATGACCAGGGTGCCGTTTTCCAGCTTCCACTTCATGGAGGTGGGCGGCGCGCCGACCAGATCCCAGATCATGGTGTCGCCCTCAATGGTGTACTTGCCCTTCTGCGCGGCGATGACCGGATTCACCGCGCCCTTGGGCATGTTCTTCAAGGCTTCCGGCGTCAACCGGGAGTTGAAGTCGAAGCTGCCGTTCTTGTTCAGCACAACGGTGTACAGGGCCTGGGGCAGCCCGTCGTGGAATCCCTTCCAGGTTCCCACCAAAGCGTCCACGACCACCGTCTTGCGCACGATGGGTGCTTCGGGCTTGACGCCCTTGGCCTCCAGGGCCGAAACGCTGCCGGACTTTCCCGCGCGGGCCGCGTAGGCCATGACCGTTTCGCCCGCGCCGTTCTTCTTCTGCGCGTCGGCGCCTTTGTCCAGCAGCAGCTTCACCAGCTTCTCGTTGCCCGCGCCGGCGGCCAGCATGAGCGCCGTCTCGCCCTTGTCGTTCACCGCATCCAGCCGCGCCCCCCTGTCGATGAGCAGGGATGCCCGGTCGTAGCCGTCGGACGTGTCGGACTTCCGGGCCGCGGCCATGAGCGGCGTGGTGCCGTTGGAGGAGGGGAAGTTGATGTCGCCCTTGTGGTCCAGCAGGTACTTGATGATGGAGACGTTCTTCCTGTGCTCAAGCGGATTGGGATTGCCCGCTGCGTGCACCATGGGCGTCACCAGGGGGTTCACGGTGGATTTCACGTTGACGTTCGCGCCCGCGTCCACCAGCACCTCCACCATGTCCGGGTCGATGACCAGGGCGGCGGTCAAAAGCGGCGTGGAGCCGAGCTTGTCCACGATTTCCAGGTTGGCCTTGCGCTTGATGAGCATCTTGGCGAAATCGATCTGATGCGCGCTGGCGGCGGTGTGCAGGGGCGTGCCGCCGGTAAGCAGGCTCGTGATGTCGAGGGTGGCGCCGCTGTCCAGCAAAAGCTTGCCGATGTCCACAAACCCGAAGCGGGCGGCCAGGTGCATGGCGGAGTAGCCGCCTTCGCCCTTGAGCTGCTCAAAATCCAGCTTGGGCTTGTAGGTGATGAATTTCACCAGCCACGTGCCGATCTTCTTCAGTTCCTTGTTGTTGACCATAATGGCCTGCATCAACGGCGACTGTCCATTATTGTCCGACATGTTGATATCCGCGCCATTGGCGACGAGATATTCGAGCACCTCGAACTTCTTATGCAGCACCGTGCCCACAAGCATGGAGGCGCCAATGTTGTTCTGGTGGTTGATCTTGGCCCCATGGGTGTGCAGCATCTTCACCGCTTCCAGGTCCTCGGCCGCGACCACAAGCGAGAGCGGAGTCTCTCCCTCGGTGGTCTGCGCATCGATGAGGATGCCCCTGGCCTGGGTGACGAGCACCCGGATGACCTCGGTGTGGTCCCGTTGCGCGGCCTTGATGAGCGCGGTGTTTCCGCGCGCCTCGGGCACACTGTCCGTGCGGTCGCGGGCGTTCGGGTTGGCCCCGCGTTGCAGCAGCAGGGCCACGATCTCCGCCTGGCCCATGTGCGCGGCCTGGATCAGCGGCGTGCGCTCCCATATGCTGCCGAAGGAGTCGTAGAGGATGCCCCGCTTGTTTACGTCCAGCCGGGGCGACTGCAAAAGAAGCTTGGCCGCTTCCATGTTTTTTTCGCGGATGGCCCAGCAGAGCATGGTGTCCCGGTCGTACACGGCGTTCACGTCTGCGCCGCCGTCGATGGCGGCCCGGACCCGGGCCAGGTCGCCCTTGTCGATGGCCTTAAAGAGCTCCGGCATGGGCTGGCTGGTCTCGCGCCCAAAGGCTGCGTACAGGGGGGCAAAGGCTCCGCAGACCAGCAGCAGCGCAAGGGACAACGCAAGAGGCAGGGCAAGAAACAGGGCACGGGCGCGCAGGGGATTCACGTGGGGAGCTCCTGGTGGGTTCTGGGGTTCGCTTCTGGGGCCAAGAGCCCGGTTATGAGCCGGGCGGGCCATGCGCCCACTTTTCCAGCAATGGCGGAACAGTACATGAGCAGGGAGCGGATGAAAAGCCTGCCGGACGGTTGGGGCGAGACAGGAGATGGACAAAATCACCCCACAAGCGAAAAGCCCCTTACGACATTCATCGTAAGGGGCTGATCTTTCTGGTGCCGAGGGAGAGAATTGAACTCCCCACACGGGGATTTTCAGTCCCCTGCTCTACCAACTGAGCTACCTCGGCGCGCGTGAGAAAGCTCAACTACCCGAAGTGCGCGCCTCTTGGCAAGCGAAATTTTCGCCTCCGGGCCGCAAATGTCCGCTTCGCTACAGGTCCCGCACCAGCATGCTCGCCAGCGAGCGCGCCAAGTCGCGCACATCCGGGCGGTACACTCCATTGCGGATCTGGGTCTTGAGTCCGTCGATGTAGGCCAGGCGCTCCGTATCTTCGGCGGCGCGCCCCGGCGCCTCTGTGGGCGGCGGCCCGCTCTGGGGCCAGGCCGCATTGCACTTGTAGTCGGTCATGTGTCTCCTCCCGGTCTTGTCTCGCACCCGCGCGCGGGCAATGGTCGGTCGTGCCGTGTGCGCGCGGAGTTGACGGGCGGGGGCGGAAGGCCGCTTGGCGAGGCCCTGCGCCCCAGCCCGAAAATCGGCGAAGTCCTTTTCGCCCGTCAGGCGCCCTGATCCCTGGCGCCCAGCAGCCGGGACGGTCGGTCGACCCTGCTGCTGGCGTCTTATCGGCCCCCGTGGTCCTCAGGATTAGTCCGGTCTACGCACATTTTGAAACTCGTAGTATTTCTCAAAAAACTCGTGTAGATGCCAGCCATGAACAGACCGTTTCGCGTCTGCCTCGTCCATGCCGCCGGCCCCCTGGTTCCGGCCCTGCAAAGCCTCGGCTGTGAGGTGCTCTCCCTCTCGCCCGCGGAAAGCGGCGTGTACGACATGCACGCGGAGCTCAAGCGCCAAGGCTTCGAGCCCGACATCCTCCTGCAGTGTGAACGCCTGGGCCCGCGCCTGCTCCTGGCCGGGCTGGAGCAGATCACGGCCGTGCGCGTCTTCTGGGCCCTGGACCCGCACCTCAACGCCTTCTGGCATGCACCTTACGTTCGGTTGTTCGACCTCGTCTTCTCCACCCAGCGCCGCTGGATGCCGCACCTTGCCGCCTGCGGCGCGCCCCGCCTGCGCCATCTGCCCTGGCACGCCCCGGAAGGCCCCTTTCTGCCCTTTGCCGAGCGCAGCCGTCTGGCGGGCTTCGTGGGACGCCTGGGGCCCACCCGGCCCGCGCGCACCTGGCTGGCCGAACTCATGCGCGAACTCGCGCCCCAGGATTTCGCTCTGGAGGACAACCTCGACTTCCCGGCCATGCTCGACTTCTATCGTCACACCAAAGCCGTGCCCAACGAGTCCATCACCGGCGAGGTGAACTTCCGCCTGTTCGAGGCCGCAGGCTGCGGCTGCGTGGTGCTGGCGCAGGATCTTGGCCCGGAACAGGCCGAGCTGTTCGAACCCGGGCGCGAAATGCTTGTGTGCGCCGATGCCCTGGAGCTGGCAGAGAACCTGAAGCTCCTGGCCAAAAGCCCGCGCCTGGCCGAAACCTTGGGCCGCGCAGCCTGGGAGCGCGCCCAGGCCGAGCACCTGCCCCTGGCCCGGGCCAAAACCATCCTGCGCGAGGCGGCCGAGGCGCCGCGCCAGCACCTGGCCAGCCAGGACGCCCATTTCTGGCTCACCCTGGCCCTGGCGAACCTGTGCGAGGCCGGCCGCCTGCCCGGCAGCGAAGAGGCCGTGGCCGAACGGCTGGCCACCCTGCCCGGCGTCCAGGCTCAGTTGCCGCGCCTGGACGAAAACGCCTGCCTCGCCCTTTGCGCCCGCCTGCGTCTAGCCCATACTCTGAAGCGCCTGAAACGTCCGAACGAGTTGTCCGCGCTCCTCCACGCCCTGGACGTCCAGCTGCCCCCTGAGCCCGATCCCCGCTTGCGCCACGGGCACGGCCTGGCCCTGGCGCTCACCTGCTCCATGTGCCTCCTCGACCTGGGGCAGCCCGGGCAAGGCACGCCAGACATGGCCGCGGCCCTGCGTTTCTCCGCACGCGCCGGCATCACCCCGCCCAACAACTCCGAAGGCCCCGTACCCCTGCTTCTGGCTTGGGCCCAGCGTCTCGATGAGGCCGGAGTCCGCGCGCGCGGCGGCTTCGCCTTTGACGCCGAGGAGCACCTGCCCGCCAGCCCCAACGAATGCCTGCACTGCGCCCTGCACCTGCACCCCGGCCAGCAGGAAGCCCTGCGCGCCCTCACGCGTGGTCTTGCCCGCGAGCCGGGAGCCGAGGTGCTGCGCCTGGGGCTGCTCTCCGAGCTGAGCCTGCGCGCGCGCGAGGACTGGCGCGTGAGCCTTGAACTCGGCCGCGTCTGCCTGCAAACCTTTCGGCCAAAATCCGGCTTTGAAGAATTGCGTCTGGCCGCGCACCTCGCTCAAAGCCTGGGGCAGGACCAGGAGTTCGACCAAGCCCTTGCCCAGGCCGACCCCTCCGAGCGTTTGCGGAGGGCCTTGGCCAGGTAGCCGGGATGCGGCAAGGGGGGCTGCCCCTTGACCTCGCCAGGGGGTATGCACCCCCTGGACCCGCGTGTCCGCCGGACAAAGGTCCGGCGAGATGGGGCCGTGTGGGCGGCGGTGAGCTCCCGCACATTCGCCGGGACAGCCCCGCCTGAATTGTGTGGGAAGCGCCCGGTTTCGGGAAAGTGAGAGGAGGGGGAAGGGAGCAGCCTCCAATAAGAGGAAGCCATCAAGCCGTCGCGGCGATTCCGTAAAGAGGGAGAGTCGGGTGCGCTGGAAGAATGGATAGCTGAGCAGGGCAACGATTAAGGATTTCCAAACGGGATTCCGTCAGAGACGGCACTGGAGACGTCCCCATCCCGATACCATCGCAAGCGAGAGCGCCCGGGCCGAGTGGAACTCGGCCCGGGCGCTCTCGCTTGCCCTGCGGGTCCAGGGGGTGCATACCCCCTGGAAAAAATATTCTCTTCCCTTTCTCTCTGTCCCTTCCCCCTACGCGTACAGCACTTCGCCTTCCAGCGCAGCGCCATCGGGCACGCGCACCTGCTTGCGCGAGCGGTTGATGACGCGGGTGACGCCGTTTATGCGCACGTTCTTGCCGAAGCGCACGTCGCCGTGCACCTCCAGGCGTTCGCAGTTGATGAGCGAGGGAGCGCCCTTGGGGAAGCGTTCCTGGAACATGTCGATCTTCTTGTAGAACTTCTGGTCCAGGGCGATGGCGGGCATGGGCGTGGTGCGCGCCGGGTTCTGTTCGATGGTTTCGAGCTTGGTGCGCAGATAGCAGTCGCTCATGACGAGCAGCAGGTCCTGGGTGGTCTTCACGGGCGCGAAGCGGGTGCGCGGCACCAGCACGGCGCGGGCGTTCTCGAAGGCGCTGATGGCCGAGCCCATGGCGGTTTCGACCTGCAGGACGGGCGGGGAGTCCGGGTCGCGCGGGTCCAAAGTCTTGGGATTCAGGATGAGGTCCAGCGGCATCATGAGGTTTTCGACAAAGACCTGTTCCAGCACTTCCAGGTCCACCCACAGGGAGTTGGTGTTGAAGTAGCGGTACTTTTCGATGTCGGCGAAGCTTTCCAGCTCGCTTTCCGGGCACTGGGCCTGTTCGCGCAGCATGAGCCGGTTGCTGTCGTTGAGCTTGGCCAGGTGGCCGCCCTTGCGGTCCAGGTGGGTGCGCCGGGCCACTTCCATCAGGAAGGGCAGGCGTTCCTGGGCGATGTAGCCGAGCAGGCGCGAGTCCATGACCGCGCCCAGGTTGTCGGAATTGGAGATGAAGGCGTAGCGGTAGCCGCGCTTCAGCAGTTTGGCCAGCAGGCCCGAGGTGACCAGCGCCGTGTACACGTCGCCGTGGCCGGGCGGGTTCCATTCCAGCTCCGGATTGGCGGGCCAGTCCGCCGGGGAGAGGTCGGCCTCCATGATCTTTGGGTACATGTGCTGCACAAAGGCCAGCGGGATGCCCGTGTCGCCGTTGTCCAGCCCCTCCACCTTGAGCATGGTGTCGCGGTGGGTTTTGAAGCTGTTCATGAAGGTCAGCGGCAGGGGCGACTTGTATTTTTTGCGCAGCACCTTGGCCTGGCGCACGATGATGTCCAGGAAGGTGTGGCCGTCCTTCACGGGGATGAGGCTTTTGGCGCGCTCCAGGCCCATGCTGGTGCCCAGACCGCCGTTCAGCTTTATGACGATGGTGTGCGAGAGGGCCTCGCGTCCGGCGTCGGAGTAGGCTTCCAGGTCCGCGTAGGCGGGCACCTCGCCCTCCAGCAGGGGGGAGATGTCGGCATCGCTTGTTTTGCCCTGCGCGCCCTGCATTATCTGCGTGTAGTAGCACTTGAACACGTTGATGACGATGGAGGGAATGCGCCTTTCCTCCATCTTGAGGGCAAAGGGTCTGAACATGGTATGGACCGCGGGGTCTTGCGCCGTAAGGCAGCTGATCTTCATGTGGGCTCCGTGAGGGGCGCTGCGGCCCATCCTGGGTTTTTTCAGCATGATCAGTATATGCGGAAGGTTGGGGAAATGGCAAGCAGGGGTGCCCGCCCGCCGCGCAGTGCGAATGAAAAAGGCCCGGCGCAGGAGGGGTGATCCTGGCCGGGCCCGGAGCTGGCGCGGGTGTGTGCGTCGGAGGAGGTCTTGGGGATTTCCCGCGCCGCGGCCCCTAGGAGAGCAGGCCCGTGGTGGCCGTGCTTCCGGAAACGCTGGCCACCAGGGCGTCGAGCACGTTGAGCGCGCCGAAGCCGCTGACGGCCAGGATGATGTCGCCGCTGGCGAGGTTGTATTCGGCGATGGCCTTGTCGAAGTAGCCGGAGGCGGAAACCGCGCCGATGGCGTCCGGGCTGCGGTAGAGGAACAGCTGCTGGCCGGGCACGCCGCCCATCAGGCGCATGGTGGTGGAATCGTAGCTCATGGCATCTCCTGTCGTGGGTGGTTGCGGAAGGTTGCGGTTAGGCGGAAAGGGCGGCGTCGTCGTCGCAGTTGATCTGGACCACGCCTTCATCGTCGATGAGCACGGCGCCCGCGGAGAGCAGATGGTCCACCAGGTGGGCGGCCTTTTCCGGCACCCAGTCGGTGAAGACCTTCACCTCCTGGCCCTCGGCCAGGCCGATGGCGCTGCGGTGATACAGGAAGCACTTGCGCGTGCCCGCGGCCAGGGGCAGCCCGGTGTGGAACATCCAGGTGATGCCGAGCCAGGTGCGGCTCTCCGTGCCCTTGAGCCAGGGGTAGCGGTCGCCCGCGAAGTCCGCGCTCTTGAATTCGCTGATGTCCAGGAGCTCGTTCCACTGGTGCGCGCCCACCACGGCGAAGCGGTTGCCGTCGTCGGGCACGTCCTTGCCGTTCAGCAGGGCGAAGGCCTCCAGCACCTTGGCCTTGGTCAGGCCGGTGCCGGACTCGGCCACTACGCTGGCGGTCTGGCCCAGCTTGGAGACGATGAGCTCGTCCACCTTGCGGCCCAGGGCGTAGGCCCCGGCGTTGGCCACCACCAGACGCTCGTCGGTGTTGGTCTTCAGTTCGTCCAGGTGGTCCACGTAGTCCGCGCCGTACCAGTCTTCCAGGGTGGCGGTGACGGTGGAGTGGGCCACGTTCATGAGCGGCACGTTGCCGTGGCGGGTCTTCTTGCCCGCCGCGCCTTTGCCGTTCCGCTGGAACACGGCGGTGGCGCCCTTGACGCCGGTCTTCAGGCGCACGGTGCCGCGCAGCTTGCTGCCGCGCTGCTGGTAGGCCTCGTGCACGTCGGCCATGTACTGGGCGATGAAGGAATTGCTGATGCTTGTGGACATGGATGGTCCTCCAGAGTCGAAAGGGGTTTCTGGGGGCCGGGTGTCGCCTGGGGCGCGGCCGCGCAGGTGTCCGTGCCTCGGACTGGCGGCCGCGGCGCGGGGCCGGGCAGCGGGTCTCCGTCAGGCCCGCTTGCGCGAGAGTATAGCGCCGCTTTTTGGGGCGGATGAAAATGGCGGGTTTTTGGCCGCAAAAGAGACAAAAATAG
>NZ_DATMYK010000004.1:0-4702 GCF_035560995.1 Humidesulfovibrio sp. | reverse complement strand
AGCGCACGATGCAGTTTTCCACGTCCTTGGCCGCGGTCATCATCAGGTCGGCCAGCTCGTCGATGACGATGACCAGATAGGGCATGGGCGCAAGGTCGGCCAAATCGTCGGGGCGCTTGTCGCCCATCTCGGCCAACTTCTGGTTGTAGCCCTCGATGTTGCGCACGCCCAGGCGCGCCAGGGTCTCGTAGCGCGAGTCCATCTCGCACATGGCCCATTCGAGCGCGCTCTTGGCCAGGGCCATGTCCGTCACCACCGGGTGCACCAGATGCGGCAGGTCGGAGTAGATGGCGAGTTCGATGCGCTTGGGGTCGATGAGCAGCAGCTTGACCTTGTCCGGCTGAGCCTTGAACAGGATGGAGACAAGGAAGCCGTTCAGGCACACGCTTTTGCCCGCGCCCGTGGCGCCCGCCACCAGAAGGTGGGGCATGGTGGCCAGGTCGGCGATCTGCGGCGCGCCCTGGATGTCCTTGCCGATGGCCAGGGTCAGGGGAGACTTGGCCATGGTGAACACGGGATGTTCGATGATCTCTCGCAGGGACACGGTCTGGCGGCGCTCGTTGGGAATTTCCACGCCGATGGAGTCCTTGCCGGGGATGGGCGCCTCGATGCGCACGGCCAGCGCCTTGAGGGACAAGGCGATGTCGTCGTTGCGCGCGGCGATGGTGCTGATCTTGACGCCCGGCGCGGGCTTGAACTCGAACATGGTGACCACGGGGCCGGGAATCACCTGCTGGATCTCGCCCTGGATGTTGAAGTCCGCCAGGCAGGAGGTGAGCTGCCGGGCCTTGGCCTGCAGCGTCTTGGGGTCCGAGGTGGCCTGCTGGGGCGGGGCCTCGTGCAGAAGTTCCGCGTTGGGCAAATCCGCGCTGGGCTCGTGCCTGGGCGCGGCCTTCTTCTGCGGGGCCGGGGCGTCGAAGGGCTTGAGCACCAGATCGTTGCCCGTGGGCGCGTGGAACGCCGGGGCCGCGTCCTTGGCAGCGGCCTTGCCGGTGGCGGAGACGGGAGCGCCGGGTTCCAGGGTCTTGTCGCGGCTGGCGCGGTCGGACAAGCGCTCGCTCAAGCGCTCCAACAGGCGCAAGGAGGGACGGGAAGACGGGCGCTCGTCGTCAGCCCTGCCGGACGCGGCCTTGCCGGCATCCGCCCCTTTGTGGCGCAGGGCGCGCTCGCGGCGCTTGCACCATTGATCATAAAGGAAGGAGCGCAGGCGCTTGAACAGCGTGCCCCAGCTCACCTGAAAGCCCACCTGAAGCGACACGGCGCTGAGGAACAGCCAGCACAGCACCGAACCCCAAGGGTTCAGCAACGTAAAGGACGTGCCCACGGCCAGCTTGCCGATGGCTCCACCGCCCGCTAGGGTGGGGGCCTGCCCGCTGGCCGGAAGGCTCCAGGGCTTGGCGGCCCAGGCCATGACGCAGAGCACAAGCACACCGACGCCGAACCAGCGGAACCAACCGAGCTTCAGCCGCTCCGCGAACTGGGAGATGCCGATGTAGGCCAGGATCAGCGGCCAGGCCATGGCCCCGATGCCGAAGATTTCCACCAGCACGCCGGCCGTGTACGAGCCCACAGCCCCGGCGAGATTGCCGGTCTTGCGAGCCACGCTCACGGCCTGGTTGAAGGTGGGGTCCAGCGGATCAAAGGAAAAGACGCACAGAAAGAGGAAGGCGGCCACGAACAGGTAGGCCAGCCCTCGAATCTCCATGCGGAATTTTACAGTGTCCGTGGGTCTACCCTCCGCCCCGGCCTTGGCCTTGGCATTGCGCCCGCCCCGCTTGGGGGCGGGCTTCCGAGATTCGGACATCGCGTAGCTTAGGCCCGGATCACTCGCGGCTCAGGTATTCGCCCGTGCGGGTGTCCACCTTGATGCGCTCGCCCTGGGTGATGAACAGCGGCACGTTGACCATGATGCCGGTTTCGAGCTTGGCGGGCTTGGACGCGCCGGTGACGCGATCGCCCTGCACGCCGGGCTCGGTCTCCACCACTTCCATGACCACGGAGGCGGGCAGGTCCATGTCGAAGAGCTCGCCGTTGTACAGCAGCACCTTCACGGTCTCGCCTTCCTTCACGTAGCCGCCCTTCTCGCCCACCTGGGCGGCCGGGATGTTCTTCTGCTCATAGCTCTCAAGGTCCATGAACACAAAGTCAGTGCCCTCGCGATACAGGAACTGCATGTCCTGCATGGCGATGTCGGGCTTGCCGACCTTCTCGCCGGAGCGGAAGGTCTCGTCGATGACGCGGCCAGTGAGGATGTGGCGCAGCTTGGTGCGCACAAAGGCGCCGCCCTTGCCGGGCTTCACGTGCTGGAACTCGACGATTTCGTAAGGCTTGCCGTCCATCTCGATCTTGAGACCGCGACGGAAATCAGACGTGGAATACATTAAACCTCCGGGGCATTCTGGCGAACAAGTCCTTGTCGCGCCTGATTATTTATTATCCTGAAGCTTTGCGGCGTGACGCTCCAGCGCCAGGACGGCCAACGCATACCCGAGAATGCCGAAACCGGCAACAACTCCGATGCAGCTTTTCCCCATCAGGCTCTTCTGACGCAGGGGCTCGTCCGTGCGGGCGAAGATGTTCGACAGGTGCACCTCCACGCAGGGGAGGCCGATCCAGGCCAGGCAGTCGGCAAGGGCCAGGCTGGTGTGAGTAAGCGCCCCGGCGTTGAAGGCCACGCCGTCCAGGCCCTCGCGCCGGGCCATTTCCAGGCGGTCGATGAGATTGCCCTCGAAATTGGAATGGTGAAACACGAGCTCCACCTCACCCACGGCCTCGCCCAGCATGGGCTTCAGAATCTCGGGCAGGCTGTCCAGCCCCTGGGAACCGTAGATTTCCGGCTGGCGCGTTCCGATGTGGCCGAGGTTGGGACCGTTCAGGATAAGGTACTTGCGGGTGCTCATGGTTGCCACCTGTGGGGTTTAAGGAACGGGCAAGGCTTGACGCGGAGGCCAAAAGCCAACATCAATGGAGCGCCGCACACGCTGTGCGCGAAAACCCGCCCTGGAGCATTATGAATCGAAGCTTCGACTTAGTCAAAACCGCCTACGTCATTTCCCAGCTCGAACCGTCCGAGGAGCCGCAGGTGGCCCTGGCCGGGCGTTCCAACGTGGGCAAAAGTTCGCTCATCAACTGCCTGGCAGGCCGCAAGGCCCTGGCCAAGGTCAGCTCCACCCCGGGCAAGACCCAAAGCGTGAACTTCTTCCGCATCACCCCCGGCGACTACACCCTGGTGGACCTGCCCGGCTATGGCTTCGCCCGGCGCTCCCAGGAGGAGCGCGCCAAATGGGGCAAGCTCATCGAGCATTTTCTCAACAGCAATCCCGGCCTCAAGGCCGTGGCCGTGCTCATCGACGTGCGCGTGACCCCGCAGCAGAGCGACCTGGAGCTTGTGGGCTGGCTGCGGCACGAGGGCATCCCCATCCTGCCAGTTCTGACCAAGTGCGACAAGGTGAATCAGCGCGAGGCCTCGGCCCGCCAGCGAGAATGGCGCGACCTGCTGGGGGGCGCGGCCACGCCCATCTGCTTCTCCAGCGTCAGCAAGCAGGGACGCGAGGCCTTGTGGGCCGCTCTGGACAAGACCGCGGGAATTTTGCCCGAACCAGAGAAAACGCTGCAGGACTAGACGCCTTCCAGCGTCCTTCCCTCAAGCAGCCTAGCCTTCCGCCCGGCTGAAACGCCCGGACATGGCCACGCGCCAGCGGTGGGCGCGCGCCGCGAGGCGCGGGGCGCACACCCAGCCCAGGCGCAGCGCGGCCAGGGAGCTGAAGGTCATGTTGGCCAGCCAAGCCCCGACCATTGGTGGCAGCAGGCCCTTTTGCCCCGTGGTTATGCCCAGCACATATAGCCCGTAATAGCTGAAGATCACCAGCAGGCTCAGCACAAGATTGATGTACATGTTCTCGAAGAGCGAGCACAGGGCCAGGGCCAGCAAGGCCATGGTAACGATGGAGCAGGCGTACGACCACTTGCCGTGCCAGGCCGTGCGCAGCCGCTCCACATTGGAGCCTGATTCCCGCAGTTCCTCAATGACCTGACCGAGGTGCCACAGGGGCAAATCAGAACGATCGAGCACATCGGCGTTCAGAAAACTCCGCATGTCCTGCCGCAGGGGTATGAAGTGCGTAAGCAGCTTGCTGGACATGAAGTCCTTGGTCTCAATCTCCCACATGTCGAGCAGGCCCCAGCCATGCTCGTCCACCAGCCCCTTCTTGGCGGTCATGATGCGCTCAAGGCGCATGGTGTCGCGGTCGAACTCGTACACCGTCACGTCGTTGACGCGGCTCTGGGTGGGCTGGGCCTCTCCCGCGTGGACGATGTAGGGGCCTTCACGGAACCACAGATTCTTGACCACCCGCTTGTCCAACTGACGCTTGCGCACCTCCTCGCGCCAGATGCGCGAGGCCTCCTGTTCGCCGTAGGACGCCACGAACTGGGAGAACATGAGCTGCCCCATGCTCCACACCAGCGCATAAACCACAAAGAAGCGGATAAACCAGCCCATGGACATGCCGCCCGCGCGCAGAGCCATCATTTCGCGGTTACGCACCATGAGCCCCACCTGGATGACCACGGCCAAGAGGAACACCGCGGGCAGAATCTGCGAAAAGATGAGCGGCATTTTCACCACAAAATAGGTGAGGATCTGCCGTGCGCCCAGCCCGGCATCCAGAAAATGCTCCAGGCGGTCGGCCAGGTCGGTGAG
>NZ_DATMYK010000003.1:0-11825 GCF_035560995.1 Humidesulfovibrio sp. | reverse complement strand
TCCATTTTCTGTTCCCCGCGGTTCAGGACGCGGGCCACCCGCTGCACGGGGCCTGCCTGGCCTTCCTGCGCGAGTGGGACCAGCTGGTGGGCGAGGTGCTGGACCGCTTTGATGCCCTGCCGGAGCCCAAGCGGCTCATCGCCTTCGCGGATCACGGCTTCTGCGCGCTTGAGACCGAGGTGGATCTGAACCGCGTGTTGTACGAGGCCGGGTTCTTGAAATTTGGCCGCCCGGCGCGCGACGAATGGGACGCGGGCGTCATCGGCGACGCTACGCGGGCCTTTGCCCTTGATCCGGGGCGCATCGTGCTGCACCGGCGGGTGCGCTTCGCCCGGGGCACAGTGCGCGAGGAAGAGGCCCCGGGCCTGCTGGCGGAGCTGCGGCAACTGCTGCAAGGCTTGACCTGGCAGGGCCGCAGGGTCATGAAGCAGGTGCTGGACGGGCGCGAGCTGTATGGGGCGGATATCGGGACGGGCAGCGCTCCGGATCTCATCTGCGTGCCCGAGCACGGCTTCGACCTCAAGGCGCGCTTTGACCGCGCGGAAGTATTCGGGCATTTTGGCCGCTTCGGCATGCACTGCCCGGACGACGTGTTTTTCTCGGACACGCAGGACGACGGGCGGGTCATGCGTCTGCGCGACACCGGACGATTGGCGCTGCTATATTTTGGCCAGGACGACAGCACCCAGCACAGGCGAGGCGGACTGATTCTATGAACGGACTGAGCGAATGGCGATAGATTTCGAGCGCGAGCTGAACCCGGCCCAGCGTGAAGCGGCCATGCACATGGGCGGGCCGGTCCTGGTCATTGCGGGCGCGGGCAGCGGCAAAACGCGCACCATCGTCTACCGCCTGGCGCATCTGGTCGAGACCCACGTCTCGCCGGAGAACATTCTGCTGTTGACCTTCACCCGGCGCGCCAGCCAGGAAATGCTGCACCGCGCGGGCCATGTGCTGGGCCGCCCCCTGACCGGGGCCAGCGGCGGCACCTTCCATTCCTTCGCCTATTCCGTGCTGCGCCGCCACGCGCTTGAGGCGGGCTACCCGCAGGGCCTCACCCTCATGGACCGGTCGGACTCCGAGGATCTGCTGGGCGAACTCAAGGCCCACCTGGACCTGGGTCGGGGCGACCGCTCCTATCCCAAGCGCGCCACCCTGGCCGACACCATCACCAAGAGCCGCAACAAGGAACTGACCATCGGCGGCATTCTGGACCGCGAGGCCTACCACCTGCTGCCCTATCAGGCGGACATAGAGCGCCTGGCCGAGGAGTACGCCAAGGCCAAGCGCACCCAGGGCCTCATGGACTACGACGACCTGCTGTTCGAGCTGGAACGCCTGCTGCTGGAGCACCCGGAGATCCGCGACACCCTGCGCCGCCGCTATCCCTTCGTCATGGTGGACGAGTACCAGGACACCAACCTGGTGCAGGCCCGGCTGGTGCGCCTGCTCTCGGGCGAGGCGGGCAACGTCATGGCCGTGGGCGACGACGCCCAGTCCATCTACGCCTTCCGGGGCGCTGTGGTGGCGAACATCCTGGAGTTCCCGCAGCACTTCCAGAACGCCAAGATCATCCGCCTGGAGCAGAACTACCGCTCCACCCAGCCCATCCTGGATCTGACCAACGTGGTGCTGGCCGGGGCCCAGCAGAAGTTCGACAAGCACCTGTTCACCGAACGCACCGGCGGCTTGCGCCCGCGCATCATTCAGACCTTGAGCGACCAGTCTCAGGCCACCCAGGCCGTGGGGCTCATCACCGAGATGGCCAGCCGCCACCCCCTGCACGAAATCGCCGTGCTCTTCCGCGCCGGGTACCAGTCCTATCCGCTGGAAGTGGCCCTCACCCGCGCCGGGCTGCCCTACCGCAAATACGGCGGGGTGCGCTTCCACGAGGCCGCGCACGTGAAGGACATTTTGGCCTACCTGCGCCTGGCCGCCAACCCGGCGGACATGCTGGCCTGGCAGCGCGTGCTGGGCTTTCTCAAGGGCGTGGGCGGCAAAACCGCGGGCAAGATCGCCACGGCGCTGCTTTCCGGCGATACGGCGGGGCTGGACAAGCACAAGAAGCGCTTCCCGGACCTGAACCCGCTTCTGGGGGAGCTGGACGCCCTGCGCAGGCTGAACCACGCCCCGGCCGCGGCCCTGGACCGCGCCATGAGCTTCTACGCGCCCACCCTGGTGACGCTCTACCCCGACGACTATCCCAAGCGCCAGGCCGGGCTTGAGCAACTTTCGCAGATCGTGGTGAACTACAAGAGCATCGAGGACTTCCTGGCCGACCTGTGCCTGGACGGCACCCAGGCCGAGGACGACCGCACGGAGAACGCCGTGGTGCTCTCCACCGTGCATTCGGCCAAGGGCCTGGAATGGCGCGGCGTCATCCTCATCGACCTGGTGGAGGAGCGCTTCCCGTCCAAGAAGGCCATGCAGAGGCAGGAGGACATGGAGGAGGAGCGCAGGCTGATGTATGTGGCCTGCACCCGCGCCAAGGACGAGCTGGCCCTTGTGGTGCCCGGTTCGGTGTTCAACCGCTTCAACAATTGCCGCGAGCCCGCCGTTCCCAGCCCCTTTGTGACCGAGCTGCCCGACGCCCTGACCGAGCGGTACATCGAGACCTACACCGGCGGCTTGCGCAAGAAAGACGAGCAGGTGCGCCCCGGCGCCATGACCCGCGACGACGGCTACCTGCCGCCCATCATCTGCCCGGAGCCCGTGCGCAAGCCGGACTACGAGCCGGGCCCGCGCCCGGTGAGCGCCGCCGCCGCGCCCCGCGCCCAATACGCCGCAGCGCCCCCGCCGAAATCGGCCATGGACGCGGCGCACTCGAAGCTCGGCCTGTGCGAGCACAAGATCTTCGGGCAGGGCAAAATCATCGCCGAGATTCCGCCGGACAAGTACCGGGTGAACTTCCCCGGCTTCGGGCTCAAGGTCATTGTGAAGGATTACGTGAAGCTGCTGTAGCCTTCCGGGCTAGCCGCCAGCCTCGACCAGCACCGCGCCCTCCCCGTTCTGCTTCGCCGCGCGCAAGAGCGCGCTGGCCTGATGCAGGGCCGCGTCCAGATCCGCCGCCTTGCCGCCCAGGGCGATGACGCAGCAACTGAAGGTCAGGGGCCATTTCTTGTCACGCATGGCCTGCGTCAGCTTTTCCTGCAACGCCGCCGCCGTTTGCCGCGCCTCCTGGGCATCGTGCGCGGGCAGAATGACCGCGAAGTCATCGCCGCCGATGCGGTGCAAGGGGCAATCCTCGGCCAGGGTCCTGCCCGCCACGCGGGCCACGGCCTGCAGCGCCATGTCGCCCATGTGCTCGCCCTGGTCGCAGTTGAAGCCCTTCAGATTGTCGATGTCCACCACGATCAGGCAGAGGGGAACCTCGGCCTCCCGGCAGTTCTCCCACACCTTGGCGGCTGTCTCAAAAAACGTGAAGCGGTTCGGCAACCCGGTCAGCTCATCCTTGCAGAAGACATCGCATTCGCGGCGGTAGGCCTGGCGCAGCATGTCCAGCAGCAGCGCAAAGACGCCGAAGGCCAGGAACAGCCCCAGGCCGTTGAACAGGTAGAAGACCGAGCGGGCGTACGGCTGGTCCGAATACACGTCGGTCAGCACCTTCACCACCGCGCAGGTCAGGGCCATGGCCACCCCGCCGGAGCGCCTCGCCGCCAGCGTGGTGAAAAAAATGGGCACAAGGTACACGAAGGAGAGATTGACCTCGTCCGTGGTGATGTAGTCGATCCAGCCCACGAGGAAGCACGTGGCGATGCCCAGCGTCAGAAAAAGGCCCCTGTACTTTATCCAGCCCCCGGTCAGCAGCAGCCTGTAAATCACGCGGATGAAATCCATGCCTCAGCCCCCCTTGGCCGCGCCGGGTTGCGCGGGCGGCTGCGGCGCGGTCGGCGGCGGCACCTCATCCATCTGCGCCTCGCTCATGTGCGTGGCAGCGTAGTCCTTGTACACCCCGGATTGGAAGAACAGCTCGAAGACCTGCGGGTCCATGTGCTTGTCCTTGACCATGAAGCCCATGATCTTCATGGCCTGGGAAAGCTTCATGGGTTCCTTGTAGGGCCGGTCCTTGGCGGTCAGGGCCTCGAACACGTCGGCCACGGCCAGGATGCGCGCCTGGAGCGACAGCTGGTCGCCGCCGATGCGGTTGGGGTAGCCGGTGCCGTCCAGCTTCTCGTGGTGCGCACCCGCAAAATCCGGCACGCGCGCCAGGCGCTTGGGGAACGGCAGGCGCGAGAGCATGTCGATGGTCACCACGGTGTGGTCCTCGATGATCTTGCGCTCGGCGTCGGTCAAGGTGCCCTTGCGGATGCAGAGGTTCCGCACCTCGTCCTCGGTGAGCCAGGGCCTGTCCTCCTCGCCGTCTTTGTAGGTGCGCGCGGCGATGGCCTTGACCCGCTCGATGCGCTCGTCGCTCATGAACTCGCCCGGCTTGTTGCAGGAGACGACGAAGTCCAGGTCGTCCTCAAGCTCCTGCCTGCGCCGCTCCATCTCCTCGGTCACGGCGAACATTTCCTGCCGGGAAGCTCCATTGCTGGCCAGCTCCAACAGCTTTTCCAGCAGCTCGGCCTGCAGGGCCTTGCCGATGAACCTGAAGCGCGTGCGCACCAGCTCAATGCGGTCCACGATGGCCTCAAGCTTGGTGGCCTTGTCCACCACGTGCACCGGGGTGGTGATCTTGCCCACGTCGTGCATCCAGGCGGCCAGCTTCAGCTCCTCCAGCTCGTTCTCGCCCAAGCGCACGTCCTTGAAGGGGCCGTCCTCCTGGGCGTTCACGGCCTGGGCGATGCGCATGGTCAGGTCCACCACGCGGTCGATGTGGCCGCGCGTGTACGGGCTCTTGGCGTCGATGGCCGCGGCGATGCTCTGCATGAAGGAATACAGCAGGGCCTTGAGGCCCTGGATGAGCTGCGTGTTGGTGAGGGCCACGGCGGCCTGGCTGGCCAGCGACTGCACCGCCGCCAGCCCCACGGACGAAAAGGCCGTCGCCTCGCCGCTTTTCTGATCCTTGGCGTTCAAGAGCTGCAGCACGCCGATGATCTCGCTTTCGTGGTTCTCCATGGGGATGACCAGCATGGAGCGCGAGCGGTAGCCCGTTGCGGCGTCGTAGCGGCGCGTGCCCGTGAAGTCGAAGCCCTCCGCGCAGTACACGTCCTCGATATTGACCACCTCGCGCGCCAGGGCCACGTGGGAGGAGACATTGGCGTGGTTTTCCGCGCCCTCGTCCGTGTACAGCTTCACAGGAGGCAGGGTGATGGGGTTGCCGCTGGTGCCGCCCAGGCGCACGTTCATGGTGTCGTTCTGCAGCACCACGAAGTCGAGCATCCGGCCCGTGTCGTCCACGATGTACAGGGTGCCCGCGTCGGCGTTGGTGATGGAGCGCGCGAGGCTCACGATCATCTCCAGCAGGCGGTCACGGTTCTGCTCACCGGAAAGGGCCAGGCCGATGTCCGTCAGGTGGCGCAGATGCTCGGTCAGCCGTGCCACCTGCTCCTGAAGTTCCTGCGGGCTGGTGGGCTCTTGCTCTGGAGTCGTGGCCGGGCAGGTTCCTGCCGGGTGCTGAAGCTCCTCGGTCATGCGCTTTCCCCCTTCGGGCACTGGGCCTGGCACCGCGTTGCGCTGGGCTTTGCCCACCAGTTTTTCTACGTATACCATAGATCATTTGCCGGAGGAAAGGGGGGTGGAACGCCACGGTTGCCCGGTGAAAGGGAATGGAGTACAAGGCCTTTGTCACGCGGGGCCAAGTGTTCCGCGCAAGTCCTCCAACAGGGAGCTCACGTGCCAGCATCCGCCCATCAGCAACGCATCCTCACCGCTGGCCTCGCCGTGGGCCTGGTGGCCCTGGCCCTGTGGCAGGGCGGCATATTTGTGCTGGCGGTGCTCGCATGCGTCTGCGCCCTGGGCCAGTGGGAGTTCACGGCCATGTTCCGGCCCGGACCGGAGCACAAGAACCTGCGCATGACCGGCGTGGCCCTTGGCGCGGCCATGCTGCTGGCCGCCAAACTCGGCGGGCCCCAGGCCGCCCTGTGGGTGCTCGTCGCCACCTTCTGGTTCCTGGCCCTGCGCTTCCTGTTCCGCTACAGCGCGGACCAGCAGAACACGGACTTTTTCGACGAACTCATCCTCATGGGCGGAGTCTTCTACCTGCCCCTGATGCTGCAATTCTGCCTCGGCCTCTCCACACCGGAGATCATCCTGGTGCTTCTTTCCACCGCTGTGTCGGACACGGCGGCCTATTACTCCGGCACCTTCTTCGGCAAGGCCAGAATCTGGCCCCAGGTGAGCCCCAAGAAGTCCTGGGCCGGCAGCATCGGCGGGTTCACGGGCTGCGTGGCCGCGGTGACCGTGTACGGCGCGTTCCTGGGCGAGGCCCCGCTGCCCGCCTGGATTTTGCTTGGCGCGGCGCTGAACATCGGCGCCCAGATGGGCGATTTCTTCGAATCCGCCCTGAAGCGCAGGCTCCAGGTGAAGGACTCGAGCACGCTTTTGCCCGGCCATGGCGGCGTGCTCGACCGCATCGACAGCCTGCTTCTGGCCCTGCCCTGCTACGCCCTGTTCAAGCAGGCCGTGCCCTTCTTCCCCTAAAGGCCCGCGCCCATGAAGTCCTACATCTCCGCCTGGCCGCCCCTGGCCCCGGAACAGCCCTTCCCGCGCCGTCTGGCCATCCTCGGCAGCACCGGCTCCATCGGCGTCAGCGCCCTGCGCGTGGTGCAGGACCACCCGGAACTCTTCCATGTCGTCGCCCTGGCCGGAGCACGCAACGCCGCGCGCCTGGCCGAGCAGGCCGCCGCCTTCCGCCCGGCCCTGCTGGCCGTGCTGGACGATGCCGCCGCCCGCGAACTGCGCGAGGCCCTGCCCGCGGGCTACGCGCCGGAGATCCTGGTGGGCCCGCAGGCTTACGAAACCATCGCCGCCGGACCGGAATCCGACCTTGTGCTCTCGGCCATCGTGGGCGCGGCGGGTTTTCTGCCCACCCTCGCCGCCGCGAAGGCGGGCAAGCGCATCGCCCTCGCCAACAAGGAAAGCCTTGTGCTGGGCGGGCGGCTCATCCGCCAAGCGGCCCGCGCAAGCGGGGCCATCATTCTGCCGGTGGATTCCGAGCACAACGCCCTGTTCCAGGCCCTGTGCGGCCACGCCGATGCCGACGGCAAGGAGCTGCACAAACTCATCCTCACCGCCTCGGGCGGGCCCTTTCGCGGGCGCGACGCGGCCTTCCTGGCCTCCGTCACCCCGGCCCAGGCGCTCAATCATCCCAACTGGAACATGGGCGCAAAAATTTCTGTCGACTCCGCCAGCCTGATGAACAAAGGCCTGGAGGTCATCGAGGCTTGCCACCTGTACGGCCTGCCCGTGAGCCAGGTGGATGTGCTGGTGCACCCGCAGAGCATCGTGCACTCCCTGGCGGAATACGTGGACGGCTCGCAGCTGGCGCACCTGGGCCTGCCGGACATGCGCATCCCCATCGCCCACTGCCTGTGCTTTCCCCGCCGGGTGGAGCTCAGCATGCCCCGGCTGGACCTGGCCCAGGTGGGCGGGCTGACCTTCGAGCGGGCCGACGAGACCCTTTTCCCCTGCCTGCGCCTGGCCAAGGAGGCCTTCGCCGCCAGCCACAGCCATCCGGCCGTGCTGAACGCGGCCAACGAGGTCGCGGTGGAGCTGTTCCTGGCCGGAAGCATCGGCTTCATGGACATCCCCCGGCTCATCGAGGCTGCGCTTTCCCGACACTCGGCCCTGCCGGAGGACTGCACGGCCGGGGATCTGCTGGCCGTGGACGCCGACGCGAGGCAAAGCCTGCGCGCGGACGCGGGACAGTGAGGCGGCCTGACACGACACATAGGCCGAGGTCTGGACCTTGGCTCAGCGCTGCTTATATGAGGACGAGAATCATACAGTAACAGGCACATGCCCGGACCCGGGCGCGTGAAGGAGCATTTGTGGGTGTCATCGCCGTTGTGCTGGTCCTTGGCGGACTGATTTTCTTCCACGAGCTTGGGCACTTCCTGGTGGCCAGGATGCTCGGCATCGGGGTCAAGGCCTTCGCCCTCGGCTTCGGGCCCAAAATCTTCTCCTTTCAGGCGGGCATGACCGAGTACCGCCTGTGTGCCGTGCCTTTGGGCGGCTACGTCATGCTTGCGGGCGAATCGCCGGAGCGTGAGGAAGAGCCTCAGATCCCCAAGGAACTGCTCTTCAGCATGCGGCCCGTGTGGCAGCGCATGTGCGTGGTGGCCGCCGGTCCGGTGTTCAACTTCCTGCTGGCCTGGGGCATCTACTGGGCGCTTTTCGCCACTCAGGGACAGATGGGCCTGGCCCCGACCATCGGACAGGTGCTGCCTGAAAGCCCGGCCTTGCGCGCCGGCTTCCAGCCTGGCGATTCCGTGCTTACGGTGAACGGCCGCCCCATCACCTTCTGGGAGGACCTGACCGACCTGGTGCAGGGTTCCGAAGGCAATCCTTTGCACATGGAGCTCAAACGCGGCAAGGAACGCGTCACCATCGCCGTGATTCCCGAACTGCGCGAGCGCAAGAACGTCTTCGGCGAGACCGTGCGCGCCCCCATGCTGGGCATCGTGGCCGCCAAGGAGATCATCACCCTGGAGCTTTCCGGAGCGCAGAGCCTCCAGCTTTCGGGCAAGGAAACCTGGCGGGCCATCGTGAACATGGTCACGGCCCTGGTGAAGATGGTCGAGCGCGTGGTCCCGGCGGATTCCATCGGCGGGCCCATTCTGATCGCCCAGCTCATCAACCGCGAGGCCGAGGAAGGCATAGTGGGCCTTTTGGCCCTGGCCGCGGCGCTTTCGGCCAACCTGGGCTTCGTGAATCTGCTGCCCATTCCGGTGCTCGATGGCGGGCATCTGGTGATCTTCGGCCTGGAGGGCATCACGCGCAAGCCCTTGAGCCTGCGCGCCCGCTCGGCCGCAATGCGTCTGGGCATCGCCATGCTGGCGGCGCTGATGCTCTTTGCGACCTACAATGACCTGCGCAGACTGTTCAAATAGCCAGGCCCCGCACGGCCTGGGCGGTCTGCTTTTGGCCCTCAACGGGGCCGACGAGCGCCTGCAGCTGGCCCTCGGCCGGCTGGACGCCGACGGCGGCGCGGAATTCCTGGCCGCCCAGGAATGGAACGTGCCCGGCCAGAGCGTGCGATTCCTGGCCCCCGGGGTGCGGCAGCTGCTGGACGGCCTGGGCCTCGGCGCCGGGGAGATCCGCCGCATCGCCTGCGTGCACGGACCGGGCAGTTTCACGGGCCTGCGCATGTCGCTGGCTCTGGCGGAAGGCCTTGCGGCTGGACTGGCCGCAGGTTCGTCAGACGGCAAGGGCGCGCTGCTCGCGGGCATCGGCCATTTGGAGCTGCTGGCGAGTGAGGCCGCCGAGACTTGCCCAGGCGCGGTGCTGGCCCTGGCCTGGTCGCGCCGGGGGCAGGTGTATGCCCAGGCCTTCCAGGGCACGTCCGCCCTCATCCCGCCGCAGGTGGTGCACCTGAACGAACTTCCGGCTTTTCTCGCCACCCTGCCCCGGCCGCTGTTCGTGCTGGGCGGGGGCCTGCGCCGCAATCTTCCCGTGTTCGAGGAACTGGCTGCGAATGATCCCTCCTTACGCCTGCTGCACCGCGACTGGGATGCGCCGCGCCCGCAGACCCTGCTGAGCCTGGCCGCGCGGGCGCACTTCGGCTCCGGGCCGCTTGAGCCCGTGTATCTGCGCGCCTCCGACGCGGAGGACAATCTGGCCGCCATCGCCGCCGGACGCGGGCTCACGCAGTCCGAGGCCCAGGCCATTCTCTCGCGCGGCAGCCGCACCCTTTCCTGACGCTCCGCTTCCACCGGCCACCCACCAGACGAGACATCAGCCTGAAGCCGCCCCGAGGGACGGCAGATACGCTTGCGTCCGGCGGCCTGTCCGCCTGTATGCATTCGGATAATGGCGGGCCCGTGCTGCGGCCGGAAACGACAGAGCGCCGGGCCGGCTTCCTCCCCCCTTCCAGGTTGTCCTGGAGCGGGGCCGACCCGGCGCGCGCCGGTTTATAACCTTCGCCCTTTGCGGGCGTTCTCTTTGGAGTGGTTTACGCGGAAAGGCGTCCTATGGTGCTGGACAGCTGGCGGCCCAGCGGAGTCTGGTGGCTCAGCTCGCGCTCCACGTTGATGATGCCCTTGAGCACGGTGGAATGCTTGCGGCACAGACGCTCGCCAATGGCGGACAGGGACAGGCCCGTATGCTTGCGGCACAGGTAGAAGGCCGTGTTGCGGGCCAGCACGGTCTGCTGGCTGCGGCTTTTGGACCTGAGCTCGGCCTCGTCGATGCCGTAGCTTTTGCAGACGAAGCTGACGATGCGCTCCACGTCCGGGGCGGAGGACTGGGCCGCGTAGTTCTCCAGCACCTGCCAGGCCAGTTCGGTGGTGATCTGCTGTCCCAGCAGCCGGGCCTTGAGCACCAGATTGTTCAGGCAGCTCTCCAACTGGCGGATGTCCGTGGTCAAACGCTCGGCCAAAAGGCCGGTGACGTCATCGGGCACCTGGACCATGAGGTTGCGGGCCTTGCGGCGCACGATCTCCTCACGCGTGGCGAAGTCCGGGGCATCCATGAGGGCCAGGAAGCCGGAGGCGAAACAGGACACCAGCTGCGGGTCCACCTGATCCAGCTCGCGCGGGAGGAAGGAACTGGTGAGCACCACCTTGCAGCCCCGCGCCTGCAAGGCTTTCAAGGTCATGAGCAGCTCGTCCTGCAGTTTGCCCTTGCCCTGGAAGAAATGGATGTCCTCAAGGAGCAGCACGTCCACGGACTCGCGGAACTCGGCCTTGAAGCGCGCGGCCTCCCGCGCCTTGATGGCCAGCACCAGGCGGGTGGCGAATTCCTCTGCCGAGAGGCAGGCGATGGACAGCCTGCTGCGGTTGGTTTTGGCCGCCAGCTGCCGGCCGATGGCGTGCAGCAGGTGCGTTTTTCCGAGGCCGGGACCGGCGGAGAGGAACAGATGGTCCGCGGCCAGACCATCGTTGCAGATGCCCTTGGACGCGGCGCAGGCCAGCTCGTTGCAGGGGCCGACAACGAAGTCGTCGAAACTGAAGCGCCAGCGGGTATCGGCGATGGGCCTGGGCCGGTAGTCCAGCGGCAGGGCCAGGGCGGGCGCGGCGCCGGGCCTGCTCCCGGAACGCGAGGGCGCGACAGTGGCGGACTCGATCACAGGCGCAGGCTTGCGCACCGCCACGGAGATGTCCACGCGCTTGCCGGTCAGCTCCTGCGCGGCCTCGCGCACCACGTCTATGAGGCGTTCGCGCACCCAGGAGGCGACGAATTCGTTGGGAGCCAGCAGTTCGAGGGTGTTCCCCTCGACACGCGCGGTCAATGGCCTGATCCAGAGGGTGTATAACCCCTGTTCCAGTCGATTTTCGAGCATGAGAAGCAATTTTTGCCAAAGGTCCGCATTCATGGAGGCAGGTCTACGCGCCGGCTGCCTTTCGGACAATCCCGTCAGTCGTCAGAAGCGGCGAGCAGCCCCGGAGCGTTCTCTACAATACAACCAACTGATTTAACTATGTTCATCACAATTTCGTGAGCTACAGCCGTAAAGAATGGGAATGGGGAAGGCCCGAAAAACGGGGCTTCCCGGCTTTGGCGCTGAGGCGGTAAACTTCTTGTGAAGAATATTTTCAACATGCTAATCTGCTAGAATCATCGTTTTTCGGAAAATTTTACGCTATTTCTCTTCCTTGAGTTTTCACGCTAAAGCCAACTCCTGTGAAACATACCCCCAACCGGGAGCACGGCCCCGCAGCCAGCAAAAGGACTGAAGAATACGAATACGGGTGCAAATTTTACCGCTGACACGCTCCTCACAC
>NZ_DATMYK010000002.1:0-4894 GCF_035560995.1 Humidesulfovibrio sp. | reverse complement strand
CCAAAGGCCTGCGCACCCGCTTCCTCGAACTTGAAGGTGAAGTAGCCGAGCATGCAGCCGATGTCGCAGACCTTCTTGCCGGTGAAATCAAGCTGAAGTTTCAGGATGTTCTCCCAGCTCTTCGCCGAGTCCGTGAACCCGCCGATGACGACCTCCCCGCCAACCTCTACACGCTGATAGAACGGATTATAGGCGCCCGACTCGGCGATGGCCTTGTACAGGGCCTCGTGCTCGGGGCGCAGGGCCGGATGCTTTCGGTCGATCAATTCCGCGACGGAGGCGACGATCTGCGCGGGATCCTCCACCAGCTCGAAGCCGGGAAGAGGTGGCTCCAGCCGGCCGCAAAAGCCCTTCTCGTGCTCTTTCTTCAGCAGGGCCAAGGTCTTGTCGTCCCTGGACTTCGCCACCTGCTTCGCAAGCTGCGCCTGCCGCAGGATGTACTGCTTCTCGCGCACCTCCCGCGGCGGGTTGAGATAGAAGCACTTCAAAAGCACATGGTCGCCATAGCAGTTCAGCAGCGCCTCCTGGAACGCCAGAAAGATGTGCTGGAGGCTGAGCCAGCATCCCTCCAGGACGAGATTACGGTACCGGAGTTCGCGCAGCGTGCGGAGAAAGACGGACTTGTACTCGCCCTGGATGATGTCGCTCGGCTGACGGAGCCCCACATTCGGGATGCCCAGCTTTGTGGCGATCTCCACGTTGATCCCGTCCAGGCGCAACAGCTCGCAGCCCCATTCATCGCAAATGCGCTGCGCCACCGTGGACTTTCCCGCTGCCGGCGCACCGGCGATCACCACGGCCTTGGGCGAGTGAGAATATATCATCCGAATCCCCCTGCGTCATTTCAACTCAGGGCAGATGCGCACCGGGCACGCACCGCCGCCTGCAATGCAAGCAAAAAACATTCCAGCTCTCCGCTTGCCGGGCAGCGCGGCTAGTCGCCTTTCTTCCTGTCGTGGATGTTCTTCATGGTGACGCCCGCCAGGCAGCCGCACAAGAGGCCGAGGCCCAGCATGCGGCCCATGTTGGCCTCGGGCAGCAGCCAGCCGATGATGACGGCGACGGACCCGCCGATGATGATGCCGCGCGCCAGATAGTTGAGGGTTCCGACAAAGCGCTTGTCCTCGGGAGTCAGGCTCAAGTCCTCGCCCGTGCCCTTCTGGGCCTCTTCTTCCTTGCGTTCGCGTTTGGCCTGTTTGCCCATGCGTCCTCTCCTTCTATGTTGGCTCCACGGCTGTGCCGCCTCTTCGGCGTAGCGGCGGATAGAACCACAAATCCGCCCCTGGCTCAAGTGCCGCACACGGTCAAGGGACGCACGGCGGCGCATGGCGACCTTGACATCGACTTTCAATTTCACTATCTTGATGGTGTAGGCGCTGGTCCGGGTGGGCGCGTCGAAACAAGGAGTACAGGCGTATGTGGCAAGACATCGTGGTCTACGCGATTCTGGCGTTGGCCGGGGGGCTCATTTCCTGGCGCTTCTACCAGAAGTTCACAGGAAAAGGCTCCTGTTGTGGCGGCGGCTGTTCGTGCAGCGGCTCGTGCCCGTCCGGAGCTGCTCCGCTCCCAGGCGGGAAACCCGCTGGACCCGGCCTGCCCATGAGCGGCGGCGGTTCCTGCTGCTGCCGCTGAGGGGTCTACAGCTTCGCCCGCTTACCGGGCACATGACGGCCTGACGACCGCCGCATTTTCACCATCAAGGAGACTCTCATGGAAGCCTGCAACACCCTGCGCCGCGCGCAGGTGAACAAGAAACTCCGCATCTGCTCCATCGGCGCCGAGGGTGAACTGGGACGCAGAATCCGCGACATGGGGCTCATCCCCGGGGCGGAGGTTACGGTCGTCGGCAAGGCTCCGCTGAAGGACCCCGTGGCCCTGCGCCTGCGCGACTTCACCCTGACCCTGCGCAACAGCGAAGCCGACCACATCGTGGTGGAAGCGGCGGAGTAGCACGTGCCTGAACAAGTCTTAACCATTGGTCTTGCCGGCAACCCCAACTGCGGCAAGACCACTCTTTTCAATGCGCTGACGGGTTCGCACCAACACGTGGGCAACTGGCCCGGCGTGACGGTGGAGAAGAAGATGGGCCACGCCCACGTGGGCGAAGTCGCCATCGACGTGGTGGACCTGCCGGGCACCTATTCCCTCACCGCCTATTCCGAAGAAGAAAAGGCCGCGCGCAACTTCCTCATCGAGGAACGGCCCGCGGCGGTCATCGGCGTGCTGAACGCCGACGCCCTGGAGCGCAACCTGTACCTGGCCGTGCAGATCATGGAGCTGGGCGTGCCCCTGGTGCTGGCGCTGAACATGATGGACGAGGTGCGCAAGCGCGGCAAGGACATCGACACCGCGCTTCTGACGCGCCTGACCGGCTGCCCGGCGGTGGAGACCGTGGCCCGGCAGGGCAAGGGCAAGCGCGAGGTGCTTGAGGCCGCCCTCGCCCTGGCGCAGCAGCGCGCCGGGGTCTGGACGCCGCTGCGCATCTCCTACGGGCCGGACCTGGACCCGGTGCTGGAGGAGATGGAAGCCATCGTGGAGGCCCAGGGCATCATGGAGGGCAAGGTGCCGCCGCGCTGGGTGGGCATCAAGTACCTGGAGGGCGATCCGAGCGTCATCCGGCGCGGGCGCGAGGCCGACGCGGCCACCTCCCTCAAGCTGGAGGCCCTTTCCGCCAAGGTGGCGGACCACCTGCGCAAGACCCTGGGCACCAGTCCGGACGCCATCATCGCCGACTACCGCTACGGCTACATTTCGGGCATCACCAAGCAGGTGGTGCGCTATCCCAACATCAACGTGGAGCGCATCCGCCTTTCCGACCGCATGGACCAGGTGCTGACGCACCAGTTCGCCGGGCCGCTGGTCATGGCGCTGGTCATCTACCTGCTGTACACCCTGACCTTCGCCGTGGGCAAACTGCCCATGGAATGGGTGCAGGGGGCCTTCAGCTGGCTGGGCGACAGCCTCTCCGCCTCCCTGCCAGATGGCCAGCTGCGCTCGCTCCTCGTGTCAGGCGTCATCGCCGGCGTGGGCGGGGTGCTGGGCTTCGTGCCGCTCATCATGATCATGTTCTTCCTGCTCTCCGCCCTGGAGGACACGGGCTACGTGGCGCGCATGGCCTACATGCTGGACCGCGTGTTCCGCATCTTCGGCCTGCACGGCACAAGCGTTCTGCCCTTCATCGTGTCCGGCGGCATCGCGGGCGGCTGCGCCGTGCCCGGCGTCATGGCCACGCGCGCCCTTAGAAGCCCAAAGGAGAAGCTGGCCACGCTGCTCACCGCGCCCTTCATGACTTGCGGGGCCAAGGTGCCGGTGTTCCTCATGCTGGCGGCCGCGTTCTTCCCCGGCAAGGAGGCCGCGGTCATGAGCGCCGTGACCCTGAGCGCCTGGGTGGCCGCGCTGTGCGTGGCCAAGCTGCTGCGCTCCACTGTGGTGCGGGGCGAAAGCACGCCCTTCGTCATGGAGCTGCCGCCCTACCGCATGCCCACCCTGCGCGGCCTGTGCATCCACACCTGGGAACGCTCCTGGGAGTACATGCGCAAGGCGGGCACCATCATCCTGGCCATTTCCATCCTCATCTGGGCGGCCATGACCTACCCGCAGCTGCCCCAGGCCGAGACCAAGGCCTTTGCGGACCGCGTGCAAACGGCCGAGGCTAAGGCCGAGGAGCTGAAGGCCCAGGGGCTTGAGGTTCCGGCCGAGGTGGCGGAAGCGGCCAAGGCAGTGGAGGCCGAAAAGTCCGAGGCGACGCTGCGCAATTCCTTCGCCGGGCGCGCGGGCGTGGCCCTGGAGGCCGCAACCGCCCCGGCGGGCTTCAACTGGCGGGTGAACATCGCGCTTCTGGGCGGCTTCGCGGCCAAGGAAGTCATCGTGTCCACCCTGGCCACGGCCTACTCCCTGGGCGAAATCGACACCAAGGAGGCCGCGCCCCTGTCGGCCATGCTCTCCCAGGACGAGAGCTTCTCCAAGGCGGCGGGCCTTGCGCTCATCGCCTTCGTCATCCTCTACGCCCCCTGCTCGGTCACCATCGTGGCCATGGCCAAGGAGGCGGGCTGGAAGTGGGCCTTCTTCTCCATGAGCTTCAACACGGCCCTGGCTTACGTAGCGGCCGTGGTCATCTACCAGGCGGCACGCCTGCTGGCCTGAGTCCAGCCGGGCCGACGCCGAAATCTCCCCCTCCGTTCGCGCTCCGGCTCCAGGGATGCCCCTGGAGCCGGGCGCGGCACTCCCGGGCTGCTGTGCGGCCGCTTTTCCGGTTTCCGGCCTTCCCTTTTGCCCCCAAACCGGATACCGAAGGGGAAACAGCGCATCCCGCGCGCCCCGGCCCCGGCGCGGCCCCAGGCCGCCCGCACCATCCATGGCCGGGCTTCACCCCAACACAGGAGCGCACATGCCCCTTGAGCTGAACACCGTCCACACCAATGACGCCCCCGCCGCCATCGGCCCCTACAGCCAGGCGGTGACCTGCGGAAACATGGTCTACCTGAGCGGCCAGCTCGGCAGCGATCCCGCCACCGGGATCATCCCCGAGGACTTCGCCGCGCAGGCGCGCCAGGCTTTGACCAACCTCAAGGCCATTGTCGAGGCCGCAGGCTCAAGCCTTGAGCGCGTGGTCACCGTGGACGTGTATCTCACCGAGATGACCAACTTCGGCGCCTTCAACGAAGTCTACGCCGAGTTCTTCTCCAAGCACCGCCCGGCGCGCGCCGCCATCGGCGTGGCCGCCCTCCCGCGCGAGGCCCAGGTGGAAGTCCGCTGCATCGCCGCCCTGGCCTAGAACCTGGGCCTGAGTAAAAGAAAAGGCGGCTTCCCTCATGCCTGGGGGAAGCCGCCTTGTTCTTTTGTAAAGCCGCTCTAGGAACAGCCGCAGCCGGAATCGCCGGAGCCGCAACCGCCG
>NZ_DATMYK010000001.1:0-3158 GCF_035560995.1 Humidesulfovibrio sp. | reverse complement strand
CAGATGGAAGAAAATGTTTCTGAAAAACACCCCGATACCGCGGCCCTGAAAAAAGAGATCAGCGCGCTGAAGAAGAACATCGAACGCGCCAAAGGCAACACCGACGCCCCTCCCAGCGCCCTGGACGAGCCGACCAACCCGGCCTTCATCGCCCTCAAGTCCCAGGTCACCTCGACCCAGATCGACATTCGGGGTGTGCAGTCCGAGCTGGCCCGCGTCCGGGCCATGCAGGGAGACTACCAGAAGCGCCTGGAGGGCGCCCCCAAGGTGGACCAGGAATACCAGGGCATGCTCCGCAATTACGATTCCGCCCGCATGAAGTTCAAGGAGCTCTCCTCCCGGCTCATGGTGGCCCGAGAGTCCAAGGGCCTGGAAGAAAGCCAGATCGGCGACAAGTTCAAACTCATCGACCCGCCGATGGTGCCGGAGAAGCCCATCAAGCCGAAGCGGATGCTGATCTTTCTGCTGGGCGTCGTCCTGGCCATCGGCGTCGGGCTAGGAACGGGCCTGCTGCTCGAATCCCTGGATCACAGCGTACGCACCCCGGAAGCGCTCATGGCGCTCACCAGCATCCCGTTGCTCGGCGTCATACCCTACATCGCCCCAACCAGGGAGCAGGCGCGGAAATCCCGCTGGAGGCCCACACCCCTGTTCATCGTCGCCGCAACCGTGGCGGTGCTCCTGCTCGCAGTCCACCTTCTGTACGACCCGTTGGATGTCATCGCGCTGAGTGCTTATCGGAAGCTGCTCATGCTCCTCTAGCGTTGTTCGCAGGCGCCCCATGAAACCGCACAAGCACAGAGCGAACCGCTGGCACGAGCCGGCCATGGAAGCAGAATGAGTAAAATCACAAAAGCCCTTGAAAGAGCCAGGCAGGACATGCTCAGCAGCGGCGCCGCGCCCCGTGGCGAGCACCAGACGACTCCGCCCCCGGCGCCGGAGGAGATGAGCTACACCCAGACCCAGGTGCTGGGGCAGTTCTCCGGCACGCTGGAGCCCGGGCAGATGCTCTCCGACGGCGAGGACATGGGCCTCACCGACTGCTACGCCCTGCTGCGCACGCAGGTGCTGCACAGAACCCGGGAGCTGGGCCAGAACACCATCATGGTGACGAGCGTGGGCCAGGGGGAGGGCAAGACCCTCACGGCCATCAACCTGGCCATGAGCATGGCCAAGGAGATGGTCCAGACGGCCCTGCTTGTGGACATGAACCTGCGCTCGCCCATGGTCGCCTCGTACCTGTCGCTCGACGTGGAGCGCGGCCTGGCCGACTACCTGCTGGACGACGTGCCCATCCCGGAACTGCTCGTCAATCCCGGCATGAAGAAGCTCATCGTGCTGCCCGCGGGCAAGCCCATCACCGTCTCGACCGAGATCCTCGGCTCGCCCAAGATGCGGCACCTTGTCCGCGAGATGAAGGACAAATACCCGGAGCGCTACGTCATCTTCGACTGCCCGCACCTGCTGGGCATGCCAGACTCGCTGATCTTCTCCTCCTTCGTCGACCACATCATCCTCGTGGTGGAGGCGGGCAAGACCTCAAGCGACGACATCACCAAGACGCTGCATCTGCTGAAGGACAAGCCCCTGCTCGGCATTGTGCTGAACAAGGTGCGGGGAGCCTGAGCCACGGGGAAGCCATCGGCCGCCCAACGAACCGAGCGAAGGAAACATGTACAATAATTTCTTCGGATTCAAGAAGACGCCTTTTGATATCGTCCCCAACCCGGACCTGCTGTTCCTGAGCCAGCGGCACAAGGTCGCCCTGGACCATCTGGAGTTCGGCCTCATGAGCGGCGCGGGCTTCATCCTCCTGACCGGAGAAATCGGCACGGGCAAGACCACGCTCATCCGCAACCTCATCAGGCGCTTCATCTCCCGCGACACGGAGATAGCGCTGGTGTTCCAGACCAACGTCAGCTCGGACCAGCTGCTGAACATGCTGCTCACGGAATTCGAGCTGACCACCAAGCCGGTAGACAAAGCCACTGCCCTGGACCTGCTGAACAATTTCTTCCTGGAGGCCTATGGCCGCGGGCACAAGGTGCTCATCATCGTGGACGAGGCGCAGAACCTCGGCCTGGAGGCTCTGGAGGAGCTTCGCATGCTCACCAACCTGCAAAGCGACGACCGCATGCTGCTGCAGGTCATGCTTGTGGGCCAGCCCGAGCTGAAGCAGAAGCTGCTCGACCCCACGCTCGCGCAGTTCGCCCAGCGCATCGCCGTGAATTATCACCTCACGGCCCTGGGCCCGCAGGAGACCAGCCAGTACATCACCTATCGTCTGCAAAAGGTGGGCGGCTCGCCGGACATCTTCTCACCCGAGGCCGTGGCCCTGGTCCACCAGGCCAGCGCGGGCGTGCCGCGCGCCATCAACCTCTTGTGCGGCGGGGCGTTGCTCTATGCCTACGCCGACGAGCGGCTGCAAGTGACGGAGGAGGACGTGGCGCAGGTGGTGGAGGCCAAGAACGGCCTGGGCATCTCGGCCAAGTGCCTGAAGGGCCTGCGGCGCAACACGCCCGCCCCGGTTGACACCGCGCCCATACGGCCCGCGCGGCCCGCGCTTCAGGTCGTGTACGCCACGCCTTCCCCGCCCGCTCTGTCTGTTCCGTCTGTTCCGCCCGCGCAGGCAGTCCCGGTGCCCGTGCCGGCACCCACGCCGGCGGCCGCGGCCTACCGGCCCGCGCCCATAGGCGGCGCGGTTCCGGGACCCATCGCCTCGTCCCCGGCCGCCGAGGGCGCGCAGGGCGTGGAAGCGCCCGCCGACCCGGGCGTGCAGGGCGCCCCGCTTCCAGATCCCGCTCCGCGCATGGATTCGCGCCCTGCCGCCCCCGGCCCGCGCGGCCTGCCGCTTCAGCCAAGCTCCATCGTTCAGAACGCGCAGCGCATCAGCGCCAAGGCCCAGGTCTCCCTGCGCCAGGAGCACCACCGCCAGATCCACGGTGAGGACACCGGCAGGCCCGGACCAGGGGATGCGCTCCGTGGCGGCTTCATGAACACCGTGGCCTGGATGTCGTCTGAGGTCATGGCCAGGCTCCGCCACTATCTTGTGCGCCGCTAGCCCGCGTCGAAACGCACAAGCGCCAGCCGCGCCCAAACGATTTGGGCCACGACAAACAATGGAGCCGAGTTGAAGCTACTGTACCTGACCTATCTGG